>JAADED010000032.1 GCA_013153605.1 Chlorobiota bacterium | reverse complement strand
CATGGAAATTTACGTCGCCCTGGTGGCCATGCTCATTTTTTTGGCTATCGTGGATTTGATCGTAGGCGTCAGCAATGACGCCGTTAATTTTTTGAATTCGGCCCTGGGCTCCAAAGTTTTTACCTTTCGCACCATTATGATCGTGGCCAGCCTGGGCATATTTGCGGGGGCCATCTTCTCCAGCGGAATGATGGAAGTGGCCCGGAAGAGCATCTTTCATCCCCAAATGTTCACCTTTCACGAAATCATTATCATCTTCGTGGCGGTGATGCTCACCGACATTATCCTGCTCGACACTTTCAACCGCTTGGGATTGCCCACCTCCACCACCGTGTCCATCGTATTCGAACTCCTGGGCGCGGCCGTGGCCGTGAGCGTATGGAAAATCTACCAAAGCCCCGAATACCAATTGGGCGAAATGGCCAAATTTATCAACAGCTCCAAAGCCCTGATGATCATAGGGGGAATTTTGCTTTCCATCGTCATCGCCTTTACCGTAGCGGCCATTGTCCAGTTTTTTTCGCGCCTGGTATTTACTTTTCAATACGATGTGCATAAACGCAACGTGGCGGTGGCGATTTTCGGCGGCATAGCCATGGCGAGCATCAGTTATTTTATCATCCTCAAAGGCCTTAAGGGCACGCCTTTTTACGACGACATCAAACATATCCTCAAAGAATACTCGGCCCAAATTATTTGGGGGAGCTTTTTGCTGGGCACCGTGGTTTCATACATAGTGAATAAATACCTTAAATACAACGTATTTAAAATCATCATTCTTTTGGGCACTTTCTCGCTGGCCCTGGCTTTTGCGGGCAACGATTTGGTGAACTTTATCGGGGTGCCCATTGCGGCGTACAATTCGTTGGAAATCCTCCAACAACACGGCGGCGACCCGCATACATTCATGATGTCGGCCCTGGCGCAAAAGGTGAAAACGCCCACATTGTTCCTGGTGATTGCCGGCACCATCATGGTGATCACCCTGTGGACTTCCAAAAAGGCCTTGCGCGTGGCCCGCACGGCATTGGATTTGTCGTCCCAAGGATTGACGGACGAAAAATTCGAGTCCAATATCGTGTCGCGAAGCATCGTGCGTTCGGCCATCGGATTGCATAAAGTGGTGGTAGCCGTGGTACCGCCCAAAGTGCGCCAGTGGATCGACAGCCGCTTTCAAGTGCCCGAAACCCAAAAATTGTCCAAAAAACTCAAGAAAAACGCTCCCGATTTCGACCTGGTCCGGGCGTCGGTAAACCTGATTGTGGCGGCCATATTGATCAGCATCGGGACGTCCTACAAATTGCCCCTCTCCACCACATACGTGACTTTCATGGTGGCCATGGGGTCTTCCCTGGCCGACCGCGCCTGGGGACGCGAAAGCGCCGTGTACCGCATTGCGGGTGTGATCAGCGTGATTACCGGATGGTTCGTGACCGCCCTGGTGGCCTTCACCATTTCGGCCCTCTTCGCTTCGCTCCTCTATAATTGGGGCCTGTGGGTGGGATTCGTCCTCTTTGCGTTCGCCCTTTATTTGCTTTACAAAAACCACTTGAAATTCCATAAAGAAACGGCCGGCGAAAAGGAAGAATTGATCAGCATCTCTTACGTAATCAGCGACGACCTCCGCCAGGTATTGGAAAAAACCTTCGGACGCCTGATTTCCCTCCTCGATACCCTTTATAAGGAATATTCGGCCATAGTGGAAGGGCTCAAAAATTATGACGAAGACCGCCTCACCGAAATCAATCGCGACATTAAACGCATTTTCGACCAGGGAAACAAATTGCGGGAACAGATGTATTACGTGTTTTACTACATCAATCCCGATCAAATCAAAATCGGTAACAATTACATTAAATTAATCAACAAAGTACAAGACATCATCCAATCCATCCACTACATTTCCAAAGCTTCGAAAGATTACGTAAGCAACCAACATCGTCCGCTGTTGCCCGACCAAATTGCCGATTTGGAAAACATATCGGCCCGCTTCGGCGAATTTATCCGCGAGGTACAAACGGCCTACAAGGAGGGGGATATCGGGTCGTTGAAAAAATTTCACAAATCCTCGGCCGAGCTGGAAGAAATGTTGGATGCCGCCATCGAACGTCAGATCCGAAGAATCAAGGAAGGAAAAGTGGATCCGAAAAACAACGCCTTTTTTATGGGCATTTTGAACGAATCGCGGGATTTGATCGACAGCTTCAGGCGCATCATCAAAATTACGGTCAAGCTCAACAAGCCCCTTGCGCGCATGCAACAAATGCGCACCGCCGAAGGCGAAGAACCGCCCGCTCCCGCTCAAAATCCGGCCTAATGCGAAGAGTTCCGACAATTTTGATCGCCTTGATTTTGACGGCCCCCGTCCGCGGCCAGTGGTTCGACAAATCGAACGCCTACGATTTTGCCTCCGACTATCACCGGTGGGGGTTGACCCTGGAAGGAGGTTGGTTTCCGGCATTCGGCGCTTCGCCTCCCGTAACGGGCGAATTCCGCCTACACAGGCTCACGGCCTTGGGTTACGGAGGCGGTTTGGCATACAATTGGATGTGGTCCGACCGTATGGGACTCAAATTTCGACTTTTGGCCACGCGCATGCCGCTGTACAAGATGACGATTTACGTGCCGCCTCGCGAATCGGCGGAAGGCGAAAAATGGTATCACCGGACCCGGGCCATGGCTCCGTGGATGATCCGTGTGCCCGTAAGTTTTGAAGTGCGGAGTTTCAAGCTCAACCGGTACGTGCTTTTTGCCCATGCGGGAGGCGAATTGGCTTACCGCCCGGCCTTTACGCGCACGTTTCGCGAAGATCCCCATTTCGCGGCCGTATATTCCTTACCGGCGGCCTGGCAACCCGCATTGGAAGGCGGATTGGGATGGTATTATCCTTCACGGACCGGTCTGTGGGAAGTGTCGTTTTTTTACCGCTTCAGCTTCCGTACCGCTTACGAGGGATATTACGCCCTTTATATCTATGATTTGCCCGTTTTGGACGATAATCCGCGATACAAAACCGGCGACGAAAACCCTTTTACACCCGCCCGCTTGGGCTTCCCCCTCCCTTATTCGGGCACCCTTTATCAAAAAGGACACGAAGCGGGCGTGCGAGTGACCCTATACCTCAAACGGACCCGCCCGGGCGACGAATCCAGCCGTTGCGGAGGAGCCAAAAGCATCCACAGCCGCCAGGTATTGCGGCGGAAACGCATGATCGAAAAGGCACGCCAAAAAGCCGAACAAGCCAACAAACGGGCGGCCCGAAAGGCGGCCAAACGCAACCGAAAAGCCAAAAAATCCAAATAAAAGTTTTATTTTTTCTAAGCAAAAAATACGGAGATGAAAAAATCGATCGTTTTTCTGGCCTTTATCCTCACCCTTGCCGCATGCAAGACGGTGCATATCACGGGACGCAAACAACTGAACTTTATTCCCAACTCCCAGTTGTTTCCCGCTTCTTTCGCCCAATACGATCAATTCCTCAAAGAACATCCGCCGTCCAAAGACGTGCAAAAGCAAGAACGCATTCGCCGAATCGGCAACCGGATCGTGAAGGCGGTGGAAACCTACTACAAATCCCGGGGTTGGGAAGACGAACTCAAAGGCTATCAATGGGAATTCAACGTGGTGGACGATTCCACCATGAACGCCTTCGCCATGCCGGGCGGTAAGGTGGTGTATTTCGACGGCCTATTGAAAGTAACCACCACCGACGACGAAATAGCGGCCGTGATGGGGCACGAAATAGCCCATGCGCTGGCCAACCACGGGGCCGAACGCATGTCGCAAGTGTACATGCAAAACTTGGGCGCCATCCTCACCATGTTGGCCACCCAAAACGCGCCGCCCGAAGAACGGGAAAAATGGCTGGCCATTTACGGATACGGCTCCACCCTGGGCGTGATTCTCCCCTACTCGCGCAAACACGAATCGGAAGCGGACAAAATAGGCCAAATATTGATGGCCATTGCCGGTTACAATCCCGATGCGGCGGTGAACGTATGGATTAAAATGACTAAATTGGGTGGTCAGCAACCGCCCGAATTTCTCTCCACCCACCCCTCCCACGAGCGGCGCATCGAAAACCTGAAAAAATGGGCGCCCGAAGCCAAAAAAATCGCGCGCCAATACGGAGTGGTGTTTGATGATGAAAATGAAGAGGAAGGTAAAAAATAAAGCCGGCGGAAATTCGTAACTTTAGCCAAATCATTCGACGATATGGGTACATTGCTGAGAATTTTATTGGTTATCCTCATCATCTACTGGCTCTTAAAATTGCTGGGCCGGTTTTTGGGGCCCTACATGATGCGCAAGATGGTGCGGGACGCCCAAAAACGATTCGAAGAACAATTCCGAAATCCCTATTACCGGGACGAACAAGATAAAACCGAACCGGGCAAAACCTATATTTCGCGGGGAAAAGGCAATCGAGGTAAAGTGGAAGATGCGGATTTCGAAGAAATCGACTGAGCGGTGAACGGCGAAAGACAAAATATCAAGCTCCTGGACAAGCCCGCCTTGGAGGAGGTATTCCGCCAAATGGGCCAACCCGCCTTCCGTGCCAAGCAAGTTTGGGATTGGCTCTGGAACAAGGGGGCCGAATCCTTTGAAGACATGACCAACTTGCCCAAATCCTTGCGCCAAATTTTGGCCGAACGATTTTACATTCCGCAAGCCTCCTTCACCGAAACCCGCAAGAGCGCCGACGGCACCCTCAAAAATGCGGTCCTCCTCCCGGACGGCATGCTGGTGGAAAGCGTACTCATCCCCGACAAAAAACGGGTTACCGCTTGCATTTCGGCCCAAGTGGGATGCAGTTTGGATTGCCGCTTTTGTGCCACCGCCCGCCTCAAACGGGTGCGCAACCTCACCTATGACGAAATCGTGGACCAAGTCAAAGAGGCCGAAGCCCAAAGCCGGGAAAATTACGGCCGTCCCCTCACCAACATCGTGTTTATGGGGATGGGCGAGCCGCTGTTGAACTACGACAACGTACGCAAAGCCATAGAAATCATCACCTCGCCCGACGGATTGGGCTATTCGCCCCGGCGCATCACCGTGTCCACGGCGGGCATACCCAAAATGATCAAACGCCTGGCCGACGAATGGCCGCGTGTCAAATTGGCCGTATCTCTACACTCCGCCATCGACGACACCCGCACCCGCCTGATGCCCGTCAACGCCCGCACCGGAGGCCTGCGCGCGCTCACCGAAGCCTTGGAATATTGGTACCGAAAAACCAAAGATCCGGTTACTTTCGAATACATCCTTTTTAAAGGGATCAACGACGACGAGCGACATGCCAAAGCCCTCATCAAGCTGGCCCGCCGGATTCCATCCAAAGTCAATTTGATCGAATATAATCCCGCGGATTCCTTCGACGAATTTCGCTCTCCCGATCGGGAAAGCACGGAGCGGTTTCGTCAACGGCTCAAAGACGCCGGCATCGTGGCCACCGTTCGGCGAAGCCGGGGTCAGGATATCGAAGCGGCATGCGGTCAATTGGCCGCCCGCTACGAGGATGCGGAAGGATTACCCAAAATTCCCCTCAAAAAAATCTCCCCCTTCAAAGGGGCCAAAACTTCCTGAAAAGGACTATGGCGCTGAATTATATCTGGGCGGCTTTCTTTCTGATTGCTTTCGCGGTAGCGGTATTTAAAACCTTCATGGCCGGATGGGTGGGTCTGGAAAACGACCCCGAAATTTTCAGCCGTATCATGCATACCATATTCGACCGCGCCAAATTGGGCTTCGAGCTATCCCTCTACCTCACCGGCGTGCTGGCCCTGTGGATGGGCATTATGAAAATAGGCGAAAAAAGCGGCATGATCGACAAGCTGGCGGCACTGGTTCGGCCGTTTTTCAAAAGAATATTTCCGGGCATTCCCGAACACCATCCCGCCCACGGGGCCATGATGATGAACTTTTCGGCCAACATGTTGGGATTGGACAATGCCGCCACCCCGCTGGGCCTCAAAGCCATGAAGGAATTGCAAAGCCTCAACCCCCGAAAAGACACCGCCACCGACGCTCAAATCATGTTTTTGGTACTCAACACCTCGGGGCTCACCCTGATCCCGGTAAGCATCCTCGCCCTCAGGGCGGCACACCATTCCCAAAATCCCACCGACGTTTTCATTCCCATTCTGTTGGCCACCTTTTTTTCCACTCTGGCGGGATTGATGCTTACCATGTACATTCAAACGGGCAACTTCAAAAAATGGTTGCGCTGGTTGTTCGACCCCGTGACCATCCTGTATCTGGGCGGCGCTCTGGCCGTGATCGGCGGGCTTATCGCTTACCTCAACGGAAAAACGCCCGAAGAAATCAACCGCTTCACCAACGTATTGAGCAACGGTCTCCTGTTTGCCGTCATCGCCCTGTTTATCGGCATGGGCCTTAGGGCCAAAATCAACGTGTACGACGCCTTTATCGAAGGGGCCAAAGGGGGATTCGATGTGGCGGTCACCATCATTCCCTATCTGGTGGCCATGCTCACCGCCATCGGAGCATTTACCGCCTCGGGCGCCATGGATTTCCTGTTGGACGGATTTCGAGCCTTTTTTGGTTTGTTTTTCAGCGACCTACGATTTGTAGACGCCTTACCGGTGGCCTTCCTCAAGCCGCTAACGGGCGGAGGGGCCCGTGCCGCCATGATCGAAACCTGGGAGCTCTACGGGGTGGACAGCTTCGTGGGACATCTCACCTCGGTTTTGCAAGGCTCCACCGAGACCACCTTTTACGTGCTGGCCGTATATTTCGGATCCGTGGGTATCAAAAAAGTGCGCTATGCGGTATGGGCCGGCCTGTTTGCCGACCTGGCGGGCATCATTACGGCTATTATCCTATCCTATAAATTTTTCGGTCATTTGCCCTGAACGTCCCGTCCCAATCCGGCAATGAGGGCATCGTCCACCAAATGGGGCATGGTGATGCGGAGGCGCGGATTTTCGGCCATGGCCCGGCGGGCCGTAAACATGGCATTGTCGTTGCGGGCCCACGAGCGTCGGGCGATACCGTTATTCACATCCCAATAAAGCATGCTTTGCAACCGCCGTTCGGCTTCGGGCGAACCGTCGATCACCATTCCGAATCCGCCGTTGATCACTTTACCCCAACCCACGCCGCCTCCGTTGTGGAGCGATACCCACGTGGCACCCCGAAAGGCGTCGCCGATGACGTTGTGCACCGCCATGTCGGCCGTAAAGCGACTTCCGTCGTAAATATTGGAAGTTTCGCGAAAAGGCGAATCGGTGCCGCTCACATCGTGGTGGTCGCGTCC
The DNA here is from genome assembly GCA_013153605.1 of Chlorobiota bacterium. Taxonomy (GTDB): domain Bacteria; phylum Bacteroidota; class Bacteroidia; order Flavobacteriales; family Flavobacteriaceae; genus JAADED01. The sequence goes on along the minus strand of JAADED010000032.1, from coordinate 12,211 downwards.
CAGCACAACGGGAGCTGAAATCTCGCCGCGGGCAATGGCCCGGTTGAAACGCCGCGCTATTTCAATGCGTCCCCATGCATCGGCATACAGGATGCGGGCTTGGCTTCCCACCACCAGGTTATTGTCTCGCGCCCCTTTGATCCAGCGAATGTTGTCGTCCATTTGTTGGCGGATGCGGTCGGGTGCGGTTTCCATCAATTCTTCCAGCACTTGTGTGGCTATGCGGTCGGTTACTTCCAAATCGGCGGGGTCGCCGCTGGTACATACCCACCGGAAGGGTCCGAACCCGTAATCGAAACAATAGGGACCCATAATATCCTCTACATAAGAAGGGTATTTGAACCGCCCGTCGGGACGCAAAATGTCGGCACCGGCTTTGGCGGCGGTCACCAGGAAGGCATTCCCGTAATCGAAAAAGTAGGTGCCCCGTTCGGCATGGCGGTTGATGGCCTCTACCTGGCGGCGCAAAGAGCGATGGACATATTCCTTGAATTTTTCCGGCTCGGCGGCCATCATGCGGTTGGCTTCTTCAAAGGTCAATTCCACCGGATAATACCCGCCGTTATACGGATTGTGCAACGACGTTTGGTCGCTTCCCAAATCGATGCGGATATTTTCTTCCAGGAATTTTTCCCACACATGCACCACGTTGCCCAAAAATCCGAACGAGACGGTGCGCTTTTCGGCCAGGGCCCGCCGCACTTTGCGGACCAATTCGTCCAAATCTTCGATGAGCTCGTCCACCCATCCCTGTTCGTACCGCTTGCGTGCCGCTTTGGGGTTGACTTCGGCCACCACCGATACCAATCCCGCGATATCTCCCGCTTTGGGTTGGGCCCCGCTCATGCCGCCCAATCCCGAAGAAACGAACAGCACGGGTTCGTCGGGGTCCTTGCCGTATTTTTCGATAATGATGCGCTTGGCATTGAGCAAGGTGATGGTGGTTCCGTGCACGATGCCCTGGGGACCGATGTACATATAACTTCCGGCCGTCATTTGCCCGTATTGGGTTACGCCCAAAGCATTGTAGCGATCGTAATCGTCGAGGGTGGAATAGTTGGGAATCATCATGCCGTTGGTCACCACCACGCGGGGCGCCTCTTTGGACGAAGGAAAAAGGCCCAACGGATGACCGGAATACATGACCAGGGTTTGATCTTCCTCCATTTCCGACAAATATTTCATGGTCAGGAGATATTGCGCCCAGTTTTGGAAGACGGCTCCGTTGCCTCCGTAAGTGATAAGCTCGTGCGGATGTTGGGCCACGCGCGGGTCCAAATTGTTTTGAATCATCAGCATGATGGCGGCCGCTTCGGGGATTTTGGCGGGATATTCGTGAATGGGCCGGGCATACATGGGATAATCGGGACGGAAGCGGTACATGTAAATGCGCCCGTATCGATGGAGTTCGTCCCAAAATTCGGGTGCCAATTCGGCATGCCATTCCGGCGGAAAATAGCGCAATGCATTCCGCACGGCCAGCTTTTTCTCCTCGTCGGTTAGGATCAAGCGGCGCGGCGGCGCATGGTTAACCGAAGGATCATAGGGCTTGGGAGGAGGTAATTGGGAGGGAATGCCTTGACGGATTTGTCGGGCGAAATCGTTCATGACGGCCAAATTTGAGTTAGTGAAATTTACGAAAAATACCGGCCCCTTGCCAGGGGGACGGACAACTTTATACCCACCACCACACCAGCAATTGACCCGCCATACCCACCGCGAGCCCCCAAAACAATTCGCCGAGACTGTGGGCGCGCAATTGGAGTCGCGAAGCCAATACTACGGCGGTAACCAGCGTGACGGCGGCCAAAATGTCGAGGATTTCGGTCCGGTACGTATGGCTCCACCTTATCAAAAACATCCATGAGCCGCCTAAAGCCAGCGCATGAAGGCTGATTTTCTTGCCTCCCGCATAAAAGAGGGCCGACAAAACCAACGAAAGGGCAATGCCCTTGAAGTAATCGGCCAAGTCGTGCATGGCGGCAATGGGATCCAGCGCGCGGTACAGCATATAATAGACGGCGGCCATAAACAAAGTGAAACCCGCCCGGGCACGGAGACGCTCCAAAAACACCGACCTCAAAATCCGCAGTTTATACAAGAGGAGCAATAAAAGCACCGGCACCACCACCGCCGACACGAACAATAGGCGCAAAATATGGCGCACGTCGTAAAAAAAATAACGGCTGATCTCGAAATAGACCAGCAACATGTAAAAAGGAATAAACACGGGGTGGAACACGATGGAAATCAGCCACGCCAGGCAAGATGCGGGGCGGCAAAGGGCGCCCTTTTTCATATGGCTTTACGTAATCGGGCGGGCGGAATGTTGAGCTGGTCGCGATATTTGGCAATGGTGCGACGAGCCACCTTGATGCCGTGTTTGGCCAGCTCTTTCACCAATCCGTCGTCGGTATAGGGTTTTTTCTTGTCTTCGTTCTCGATAATTTCCTTGAGGATCTCCTTGATTTTAATGGTGGACACTTCGCGCCCGTGAACGTCGGTAAGGCTTTCGGAAAAGAATTCCTTGAGCAATTTGGTGCCGTAGGGAGTGTCCACATACTTGGAATTGGCCACGCGGGACACGGTGGATATATCCAAATTCACCCGGTTGGCGATGTCTTTCAAAATCATGGGTTTGATTTTGCGTTCGTCGCCGGTAAGGAAATAATCCTTTTGATAATCCACGATGGCCTCCATGGTTTTGAGCAAGGTGTTGTAGCGTTGCTTGACGGCGTCGATAAACCAATTGGCCGAATCCAATTTTTGTTTGATAAAGGCGATGGCTTCTTTTTGCGAAGGCGTTTTGTTTTTTTCCAGTCGGAATCCTTCCAGCATTTCGCGGTAATGGCGGGAGATGCGCAATTCGGGCAAATTGCGGGCGTTGAGCTCCACCACCGGTTTTTTCTCCCCTTCGGGCGTTTCTTCGATACGCACTTTGAAATCGGGAACGATATGGGTGGTGATGCGCACGTTACTCAACGAGCCCCCGGGTTTGGGATTGAGCTTGCGGATTTCTTCCAACGCTTCTTTGAGCTGTTCCTCCCCGATTTTGTATTTGTGAAGAATTTTATCGTAATGTTTGTGGGTGAGGGCGTTAAAATCGCGTTCCAAAATTTTGACGGCCAGCTCGCGGGCGGGATTGGGCTTTTTGCGCTTGAGCTGGATCAACAAGGATTCGCGCAAATCGCGGGCTCCCACGCCGGGCGGGTCCAACAGCCAGATTACTTCCTTCAGGATTTTTTCGATCTCCCGCTCATCGGTGAGCAAAGCCTCGTTGAAGGCCAAGTCGTCGGAAATATCGGCTATGTCGCGGCGCAAATATCCGGCATCGTCCAGGCTCCCGATAATATATTCGGCGATTTTCATTTGCTTGTCGTCCAATTGGAAGGGAGCCAACTGGCTGATCAAATATTCGCGAAAAGATTGATTGACCGCCAGCGGAATTTGGTATTCCTCCTCGTCGGGGGAATAGTTGTGGGTTCGCAATTTGTAATCGGGCGTATCGTCCTGAGTGAGGTATTTGGACAGGTCCAAATCATCGTCGTATGCATCCTGTTCGGATGACGACGTGTCTTCCCGGCTATCCGATTGTGCTTCGGTCGAATTCTCGTAGCCGTTTTCGGCCGATTGGAGTTCGTCCTCTTCTTCCTCGTCACCGGCGCGAACCAAAGCGGGATTTTCCTCCAGCTCGGTACGTACCCGTTGCTCGAATTCGATGGTGGGCAATTGAATCAGCTTCATCAGCTGAATTTGCTGAGGCGTGAGCTTTTGCTGGAGTTTTTGTTGCAAACTTTGTTTGAGCATGGCCGGTGATTTCGGTAGCTTTATGCAAATATAAGATTTGTTGCGAAATCGCGAAGGGAATTACTTGCCCCCTTTCTTTTTTTCCAATACTTCGATCACCCGCATGGCCACCTTGTCCTGAATGCCGCGGTCTAGGTGGGAAGTGAATCCCACGCACGAATTGTTGATTTCGCCCAACACGTATTTGTCTCGTCCCTCTTCGTCGGTATCCAAAATGAAATCGGCAGTCCAAATTAGAGGAGCTTCGTAGCCGCCCAAGCGCTCCATCATTTCGGGAAGTTTGGAGAGGAACCAATCCACGAGGTCCTTCCATTTTTCGGGATCGTCATACGTATATTTGGCACCCGAAAACAGGGTGGCCGAAAAAGCGTCTTCGGAATCCACGGGTTTTTTGTGCACCACGAACACGGGTTCCTCACCCACCATGAGGATGCGAATTTCGCCTTCTTTGATGCGGGGAAGGAAGCGCATGTCCACGATCATGCCGTTTTCGCCTTCGAGATATTGCTCGGCAAAATCCATAAATTCCCCAAGGGTTTTGTATTCCACGTGGTTATCCACCGCTTCGGTGAGTTTGAGTTTGGTGTCGAGGGGCAAAGGTTCGCCGGGAGTGAAGGTACGTTCGTCCGCCACTTGCACCCGCCAAATCCCCTGACCGGTGGAACCGCGGTTTTGTTTGAGCACCCGCTCTCCGTAGGAGAGGCTCACCGGAAATTGGCGGCGGAACTCCTCGGGGGTATAATAGGCATACGTATCTTCGGGTACCAATCCGGTTCCCACCAATTTGACCAAAGCGTCTTTGGCCCCCAAATTTTGCATCACGTCGGGATGGGAAAATCCCTCCAGACCCGCATCCGAGAGGCGGCGCAAAGTGTCGAAAAACACTTTTTCGCCCGTGGGAATGGTGCCCGGATTCACGCGCGTGATGTAAGCGTCGTACCGGTCTTTGGCATATTCGTAAATATCGTCGGCCCACTCGTCTCGAAATTTAAAAATGTCGGTATCCCAACCCCGGATTTTCAGGGCGTTGGCAATGGGCAAGGTATCCTTGCGGTGGCCGTCGAACCATTTGTCGTTGCCGCCTTCGGCTTCGAAAATAAGAACGCGATATTTCATGAGGGTGTGTTTTGCTTGAGTCTAAAATACATCACCGCCGACCCCAATCCTAAAACCAAACCCCAGAGGCCGGGATGCACCTCGCGGGCGGCTATTGTGTGCCATAAAGCCAAAATCAGAGCGATAACGAAGGAGATCAGGCTGAGGCGATATCCGAGTCGGACGGGATCTTTCATATATACAAATATAGGTATTTCCCCGACTCTTTCAGCGGTCCTCGCCCGCCCGCCACAGAAACCAAGCCGCACCGATTCCCACCAAATCGAACAGCCAGTCCGCGAGGTCGAAACTGCGCCCCACCGGCATGAGGCCTTGCAAAACTTCCAATACCAATCCGAATGCGGCCAAGGCCAAAAACAATTTGCCGGGCGATACGGTTCTCACACGCACCCAAAGCAAATAAATCACGAAAAAAAGAAGGAAATGAATGAATTTGTCGCCCTTGCCGGGATCCATGCTTTCGGGCACGGGCACCAGGCTGACGTAGAGTACCGCCAGCGTATAGGCTATCGCAATCAGGCGATTAATCTGAAGCGGCGATATATTTTTGATACGCTTCGGCATCCATGAGGTCGTTCAGTTGCGAAGGGTCGGCGGGTTTGATCTTGATGATCCATCCTTCGCCGTAAGGATCGGTATTGATTTTTTCGGGTTCGGATTCCAAGGCTTCGTTGAATTCCAATACTTCGCCCGCCACCGGCATAAACAGGTCGGAAACCGTTTTGACGGCCTCCACCGTGCCGAACACTTCGTCTTTGTCCAAAGTTTCACCCACGGTTTCCACTTCCACATACACGATGTCTCCCAGTTCGTTTTGGGCGTAATCGGTGATGCCGATAGTGGCGGTTCCGTCTTCATTGAGGCGAATCCATTCGTGATCCTTGGAGTATTTCAAATCTTTGGGAAAATTCATCGTTCGCGCTTTTTCGCGACAAATGTAAATAAAATTTCGGTCCCATGTAAAGGAAAAGCCTCATTCCGGCAAGAATTGCACAAGCGGAATGAGGCCTCAAAAAACCTTCTTCTCCCCCTCTCACTCGAGCGAGGAGGCGTAAATGATCATGTCGATGAGTTTGGATGCGTATCCGAACTCGTTGTCATACCAGCTGATGATTTTGAAGAACGTGTCGTTCAACGCAATGCCGGCCTTGACGTCGATGATGGAGGTATGGGTTTCGCTGACGAAATCTTGGGATACCACGTCGTCTTCGGTAACCATGAGCACTCCTTTCATTTCGCCTTCGGCGGCTTCACGCATTTTTTCGATAATTTCGTCGTAAGTGGTTGATTTTTCCAATTTGACCGTGAGATCCACCACGGATACGTCGGCCGTAGGTACGCGGAAAGCCATACCCGTGAGCTTGCCTGCCAGGGCGGGAATCACTTTACCCGTGGCTTTGGCCGCCCCGGTGGTGGTGGGGATGATGTTGAGAAGTGCCGAACGGCCGCGGCGCCGTTTGGAAGCGGGCGCATCCACCGGTTTTTGGGTCGAAGTGGCGGCATGAATGGTGGTCATCAACCCTTCGACTATGCCGAAATTATCGTGCAATACTTTGGCCACGGGAGCCAAACAGTTGGTGGTACACGATGCATTGGAGAAAATGCGGATGTCGGGGGTGAGTTCCTTATGATTTACGCCGTACACGAACATGGGAGCGTCTTTCGAAGGAGCCGAAATAATCACCTTTTTGGCTCCGGCCTCCAAATGTTTGGCGGCCTTGTCCTTGTCCGTAAAAAATCCGGTGGATTCGATTACGAAATCCACGTCCGCTTCACCCCAGTTGATTTGAGAGGGATCGCGTTCGGACGTTACACGTATGCGTTTGCCGTTGACAATCAATGCATCGGGTTCGGCTTTCACTTCGCCTTTAAACCGGCCGTGCACCGAGTCGTATTTGAGGAGGTACGCCAAATAATCGGCGTCCAACAGGTCGTTCACCGCCACCACCTCCACTTCGGGCTTGGTCACGGCATAGCGGAAAGCCAATCGGCCGATGCGTCCGAAACCGTTGATTCCTATGCGTACGGGTTTATTCATGGTTGTGTGTTTTTTAAGTGGTTAATATTTCGATGAGAGGGAAAAGTTTCGTGCTCACCTTTTTGGGTGCTTGGATCGCCTCTTCCAGTGGATAGATGATCACGTCGTTGTTGCGGTATCCGGTGGCCACCTTGGTATGGTGGTCCAACAGGGCTTCCACGGCTTTGACGCCGAAACGGCTGGCCAATACCCGGTCGAACGTGGTGGGGCTTCCGCCACGCTGGATATGTCCGATGATAACCACGCGCACCTCGTATTCCTTGAGGTTTTCCTCGATATACCGCGCCAATTCGAACACGTTTTCGCCGGTTTTGTCTCCTTCGGCCACCACCACGATACTGCTGGTTTTGCCCGAGCGTTTGCTCCGTTTCAATTGGAAAAGCAATTCGTTTAATCCCCGGTTTTCTTCGGGAATGAGGATGTCTTCGGCCCCGCCGGCAATGCCGCTGTAAAGGGCCAAAAATCCGGAATTGCGGCCCATGACTTCGATAAAGAAAAGGCGGTTGTGGGAGCTGGCCGTGTCGCGAATTTTGTCGATGGCATCCATGGCCGTGTTGGAAGCCGTATCGAAGCCCACCGAAAAATCGGTGCCGTTGATATCGTTGTCGATGGTGGCGGGAATCCCCACTACGGGAAAATCGAATTCGTCGGCAAACACTTTGAGCCCGCGGAACGAGCCGTCGCCTCCGATGACCGCCAAGGCGTCGATTCCGTAGCGGCGCAAATTTTGGTAGGCTTGCTTGCGTCCTTCGGGCGTGCGGAACCGTTCCGACCGGGCGGTTTTGAGGATGGTACCTCCGCGATTGATAATATTGCTTACGCGGCGGGCCGTGAACCGTTCGATGTCTCCGTCGATCAGGCCTTCATATCCGCGAAAAATGCCGTAAACTTCCTTGTTATAATATACACCGGCACGCACCACGGCCCGAATGGCCGCATTCATTCCGGGAGCATCGCCTCCCGAAGTGAGCACGCCGATCCTGTCGATTTGTTTTCTTCCCATTCGTACAAATTTAAAAATAATATCGTTTGAACGCTTCCATGGCTTCATATTCGGCCAAGCCCAACTTATCGAATTTGCGGGCCAATTCCTTATTGCGCTCTTCGGCGCGCATCCAAAATTCTCTCATGTCGTCGCCGCGGAACAAGACGATGTCTTTTTGAGACTGGTGATAAAAGATTGCATGGCGCTTGCGCAATACCTGGTCGGGACTCATGGGTACCGTCATGTCGATTTCGGGAATCTCGAATTCGTCCCATGCCCCCCGATACAGCCATACCCGCAAATCTTTGGCATAGGGTTTTTCCTTCACGCGTTCCAGCGCCTTTTGCAAGGTGATGAACGAAAGCTGATGCGTACCGTGGGGATCGGCGAAATCGGCGGCGGCAAAGATTTGATGGGGTTTGATCAAGTCGATAATATTGAACATGATTTCCACATCCAAGGGCGAAATTTTCCGCTTGTGGATTTCGGGCGCATCGTAGAAAGGCAAATCCAGGAAGTGAATATTGTTGAGCGGTACGCCCAAATAACGAAGGGCGGCAATGGCTTCGGCCCGGCGGATGCTGGCCTTCAGTTTTTTGAGCTCGTCGGAATCCTGGGGTCTGTTTTTTTGCTGAAGTTCCTGTACCAGCCGATCGGTTAAAGGCGACGAATGGCCGGTAAGCATTTGCACTTCGAGAAATTTTAGAGCCTCCTCGTCCGACACGGCGCTGTAGCCCGCCACCTGGTAAGCCACGTGCACGTCATGTCCCTGTTGGATCAAGCGGTCGAGGGTACCGCCCATGGAAATCACGTCGTCATCCGGGTGGGGACTAAAGACAATCACTCGCTTGCGCGCGGGTTCGGCCCGTTCGGGCCGATAAGTATCGTCGGCATGGGGTTTTCCGCCCGGCCAGCCCGTAATGGTATGCTGGATTCGGTTGAACACGTCGATGTTCAAATCGTATGCCGACCCTTTGGTGGCGATCAAATCGCTCAAATAATTTTGATTGTATTCTTTGTCCGTTAATTTGAGGATGGGCAATCCCGTTTTTTCGCTCAACCACACCACCGCTTTTTTGGTCATGTGGGGCGTCCATTCCACGTCTTTCACAATCCAAGGGGTATCGATTCGGGTGAGTTTGGACGCCGCTTCGCGGTCGAGGACGAAAGTGGTGTTGGGATGGGTCTGAAGATAGGTGGCCGGCACGTCGGATGAAATTTCTCCCTCCACCGTCCGTTTGATGATGGGGGCTTTTTTCTTGGACCATGCCAAAAGGACGATACGTCTGGCTTTAAGGATGGTGGAGATCCCCATGGTGATGGCTTTGCGCGGCACGTTCTCCAACCCGTGAAAAGCGGGTGCCGCATCCACGCGTGTAATGTGGGCCAATGTGATCAACCGGGTTCGGGAATTGATGTGCGATCCGGGTTCGTTAAAACCGATATGCCCCGACCGGCCTATTCCCAGCAATTGGAAATCGATACCTCCGGCTTCTTCGATTTTTTTCTCGTATTCCATGCAATATTCCGTAATCTTCTCGGGAGGTACCGTCCCATCGGGAATATGGATGTTCTCCCGAGGGATATCGATATGATTAAAAAGGTATTGATCCATGAAATAATGGTACGAATTGGGATTGTCGGGCTCCATGGGGTAATATTCGTCCAAATTAAAAGTGATGACGTTTTTAAAACTCAGCCCTTCTTCCCGGTGCATACGCACCAATTCGTCATACACTTTAATGGGCGACGAACCCGTGGCCAATCCCAACACGGCGGGTTTTCCTTCTTCCTGTTTTCGACGGATCAAATCCGCAATTTCGCGGGCCACCACTACCGAGGCGTCCGCGTCCGAATCAAACACTACATTGTGGATTTTCTCGTACTTGGTTTCCTCAAACTGTCCCGGTTTGCGGTAGGCAATTGGATTCATACTGCCGAAGTTGAAACGCAAATATAACGTTATTCCTCTCCAAATCCAATGAGGTGCGTCCGCTAATTTTCGGAAGAATCGTTGGCGGAGAGGTCATGAGCCACGGGAGAAGAATCCTTCTCCATGTCGATCACTCCCGTACCCGAAGAAGACCACACGAAAAGAGCGGGCGGATAGCCGCTTGTTTCCCCCTCCGGGCCCGACACCAAGTCTTTGAGTTTTTGTTCGGCACGCTCGGGTCCGCATACCAATTTGTTACCGATGATCACGCAATACACGGGCTCCCCCGTAAATCCCGCCAACAACAACCAAAAACCTTCCAACGCCAAAAATGCGGTAGGAGGATATTCGCCGTGAAAAACATGGAAGAGCCCTTCTTTGTCATAGGAAAACACGGTGTCGCCCCGGATGCGCTCCCATATGCGGCGCCGCAAAGCCGGCAAAAACCGCTTACGCCAAAATCCTCCCCTTTTGGACAGATAGCGGCCCGTCTCCTTATCCCGGTAGGCTACCGCCCATGAACGATTGAGCGGTTCGACATAAAAAGGCGGTTTTCCTTTCATTTTTCCAGTATAAACCACTTCGGGGAAGAATCGATCGCTTAAAAAATTCCACCTTTTACCTGCGGGCAAGCGCAAGGGCTTCAAATAAACCACCCGCATTCCCGGCAATCGAACCAAACGGACGGGTTTTTCGCCCCGCTTGTAGGCCTGAAATACTTGTAATGCCTCCCCGAAGCGGAGGGTCCATTCCTCCGGTTCCACGGGCGGAATTCCGGCGCGGGTCAAGAAGGTGAGCACCCTTCCCAATACAAAAGGAAAGAGGCGGGGAAAATCGGTGAGCTCCACCGAGAGCACGCCGTATCGCCACAGCACGCGGCCCACGCCGGGCAAATCGCGCAAAGCCGACAAAAGGGCGGCCACATGCATGTGGGACGGCGGTAGGCCCGTAAAAATTTCCAGCGTGTAACGAATATTTCCTTTAAAATGCCGCATGTCCGCGGGTTCGGCCACCAGGCGCATCTCATACCGGTTGAGGCGTCCCCGGTAAACCAATTCATCGTCCAAGTAAAAGCCGTGGTGTTTGAGCACCTCGAAAGCGGGAGAATTCAAAAATTGAAAACGCTTGCGCCGCAAATACACGTCCTCGGCCAAAAAAGCCACCGTGGCCAACAGGAGGCCGATCAGGACGGCACCGCCCAAAAAAAGATTCCAGGAAAAAGGGCGAGGACGAACCGCCGAAATCCACAGCATAAGAATAAGCCCCGCCAATAAGGCGGGCGGAAAATGGGATTTCCATTTTCGAAAACGCCATAATTTGAATGGTCGCGACCAAGGAGCACTCATCATCCCGTAAGATAAGAAAAAAGCGGCTCCCTCTTCCTGTCGAACAGTGAAAATATCGTATTTTTACCCCATGAAAATCAGCGGGCACATAGCAGTCGTTTCCGGATTGCTCCTACTTATCAGCGGATGTAAAAGTTATTATATGCGAAAGACTTACGATTACCCCGTTCCGAACGATACCAGCGACAAGAAAATAGAATTACAAGAGAAAGGCGTATTCTCCGCCGGCGGCGTTCATGTGGACAACCGCTTCGAAGGGGCGCGCATGAACGGCTTTAAACAAATCGATGATACGGCTTTTCAAATCGACATTAAGCCCGAACGGGCGCCCATAAACGACAGTCCTTGGTATGCCTTCAAAATTTGGTCCGATACGCCGCGGACGGTGGATTTAATTTTGCAATATTATGACGGCCATCATCGCTATACGCCCAAAATAAGCCGGGACAGGAAAAATTGGAGCGCTATTGAAAACGTTAAAGTAAACGAAGATACCACGCAAGCGCGTTTCCGTTTGCAATTGGACACGGCGCCGCTTTGGGTTTCCGCCCAGGAATTGATTACCACCAAAGATATTTACGATTGGGTCAATAACTTGCGCACCCGCCCGTATGTGCGGGAAATTACTTCCGCCGGCACGTCGGTCATGGGTAAAGATTTGCCTTTTGTGCGTATCGGAAAAGGCGACCCGGATAAGAAAAAAGTAGTGGTGGTTTTCGGACGGATGCATCCACCGGAAATCACGGGCTTTATGGCGCTGCAAAGTTTTACGGAACACCTGTTGGTGCCCGACACGCTTTCGGAAATGTTTTTCGACCGGTTCGATATTTGGCTTTTTCCCGTCCTCAATCCCGACGGCGTGGATTTGGGCCATTGGCGCTACAATGCCAACGGCGTGGACCTCAACCGCGACTGGGCGTATTTCCGCCAGCCCGAAGTGAATCAAATCACGCAATTTATTCTGGACCGGGCCAAAAAGTATCGCA
>JAADED010000024.1 GCA_013153605.1 Chlorobiota bacterium | reverse complement strand
AAAATTATGAATTTTCTTTTTACTGTCTTTTTTTGATACAAACATAGGAGCTTTTAGCTTGCTACCGTTTTTATTGTAGTAGTTTGTCATTCCGAACGCATGTGAGGAATCTCGAATCGTTTCATTCAGTAAACGTAAACCTCAAAGTAAAAGTCCTTCTGAGATGCCTCGTCGCTCCTTGCGTCGCTTCCCTCGGCATGACACGAAATTGTCATTCTGACGACCGAAGGGAGGAAGAATCTCAATCGATTTTATCTGGTCAAAGTAAACGTCAAAGTAAAAGTCCTTTCCGAGATGCCTCGACGCTTCGCTTTTCTCGGCATGACAGGAAATTATCATTCCGACGACCGAAGGGAAAGAACTTGTCATTCCGAACGCATATGAGGAATCTCAATCATTTCATTCGGTAAACGTAAACGTCAAAGTAAAAGTTCTTTTGAGATGCCTCGTCGCTCCTTGCGTCGCTTCCCTCGGCATGACAGAGTGGAATGAATGGTACTTCACACACTCCGCCAACGGCGGAAAAAGCTAACGGCCAAAGGCTGACGGCTAACTTTTTACATAATCAACCTTACGCCGCCCAATTCTTCCAGCCGGTAAGGGAATTTTTCGTCGGGGGAGCCGATGAACATAAAGTTGATGGGGATGTTCCATTTTTCCGAAAGTTCGCGAATCAATTCGGGGCCGAACTCACCTTCCACCGGCACGAATTCGATGTCGATTTCGGGATATTCTTCATCCAAAAATTTAATGTATTGCAAAAGCTCCTCGGGCACTTTCTCGCCGGGTCGCACTACTTTTACGATTTTCACCTTGCGCGTATGTTCGTTATCCCGGATGTAAAGCATGGCTTTGTTGAGGTTGGCAATGCTTTTGCCTTTGGTAAAAAACACGAATTCCTGGGAGTTGATGTCGTCGATCAGGCGGTTGATACCCTTATGGAGTTTGAGGAAAAACTCGCGGATGGGTTCGAATATGGTTTGGAGAATGGCCAAGAGGAATTTCAACAGGAGCGTGCGGTTAAGCATGATCATCACAAAGGTGAGGGCGGGAATAAAATAGATAAAGAAAATTTTAAGGTTGGTCCACCCTTTGGCATGATTGGGTTGGGGAAGGTTAGGATCGGGCATGAGGGCATTGCCGATCAGGGCCAGGGTCACCGCCATAAAGGCCACAATGATGCCCAACCAAGGGGCCACTTCGGGGCGGGGTAAATGTTTACGTTTGACTTTCAGCAAAATGTTTCCGATCACGAAGAGCAACATCACCGACAGGAAGGAAATGGTATATACGCCCGCCAGGGTGGTTACTTTTCCTTTGGTCAGCCAAAGCACGGAGGTGCTGAGGAAGAAGAAAAGAAGGATGATGCGGTAAGAGGCACCGCGTTTGTTCTTTTTTAGAAAGTAATTGGGCAAAATGCGGTCGAGCGTCATACGTTCCAACAATCCCGACACGCCCACATAGCTGGTAAGCACCGCTCCCGACAATACTAGGAATGCGTCGATGGAGACCATCACCGGCAACCATTCGCCGTCGGCTATACGGGCCAGTTGAATGAGAAGCGTGTTTTCGTCCACTTGATCCATGGGAATGGCGGCCAGCGCCAAAAAGGCCATGAGCGGGTTGAGAATGCTCACCACGATCCACATGTTGCGGAGGGTTTTGGGAAAAACCCCCGGTTTTTGTTCCTCCACAAAATTGGCCGAGCTTTCGAATCCCGAAATTCCCAACATGGATGCCGCGAATCCGAAAAAGATGGCCAACAGCAATTGGCCGTGGCGGGGAGGCTGATGCCAGTTTTCCCAAAAAGTGTCCAACCCGTGTTTGGCCACGTACACAATGAGCCCCGCAATGAGGATGGACATGGTGGTGAGATGAAACAGGAAAATGGTAATGGCCACTTTGGCCGATTCTTTGATTCCCATAATGGCCAGTCCGGCAAATAGGGCCAGGAGTCCGGTGGTGGCCAAGAGGATGATGAAATTGTCATGAATGCCGAACAAACTGAACAGGTAATGGATGGCCTCGTTGGCCGAAATCACGGCCGTGGCCATGTAAGACAGCAAGGTGAGGGTGGCCGCCATGGAAGCCATACGCTTGCTGGTGGTGTTGAGCAAAGCATTGTAGGCTCCGCCGTTGAGGGGAAGGGCTCCCACCACTTCTCCGTAAATTTTACGAAACAAAAAGAGCACCAACGCCACGATCAAAAGGGTGATCCATGCATATTGACCGGCAAAAATAATGGCCAGTGCCGATACGTACAGCACCGACGAACTGATATCGTTACCGCTGATGGCGGTGGCTGCGAGTTCGCCTAATTTAACGTGTTTTTTTAACGGAGCGGCGGTATGCTTCGCCTTGGCAGTTTGCGCTTTCATAAAAAGGAGAAAAAAGTCCTATTTTGCACCGCAATATTAGGGTTATTTTATACAAAAATCAAACCGGAATGAAAATCAAATGGGTGGTGACGGGCAAAACGGGGGATGAATGTACGAGGAGATTAACTGACGAATGGCTTCTGCGGGTGCAACGGTGGATCAAAATCGAGTATGTGGAAATCGAGGTGCCCAAATCATGGAAAAACCTATCGCCCGAACTTCGAAAACAGAAGGAAGCCGCCCTTCAACTCAAATATGTGGCTCCCCGCGATTACTTGGTGTTGCTCGACGAAAAAGGCAAGGAATTCACTTCCCGCCAATGGGCGCGCCGCTTGGAGGAGCTTTCCCTCCGCACGCCGGGCTTTCTGGTATTTTTGACGGGCGGCCCCTACGGGTTTGCCCCCGAAGTGTACGGAAGGGCTCAAGAATTGCTGGCTCTGTCGCGTATGACGTTCTCTCACCAAGTGATCCGCATCATGTTTGCCGAACAATTATACCGGGCCGTCGCCATTTTGAAGGGATATCCTTACCATAACGATTAAAGGGAGCCGGGCTTTTCTTACCTTTGCAAAAAACTTTTTCGCATGGTTAATCTCAGTGTCAATATCAATAAAATCGCTTTGTTGCGCAATGCGCGGGGCGGCAATTTTCCCGATCCCATATATTTTGCCAAGCGTATTCAGGAAATGGGTGCCGACGGCATTACGGTACATCCCCGTCCCGACGAGCGCCATATCCGATATGAGGATGTGCGGCGATTGCGTCCCGTGGTGTGGACCGAGCTCAATGTGGAAGGCAATCCGATCCCCCGTTTCATGGAGCTGGTCAAAGAGGTCAAACCCGACCAGGTCACCTTGGTGCCCGACGAACCCGACCAAATTACCTCGGACCACGGGTGGGATACGATCAAATACCGCGACAAATTGCGGAACATCATCGCCGAACTTAAAGCCCACGGCATAAGAACGTCCGTTTTTGTGGATCCCGTGATCGAAATGGTGGAGGGGGCGGCTCTTACGGGCACCGACCGAATCGAGCTGTACACCGAACAATATGCCCGCGAGTTTGCCAAAGGGCACCCCGAAGCGGTGGAGCCTTATCGCCGGGCGGCCATCCGCGCCCATGAATTGGGTTTGGGCGTCAATGCAGGGCATGATTTGAATTTGGACAACATCGGTCATTTCGTGCGGAGCGTACCCCACTTGGCCGAAGTATCCATCGGGCATGCCCTGGTGGTGGAATCCATTTGGTACGGATTGGAAAACGTGATTCGCAAATACCAATCCATCTTGAAAAATGAGTACGCCCTCTGACATCATGCACGGCCGAGTGGTGGGCAAAGGCCGTCCTCTCGTCGTATTGCACGGCTTTTTGGGCACTTCCGACAACTGGATGCGGCCGGCCAAATATTGGGCTTCGCGCGGATTCGAGGTGCATTTGACCGACTTGCGCAACCACGGCCGATCCTTTTGGAGCGACGAATTCGATTTGGAAGTCTTGCGCGAGGATTTGGCCCGCTACATCGATTACCACGATTTGGACCGTCCCCACATTCTGGGACATTCGTTGGGCGGAAAAATCGCCATGCTGGATGCGGTTCAAGGCGAGGATAACAGGGGCAAATACGTCATTGCGGATATATCGCCCCGGGCTTATCCGCCCCACCACGGGCATATTTTCGATGCCGTAAAAAGCATCAATCCCTCCGAAATAAAAAGCCGGACCGAAGCCGAACACTTGCTGACCGCCCGCATTCCCGACCCTTTTTTGGCGGGTTTTCTTCTGAAAAGCCTCAAGCGCACCCCTCAAGGGTTTCGGTGGAGCCATAATTGGGAAGTCCTCGAAGCCCGTGCCGACGAAATCGGAGCCCCCCTACCGCCCATGACGGTGTACGAAGACCCCGTCTTGTTTTTAAAAGGAGAAAAATCACCTTACATCACCCGGGAAGACCTCCCTCTGATTTACGCCCATTTTCCGAAAGCCCGCATCGTCACCGTGCCGGGAGCGGGACATTTGCTCCATATCGACCGGCCCGAATTTGTGGCCCGTACGGTGGCGGATTTTTTGGCGGAAAATTGACCCTCATACGTGGGGCGGCTCCGCCAAGGCATAAAATTCCTTCACCGGACTGAAAACCGTTTGAGGCACTTCCACAAAGACGGTAAGCCAATCGTACATGCTTCCGTTCCACAAGCCGGGATGTTCGTATATGCGCACCTTTCGGCCGTTTTGAATTTTTTCGCTCACAAAACCCGTGTTTTCCTTGCGGAAAGCAAACAAATCGTAGGCTTGTCCCTTATGGTCGTCCAAAG
>JAADED010000046.1 GCA_013153605.1 Chlorobiota bacterium | reverse complement strand
GCCTTCGGCGCCCGCCACGGCTTTTCCCC
Organism: Chlorobiota bacterium; assembly: GCA_013153605.1. Classification (GTDB taxonomy): domain Bacteria; phylum Bacteroidota; class Bacteroidia; order Flavobacteriales; family Flavobacteriaceae; genus JAADED01. Next base: position 4,695 of record JAADED010000046.1, on the reverse strand, counting down.
TTTCCCCTCCCCTGCGCCGAATCATTTGATAATTCCCCGCGTTCTTTTATTTTTAAGGCTTTAAAAACAGATGCCTATGGATTTCAGCTTAACCGAAGAACATAAAATGATCCGGGAAGCCGCCCGGACCTTCGCCGAAAACGAACTCTTACCCGACGTTATCGAACGAGACATTCACGCCCGCTTTCCCGAACGCCAAGTAAAAATGATGGGCGAGCTGGGCTTTATGGGCATGATGGTATCGCCCGAATACGGAGGAAGCGGCATGGATACCCTCTCGTATGTGCTGGCCATGGAAGAAATCGCCAAAATCGACGCATCGGCCGCCGTCATCATGAGCGTGAACAATTCCCTGGTGTGTTGGGGAATCGAAACTTACGGCACCGAAGAGCAAAAACAAAAATATTTGGTACCCCTGGCCACGGGACAAAAATTGGGAGCCTTCGCCCTGAGCGAACCCGAAGCGGGAAGCGACGCCACCCATCAACGCACCACCGCCATCGACAAAGGGGATTATTACCTCCTGAACGGCGTAAAAAACTGGATTACCAACGCCGGTCATGCCGATTATTTCATTGTAATCGCCCAAACCCATCCCGAAAAAGGGCACCGGGGCATCAATGCTTTTATCGTGGAGAAAGGATGGGAAGGATTCGAAATCGGACCCAAAGAAGACAAAATGGGTATCCGCAGTTCCGATACGCATTCGCTGATTTTTCAAGACGTAAAGGTACCCAAAGAAAATCGCATCGGAGAGGATGGCTTCGGATTTAAATTCGCCATGAAAACCCTCAACGGCGGACGCATCGGTATTGCGGCACAAGCACTGGGCATCGCGCAGGGGGCATATGAACGGGCCCTGTCGTACGCCAAACAACGGGTGGCTTTCGGCAAGCCCATCATTCAACATCAAGCCATCGCCTTCAAATTGGCCAATATGAAAACCCGCATCGACGCTTCCCGCTATCTCACCTGGAAAGCCGCCTGGGACAAAGATCAAGGCCACGATTATAACCTCAGCAGTGCCATGGCCAAATATGCGGCGGCCGAAACGGCCATGTGGGTGACCACCGAAGCGGTACAGGTGCACGGAGGCTACGGATACGTCCGGGAATACCACGTGGAACGCATGATGCGGGATGCCAAAATCACCCAGATTTACGAAGGCACGTCCGAAATCCAGCAAATTGTGATCGCCCGCGCCATTTCCCAAGAGAAAATCCGATAACCGCTCTCTCGGACCATATTTCAAGTACCGGCCCGTCGCTCCGTGCGGCGGGTTATTTATATTTTTTCTAAACTTTCCCCAGAAAAAATCCTTATTTTTACCTAACCAAAAACATGAAAGCCATGTTCAAACTTAAACCCGGCTTGGTTTACGGCCAAAAACTCAAAGAATTGTACGATTACGCCAAAGAAAAAGGTTTTGCCATACCCGCCGTCAACGTAGTGGGCTCCAACTCCATTAATGCGGCCCTGGAAGCGGCGGCCCAAATGAAATCCCCCATCATCATTCAGTTTTCCAACGGGGGCGCCCATTTTAACGCGGGCAAAGGATTGGATAACACCGATCAAAAAGCGGCGGTAGCCGGAGCGGTGGCCGGCGCCATTCACATCCACAAACTGGCCGAACTTTATGGCGTGCCCGTGATCATCCACACGGACCATGCCTCCAAAAAATTATTACCTTGGGTGGACGGCCTGATCGAGGCGGGCAAAAAATTCTACGAAAAACACGGCAAACCCCTCTTTAGCTCCCACATGCTCGACCTCTCCGAAGAGCCGCTGGAAGAAAACGTGGCCATCAGCAAGGAATACCTCAAGAAGTTAAAAGACCTGGACATGTTCCTCGAAATGGAATTGGGCATCACCGGAGGTGAGGAAGACGGAGTGGACAATACCGACGTGGACAATAAACGCCTCTATACCCAACCCGAAGAAGTGGCTTACGCCTACGAAGAACTCAGCAAAATATCGCCCAATTTCACCATAGCCGCGGCTTTCGGCAACGTTCACGGCGTGTATAAACCCGGCAACGTGGTATTGCGACCCGAAATTTTGAAAAATTCTCAAGAATATATCCGCGAAAAATTGGGATTGGAAGAGGAAAAACCCGTGAGCTTCGTATTCCACGGCGGCTCGGGATCGGATTTGGAAGACATACGCAAAGCGGTGGACTACGGCGTGGTCAAAATGAATATCGACACCGACACCCAATACGCCTTTATGTCGGGAGTGCGCGAATACTTCAAAAAATACTGGGACTACCTTCAAAGCCAAATCGGCAACCCGGAAGGAGAAGACAAGCCCAACAAAAAATATTACGACCCGCGCAAATGGTTGCGGGAAGGCGAAAAAGCATTCGTCAACCGGCTCAAGAAAGCATTCGAAGACTTGCGAAACGTGCCGGAAGTACATCAAATCGAAATTGAAAAATAAAAAATATGTCGTGGTTTAAACGAAAACTCAAAAACATACGGACCCCCGTCACCGAAAAGAAAGACATTCCGGTTGGATTGTGGTATCGCACGCCGTCGGGGAAAATCATCGAAAAAGACGAATTGGTTGAAAATTTATATGTAAGTCCCGAAGACGATTTTCATCTCCGGATCGGGAGTAAAGAATATTTCGACATTTTGTTTGATAACGGCGAATTCGAAGAATTATGGCCCAACATGCGGTCGAAAGATCCGCTTAAATTCGAAGATACCAAGAAATACAGCGACCGCCTGAAGGAAGCACGCGAAAAAACGGGTCTGAACGATGCCATCCGCATCGCGCGGGGCAAATCCAAGGGCAAGGAATTACTCATCGGCGCCATGGATTTTACCTTCATCGGCGGGTCCATGGGTTCGGTGGTGGGCGAAAAGGTCAAACGGGCCATGCATTACGCCATCGAACACAAACTCCCGTTGGTGATCATCGCCAAATCGGGAGGTGCCCGCATGCAAGAAGCGGCCCTGTCCCTCATGCAATTGGTGAAAACATCGGCAGCGGTGGCCGAAATGCACAAAGCGGGGATCCCCTACATTTCCGTCCTCACCGATCCAACCACCGGGGGAGTGACTGCTTCATTCGCCATGTTGGGCGATATCAACATCGCCGAACCCGGTGCGCTGATCGGCTTTGCGGGTCCGCGGGTTATTAAAGAAGCCACCGGAAAGGATTTGCCCGAAGGATTTCAACGCTCCGAATTTGTATTGGAACACGGATTCCTGGACGGCATCGTCCACCGGAAAGAGCTCAAGGACAAAATCAACCTCTTGCTCGACCTGTTGCTCAACCGCGAGGTACGTCCCTAAACCTCGCGGTTGTTTTTAAGAAGCAACCATACTACCCACGGGGCACCAACCAACGCGGTAATACTGTTGACGGGCAAAGTACCGGGTGCTCCCGGCAATTGGGACACCAAATCCACCGCCATCATAAAAGAAGCTCCCAACAAAAACACGGCCGGAAGGAGGTATTGATGTTGCCAGGTGCGCAGAAGAAGACGCGCCAAATGGGGCACCATCAACCCCGTAAAAGCCAAGGGACCGGTGACGGCCGTCACAATTCCCGTGACCATGCCGGTCAGGATAATGATTTCCAACCGCAACCGGTGCAAATGGACGCCCGAAGCTTCGGCATACTCGTCGCCCAACAACATTTGATTCAAATATTTGATGCGTCCGGCCGACCATCCGAAAGCCGTAAGAACGGCCGATGCCATGACCGCCAACTCGAGGGGCGGCACGTTACCCAGGTTTCCGGCCGTCCAAAAGAAATATTTTTGAAGGCGTGCCGCCGGCATATAGATGAGTAAAATTCCCAATACCGCTCCTGCAAACGCTCCGGCCATGATGCCCGCCACCAAAAGGCTTTCGGGCCGGGGGATGCGTCGATACAGCCAAATGTCCAAAGCCAGAACGGCCGTGCTTCCCGCTACGGCCGCCGCAAAAGTGAGGGAAACGGGCAAACGGGTCATAAACACGGCCAACGCTCCCGCCATGGCCAAGGCGATTCCCAATCCCGCTCCGCTACTGATGCCCAACACGTAAGGGCCCACGATGGGATTGCGAAACAGGGTTTGAAGCAACAAGCCGGCCAAACTCAAGCCCGCTCCCGCCAATATGGCGGTCCACATTTTGGGAAACCTGTAATCCCAAATGATCATGCGATATACTTCGGATCCTTCGCCGGTAAAGGCCTCACGGAAACGGTTCCACGGAATCCATACCGAACCGAAGCGCAGCTCGGCCCATGCCAATACCAAAAAGGCGGCGGGAAGGAAAATATACAGGATTTTTTGGCGCACCCTCGCTTTTGCCGATAAAATTAGCTTATTCATGCATAAAAACAAACAATGACTAACTCTTTGTGTCCCACCGGAAAGTCGTCATCTTTGTGTCGACATTAAAACCCAAAAACAATGAAAACCGTACAAACACCGCAAATCGTATCCATGCTTAATCGCCTCCTGGCGGATTATCACGTGTATTATCAAAACCTCCGCGCTTTTCATTGGAACATTCGCGGCAGGAATTTTTTCGAGCTTCATACCTTGTTCGAAAAATGGTATAACCAAGCGGCCGAACGCATCGATCAAATCGCCGAGCGCATTTTGGCCCTCAAACACACACCCCTTCACACGTTGGAAGATTACCTCCGAGAAGCCTCCTTGCGGGAAGCGCCTCAAATCACCGATGGCGACGA
>JAADED010000071.1 GCA_013153605.1 Chlorobiota bacterium | reverse complement strand
GGGGATTCCCATCCCGACAGGAGTCGGGACAAGCGGGGCGTTTCTCGTAATAATGCCCGTCCTTATGAATTTCCATCTTTCCTTCATTCTATTGAAGCCGGGAATGTTTAAAATTAAAGACCGACAATTCTTAAAAAAACAAAATGAGGGAAGGTAAAAGTTAATGTGAAAGTTCTTAAATAAATCCTTCGGATTTTTGTTCATTCTTTTTACAAAAGAACGAACCAAGAAAAGCGGCGCCAAGGAAAAAACCGCGACCCGTCACGCCAGATGTTTCGAAATGATTCTAACGATTCGCTTCGCTCACAAGAATCATTTTTACGAAACATCTACCTACGGGTACCCCGCGGTTTTTTCCATGCGCCCTTCATTTGCGGGATGAATCCATGTGCTATCCAGGATGAAATTTTTGAAACCCTCATTCCGCCGAAGGCGGAAAAAGATAACGGCCATTGGCTCCTATTTATCTAAAGATACCCTCTATTTTTTCGATGCCCACAAGCATTGCGATAAGCGTGTTCGCCAATTCTTAAAAACAATTCCATCGGTCCGAAAGCGGAAGGGTAGGAATAAAGCGCTTTATTCGGTGATTTCGTTTTGGCCTCCTACTTTGAGAAAAATCATTGCGCGGGGGAAAAATCCGGTTTAATTTTTAACAAAAAAGCCATGAAAAAGTTCTTCTTCCTCACGGCCTTGGTATGGATGTGGGTAGGGTACACCCAACCGGAGCGGTACAACGACCGTATTTACTACATCCCTCCCGCACGGGCCGAACGCATGGAAGGTCCGCAATTTTTGATGTTTAAAACACCCATGGAAGGGCGGCACGTATTGTTGACCCCCGGCGGGCGGTTAGCCATTTCCCGCGAAGGGGACCTCTACCTCTACACTCCGCGTATGGACCGTGGCAAGCAAGTGCATTTCGGGCCGCGCGAAATCACCCTCCTCACGGCCGATCCGCAAGGGCGATTTGTCGTGGCGGGCGAAGCTTTGCGCGACGACCATCGCTACCGCCTCTGGAAAGTGGACCTCCGCGATGGTGGCAAGGAATTGCTGATAGAATTGGATGCCGCTCATTTTCCGGGCATCGCCCCCACCCCCGATACCAAACGCCGCTTTTACGGCACGCCAGATGAAGAGGATTTTTTGTGGAGTTACTATGTCAACCGGGATTTTACGGGTGCATGCATTTGGCAAGATACTTTGTTTGTGTGGTTTCCCCCTTCGTCGGGTTTGATGTACGGCCGCATTTACGGCATTCCCCTGGCCAAGCCCCAAGTGCTGACGATCAAAGACCGGGTGGGGCGTGTATTGGGATGCGACCATGGCGGGTTGGTCTTTACCGAAACGGGGCCTCAAGCCGTCTATACGAGCAATTACGTCGTGATCCGTCGCGACGGGCGAGAAGAGCGCTACACTCCGCCCGTATTGGGCGAGTATGATTTTTACCGAAATGGTACATTGTTTGTCAACCGCCACAGCGGCTTTGAAATCGTTCCCTTGGGTGCCGATAAGGGGCGCCGCGTGGATTTTCCGGGTCTTTGGGGAGTCGTAGTGGAAGTTTCCCCTTCGGGAAACCGCGTTTTTGCGGTGTGGGACGAAGAGGATACCGGCGTATTTGGTGTGTACGACAGAAAGCGCGACCGGTGGTGGACGCTTATGAAACCCTTTAACGACCGGGAACCCCAAATTTCCGTTACACCCGGCGGCGAAGCATTCGCATTTGCCTATCAAAAATTATACAATGTTTATTTGGGCTACCTCCCCGACGATACGAAGCCCCGGGTGGGTGTGCAAGCTCCCGATACGACGGATGTGCCGCGGGTCACCTTGCGGCTCCTGGCTCGCGACCGGGCATTCGTGTCGGGCATTCGCGAAGCCGAAGTAGATGGGAAGGTGCTCGCCCCCGGTGATACTTTGCAGGTCAAATTAAAGCCGGGCGAAAACATCATTCGCTTTTCCGCTACGGACCGGGCCGGCAATAAAGCCGAAGGAGTCAAAAAAATCTTGTTGAAATCACCCCAAGAATCCCCGGGGAAGCATTAACCCCGCCCCATGTTTGAACCCGAAGGATGATCGGAAAAAAGAGGGGGGAGCTTGCTTCAAAAGCCGATGATTGATCCCTTCCGCTCGGCAATTCAATTTCGTTCTCCCTAAAAAAGCCGGATTAAAACCGGGGAACGAGGCGGCGGCAAATCTCTTAATTGCGAAAAATTTTTTTGGATTTTCTTATCCATATCCTTGCTCCCCAAAAAGGTTTTTATTATTTTTAAGAAAAAATAAATGCCATGAAAAGATTTATCCTTATGCTTTCCGCTCTCTTCGTCTTCGCCGCGACGGCCCAACAGCGTCCCGTTCAACCCCTCTCGCAAGTGATGGGGATGAAAAATGCTCCGACGGATATTTTCCAAGCACCGGCCCGCCCGGCGGCTCGCCCGGCTACGGTCTACACCGCATTGGACAGCATTTGGTACGTGTTTTTCGGACAATTGGTCATTACCGAAACTTTCGGATACGACCAAGCGGGAAATAAAAATTTTTACGAACATTTGTCTTATAACGGCGGCAGCCCCATGATGGGGATCCGAGAGTTGTGGAATCACGATGCCCAAAATAGGATCATCCGTTACGAGGAACAAGAATATGAATCCAGTGGAGGGGTGTGGTACACCCAATTTTCGCAAGATTATTTTTACGACGCCGCCGGCCGGTTGGATTCCATTATGGAATGGGATCATACTTCCGCCGCTTCGCCCGTACCTTCCAAAGCGTACAAAGTGCATTACAACGCTTCGAACCTTCGCGACACGGTCTATATTTATGCCTACGACAACGGAACCGGCACTTGGGCGCTTTCCGAACGGGAACTTTATACTTATGACGGCGCCAACCGGCTTTTCCGCTACATTCTTCAGGAATACAATCAAGGGCAATGGTTGAATGATATGAAATTCCTATATCTCTATGACGGAAGCGGAAAATTGGTCGATATTTACAGCTACAGCTGGAATGCCGGCTGGCAAGGCGACACTTGGTACCACGGACATTATACGAACCGGTTGTTGGATACCTTGTATTATTATGAAAATTCCAACGGAGCGTGGGAACTTATGACCAAAGAAATGTACGAATACGATTCGTTTTTGAATTGGAGCCGGTTTTATCAGGAAGATCATGTTTACGGGGCGGTGATGCTTTACCGCTACCGACCGGTGTATGACAATAGCGTATCCTACAGCCAAATGTTGCCCATGAACTATATTGGTTCCGGATTTTTCTACGACGACAGCCAGCTTTTTCGCCACAAATTGGATACCCTTTATGCCGATCAATACAACGGGTCATCATGGGATAATTTGGGGGTGATTACCTATTATTATTCCCAACGCAATTTAAAAGTGAACGATCCCCAAACCTTCGCTTTGCGCGTCTATCCCAACCCGGCAAGGGGTATATTCCATGTTTTGGCCGAGCCGGGCGTACGGTTGCTTGAAGTAACCCTCTTCGATTTGAACGGCCGTCCCGTACGTAAGTGGGAAGACGGTCAAACCTTATTTTCTGTTTCCAATTTGAAATCGGGGCTGTATCTCCTGCGCATACGTACCAATCGAGGTTCCACCGTTCGCAAACTAATTCTGGAATAACCCCCGGAATATTTGAAAGAAACGGGACTTGGTTGGCGCCCGGCGAGTCTCTCCGCCGGGCGTTTTTGTAAAATGAAATCGGCAAAAATCAACAGGCGGGGAAAAGGAAAGAAGCTTTAATTCGACGAGGGTAGAAATTTTTCCGTCTCTTTCGCCAAAGCCGGAAGGATTTCCCCCGCTTTTCCTTGGAGGAAGATGTCGGTAATCTTTCCCGTATATTCGCTGGGGTGAAGGTTCACTTCGATAACGGTAGCTCCGTTTCGTTTGGCTTCGTAGGGGAGAAGCGAGGCCGGGATAATAATTCCCGTGGTGCCGATCACCAAATAGACGTCCGACCGGAGGGTATGTTCCAACGCCTTTCGGGCCGCTTCGGGAGGAATGGGCTCGCCGAAAAACACAAAATCGGGTTTGAGGCGTCCTCCGCAATGGGGGCAACGGGGCACTTGTTGGGAGAGAATTTCCTCCGTGAGCGGCACGGTACGTCCGCAATCCAAACATACGGCTTGGCGGGTATTTCCATGATATTCGATCACATTTCGGCTCCCCGCCTTTTGGTGGAGGTTGTCGATATTTTGGGTGATGACGGCTTTGAGCAATCCGCGTTTTTCCCAATCGGCCAAGGTATAATGAGCGGGATTGGGCTCGGCCTTGTGGATTACGGTGTAAAACATGTCTTTGATCACCGGCCAAACGCGGTCGTAATTTCGAAGGAAGAAATCCAGCTCCAACACTTGAGGATCGTATTTGTCCCATATGCCTCCCGGGCCGCGAAAAGTGGGAATGCCGCTTTCGGCCGAAATGCCCGCACCCGTAAAGGCCACCAAATGCCGGGCTCGGGCTATGCGGCGGGCGGCTTCTTCCAGCGAATAGTCCATTTTCTTTGTTTTTGCAAAGCTACCATTTTCCGGTCTTCTCTCCCATGGAGAAATTTCATTAAATTGCTGGAAAAAAGTATGAATCAATTCAAAAAATCCTTAGTTGGTTTCAACATTCTTTTGCTTCTGGCGGACATCTTTTTTTATGCCAAAGGCAAGATCCGTCCCTTCACCTTTTGGGCTTTGTTGGTGGTGATTATTTTCAACATTTGGCTTTTAACCCGCCCGGATAAGGAAGGCAGTTCTTCCGATTCAAATTGATAGAAGGAAACAACGG
>JAADED010000037.1 GCA_013153605.1 Chlorobiota bacterium | reverse complement strand
TGAGCGACATCTTTTTGAGCAAAAAACAACTTTTAAGTCTAATCGCCCAATCTTAAAAAAGAAAAAGGGGCTGACTTGAAAGACAGCCCCAACACGATTTCATATATGGACATGTCATGCCGAGGAAAGCGAAGCGGCGAGGCATCTCGATTTTGAGTGAAATAGTGAAAAGGTGAATGAGTGAATGAGTGAAAGAGTGGAGGAATGAATTAGTGGAAAAGTGAAGGTATGACCCTGGAGAGATTGCCATCCCGACACTCATCCTTTATGCTTCTTCCGGGCCAGGGAGTTCATGGCATGGGCCCTCCTCGACAAGGCTTCGAACCACACCAAGACCAAATTTCGGACGGAAAAGAAGGGTATAATAAACCTCAAATAAACTCGCCAACCCCTTTGGTCGGATGCCGACTAAAGCGATTGGATTCTTTATGGAAAGCTCCGAAAATTTTCCCGTTTCTATGTTCAAATCCGCAAGATTTTCTCCAAAGGCAAGCGGGTTTGTCATAAAAAAACTCCCCCGGCATGCGGAGTGAGGGAAATTTTTCATATATTCAAAACGAAGCAAATTTTCGGTCATATGAAAAAGATCCTTCTCGGCAACGAAGCCATCGCCCAAGGGGCCATCGACGCGGGTCTCTCGGGCGTATATGCATATCCGGGCACGCCGTCCACCGAAATCACCGAATATATTATCAACAGTCCCGAAGCCCGAAACGGAGAAATCGTCGCCTCCTGGGCGGCCAATGAAAAGGTGGCTTACGAGGAAGCCCTGGGCATGTCGTTCGTGGGCAAGCGGGCTATGTCGGTGATGAAACACGTGGGGCTCAACGTGGCGGCCGACGCCTTTGTGAATTCGGCCATCTCGGGCGTCCACGGAGGATTGGTGCTGGTGGTGGCCGACGACCCGTCCCAACATTCGTCTCAGAACGAACAGGACAGCCGCTTTTACGGCAAATTCGCCATGGTGCCCGTATTGGAACCTTCCAACCAACAGGAAGCCTACGACATGATGGCCTACGCTTTCGACCTGTCGGAAAAGAGCGGATTGCCCGTCATGGTACGGAGCGTCACCCGCCTTTCCCATTCGCGAAGCATCGTGCGTACCAAAGACGAAAAAAGACCTCAAAATCCATTGCGCACTCCCGAAGACTCCAAGCGGTTCGTGCTGGTGCCTTCCTACGCTCGCAAGCAATACGCCAAATTGATCGAAAAGCAAAAGATGCTGGAGGAAGAAAGCGAAACTTCGGGGTGGAACACCTTTATCGAAGGAACGGGCGACCGGTCTTTGGGCATCGTGGTCTCGGGCATCGCCTATAATTACCTGATGGAAAACTTTGCCGACCGCCCGCTTCCGTATGACACGGTGAAAATCAACCAATACCCGTTGCCCCGCAAAATGTTGCGCAAATTATTCGAACGCAATGAAAAAATCCTCATCATCGAAGAAGGATATCCGTTTATCGAAGAAATGCTGGGCGATTATCTGGGCTTTTCCGACAAAGTGATCGGCAAGCTTACGGGCCACTTACCCCGCACGGGCGAGCTCAATCCCAACGCGGTGGCGGCGGCATTGGGCCTCGAAGAACCCCGCCCTTACGAAATTCCCGAATTCGTGGCTCCCCGCCCGCCCCAATTATGCCCCGGATGCGGACACATCGACATGTATAACGAAATCAAATCACTCATTCCCGAATGGGGCGACAATCACGTGTTTTCCGACATCGGTTGTTATTCGCTGGGCGTGGTGGAGCCGTTCGACGCCATCGATACCATCATAGACATGGGCGCTTCCATTCCCATGGCCAAAGGGGCGGCCGATGCGGGATGGCGGCCGGCCATTGCGGTGATCGGCGATTCTACCTTCACCCACTCGGGCATGACCGGTCTTTTGGACGCCGTTTGGCACAAAAGTCCCATCACCGTGATTATTGCCGACAATTCGGCCGTGGCCATGACCGGCGGTCAGCCTTCCACCGCATTGGGACGCCTGTATGAAATCGCCAAAGGGCTGGGCGTGGAAGAAGAGCATATCAAAGTGGTGATTCCCCTCAAGAAATATTTCGACAAAAACGTGGAAATCCTCAAAAAGGAAATCGAATATCCCGGTCCCTCGGTGATCATTTACCAACGGCCGTGCGTGACCATGAGCGCCGAAATGAAAGAGATGGCCCGTAAATTCAACACACTCGAACCCAGTTACGACAAATAAAACCGGACTCTCATGAAAAAAGATATTTTACTCTCCGGCGTGGGCGGTCAGGGCATTCTCACCATCGCGGCCCTCCTGGATACCGCCGCCCTGTTGGAAGATCTTTACGTCAAACAATCGGAAGTACACGGCATGAGCCAGCGCGGCGGAGCGGTACAATCCCACGTGCGCATCAGCGACCGGCCCGTCTATTCGGATTTGATTCCCTACGGCAAAGCCGACATGATCTTGTCCGTGGAACCCTTGGAACTCTTCCGTTACCTTCCATACATGGCTCCCGACGGGTGGATTATCACCGACATCAACCCTTACATCAATATTCCCGATTACCCCGACAAAGAGGTATTGATGGAACAGCTCCGCCGGTTTCCGCACCACCTGATCATCGACGCACGGGACTTGGCGAAAAAAAGCGGAAGCATACGCACGGCCAACATCGTGCTGGCGGGGGCGGCCTCCCGTTTTCTTCCCTTTAAACCGGAAACATGGGAAGAAGCCATACGCACCCTCTTCTCGCGAAAGGGAGAGCGCATCGTCCAAATGAACTTGGACGCCTTCGAACGGGGCAAGGAAGCGGCCGCCGCCCAATTGGCCGAAAGCGACTGATCACATCCGCTCGGGCACTTCGATACCCAAAAGAGCCAACCCGTTTTTAATCACATCGCCCGTAACCGCCGAGAGGGCGAGGCGTCGAGCGCGCGTGTCGGAATCGGGGGCCTGAAGGACGGGCAAAGCCTGGTAAAAGGAGTTGTAGGTTTTGACCAATTGATACAAATAATTGGCCACCACTGCGGGGTTCAGCGTATCGGCTGCATTGCGTATGATATCGGGGAATTGGATAATCTGTTTGAGCAAATCTTTTTCTTTTTCGTCCCATTGCTCGGGCACGGCAAATTCGGCTTGCCAATCGCCCGCCTTGTGAAGGAGCGAGCGGATTCGCACGTAGGCATATTGAAGGAAAGGTCCCGTATTGCCGTTAAAATCGATGGATTTTTTGGGGTCGAACAAAATGTCTTTGCGGGGATCCACCTTCAGCAAATGGTATTTGAGCGCCGCTTTGCCGATGATTTTGTAAATCTTCTCCTTTTCTTGGGGCGGAAATCCTTCGGTCTTTCCCAATTCTTCCGAAATTTTGCGGGCCGTATCGTACATTTTTTGCAACAAATCGTCGGCATCCACCACCGTCCCTTCGCGGGATTTCATTTTTCCCTCGGGCAAATGCACCATCCCGTAGGACAAATGATAAAGCCGGTCGGCCCAAGGGTAGCCCAATTTTTTGAGGATGCTAAAGAGGACTTTGAAATGATAATCCTGTTCACTTCCCACCACGTAAATGAGGGTGTCGATGTCGAATTCTTCGAACCGCTTGACGGCCGTGCCCAAGTCCTGAGTGATATAGACGGAAGTACCGTCGGCTCGGAGAAGGAGTTTTTCGTCCAATCCTTCGTCGCTCAAATCCACCCATACGGAGCCGTCTTCCTTGCGGTAAAAGATGCCTTTGCGGAGCCCTTCTTCCACGATTTTTTTGCCTAACAAATAGGTATCGCTCTCGAAATATTCGGTATCGAACCGGACGCCCAATTCGCGATAAGTTTCCCGGAACCCTTCGAGGACCCAGTCATTCATCATCTTCCACAGGGCCAGGGTTTCGGGATCGCCGTTTTCCCATTTTTTGAGCATTTCGCGCGCTTCGCGCATAATGGGCGCCTCGCGTTTGGCCGTTTCTTCATCCATTCCTTGAGCCGCCAATTCTTTCACCTCCTTGCGGTATTGTTTGTCGAATTCCACATAATATTTGCCTACCAGATGGTCGCCTTTAATGCCGGAGGATTCGGGTGTTTCGCCTTCGCCGAATTTTTTCCAGGCCACCATGGATTTGCTGATATGGATGCCGCGATCGTTGATGATTTGGGTGCGGATGACGGGCTTGCCCGTGGCTTCAATGATGGCCGACACCGCATAGCCCAACAGGCTGTTGCGTATATGCCCCAAGTGGAGGGGTTTATTGGTATTGGGAGAGGAATATTCCACCATCACGCCGGGAAGAGAGGGATCGGGACGGCGAATGCCGTATCCGGGGCGTTTCGTTTGCTCGCGCAAGAAACGGGTGTAAAATTCGGGGGACAGGCTGATATTGAGAAATCCGCCCGCCACATTGTATCCGCCCACGGTATCGGGAAGGAGCTCCTTGAGCTTATCGCCCACTTCGGCGGCGATGGCGGCCGGCGGTTTGCGCAGAGTTTTGGCCAGAAAAAATACGGGAAAAGTGATATCGCCCTCGAAGCCTTTTTTGGTGGGTATCAATTCCACCGAGTCGAGATTCAGGTCGTAAAGCTCGCGGAGGGCCCGGCGGATGGCCGGTTCGAGCAATGCTTTCATGCTTTTTTGGCGCAAATTTACGCCAATTCCGCCATTGGAGAGGAGCGGGGCGCGCCAATTTTCTTAATTTTACCTCGGGTTATTCGGGAATGATGAGGCATCTCCTTTTTCGATTGTCGATTGCGGCGGCTTTGGTGCTGACGGCTTCTTGCGGCGCCCGCCGGAGCGCGGCCCTGAGCAAAGGCCCGTTGACGGAAGCTCCGGCGGGCGCCCGGCCCG
>JAADED010000003.1 GCA_013153605.1 Chlorobiota bacterium | reverse complement strand
CGGATGCTTTTGAATTTTTCCGGCGGAAATTCCTGCATCATGTCAAACTGCTTCTGTTCGTCGCGGGAAAACACCACCAGTCTTTTTACACGGGGATAATCGCGGTAAATCCGCCGCACCAATTGGCGTCCCAAGGTGCCGGTTCCGCCCGTGATTAAAATGGTTTTATCGTTTAAATCAATCATTCCTTTTATATTTTTTTTACCCGAACCAATTTGCCCGGTCGAGGCTTCGATATTGAATCGCTTCGGCGATATGGGGGCTGCGGATGTGTTCGCTCCCTTCCAAATCGGCGATGGTACGGGCCACTTTCAGAATCCGGTCGTAGGCGCGGGCCGAGAGGTTGAGCTTTTCCATGGCGTTTTTAAGCAATTGCATGGAAGACCCGTCGATGGCACAATAGCGGCGTATGAGCTTGGACGACATTTGGGCGTTGTAATGAACCCGGGGATGCTCTTTGAACCGCCGGGTTTGAATTTCGCGCGCTTTGATCACCCGCTCGCGGATGGTGGCGCTGGATTCTCCCGGACGGCTGTCGCTGAGTTTTTCGAACGGGACGGGTTCCACCTCGATGTGGATGTCGATCCTGTCGAGCAAGGGACCCGAAATTTTGCTGAGGTAACGTTGCATTTCGGCCGGCGTGGAGCGCAAAGGAGAATTGGGATCGTTAAAATACCCCGAAGGGCTCGGATTCATACTGGCCACCAGCATAAAACTGGCCGGATAAGTGACGGTAAATTTGGCGCGAGAAATGGTCACCTGCCGATCTTCCAAGGGCTGGCGCAAGACTTCCAATACGCTTCGCTTGAATTCGGGAAGTTCGTCCAAAAACAACACGCCGTTATGGGCCAAAGAAATTTCGCCCGGTTGGGGATAAGAACCGCCGCCTACCAAGGCTACGTCCGATATGGTATGGTGCGGACTGCGGAAAGGACGGCGGGTAATAATGCCGTGTTCGCTCTTCAACACGCCCGCCACCGAATGGATTTTGGTGGTTTCCAATGCTTCTTCCAAGGTCATGGGCGGTAATATTCCCGGCAAGCGTTTGGCCAACATGGTTTTTCCGCTTCCCGGCGGACCGATCATCAACACGTTGTGGCCGCCCGCGGCGGCGATTTCCAATGCCCGTTTGACCGTTTCCTGGCCCCGCACTTCGGCAAAATCATATTCCAAGCGGTCCAAATTGTCGTAAAACAGGCGCTCCAAATCCAACCGGTGGGGTTCCAATCCCTTGCCTTCTTGCAAAAAGGTGATTACTTCGCTTATGTGGGAGGCGCCGTACACGTCCAGGCCGTCCACGATGGCCGCTTCGTTACGATTGGCCCGGGGGATAATCAATCCTTTGTAACCCTCTTCTTTGGCTTTGAGGGCTATGGGCAAGGCCCCTTTGACGGGCTGGAGGCTGCCGTCCAACGACAGTTCGCCCAAAATCAGATAATCGTCCAGGCGGGGCGCTTTAATTTGTTCGGAAGCGGCGAGAATGCCCACCGCAATGGGCAAGTCGTATGCCGATCCTTCTTTGCGCAAATCGGCGGGAGCCAGGTTGATAATGATTTTTTTGCCGGGAATTTTGTAGCCGCTGTTATCCAAAGCGGCCGAAATGCGAAAATTACTCTCGGTAACCGCCTTGTCGGGAAGGCCCACCAAATGATATCCCACCCCGCGATCCACATTTACCTCCACCGTCACGGGGAAGGCCTCGATGCCGTAAAGGGCGGCGCTGTGCACCTTAACGAGCATGAAATTTTTTTAAGCCAAAATACAAAAATTTTCCCCACCCCTCCGCCCCGAAAGCACGTCCCGGCGGCAATAAATCGACCTCGGAGACGTTTTTTGTGTAACTTTGCCGTATGAA
Source organism: Chlorobiota bacterium (assembly GCA_013153605.1). Taxonomy (GTDB): domain Bacteria; phylum Bacteroidota; class Bacteroidia; order Flavobacteriales; family Flavobacteriaceae; genus JAADED01. The sequence goes on along the minus strand of JAADED010000003.1, from coordinate 18,359 downwards.
ATGGAAATTTGCGGATGAACCCGATGAACAGGCGGTAAAAGATCTTGAGCACCAGCTGGGTATCCCTCGCAAAATCGCACGCCTGTTGGTGCGCCGGGGAGTTACCGACTATGAACAAGCCCGCAAATTTTTCAAACCTTCCCTCAACGATTTCTACGACCCCTTCCTCATGCGGGACATGGGCAAAACCGTGGACCGCATCGAGCAAGCCTTGCGTAACGGCGAACGCATCTTGGTGTACGGCGATTACGACGTGGACGGCACCACGGCGGTGGCTCTCCTTTATTCGTACTTGAAAGAATTGGGAGCCGAGGTGGACTACTATGTGCCCGACCGCAATACCGAAGGCTACGGCATCTCCTTTCGCGGAGTGGATTACGCCGCCCGTACCGGCGTTTCGCTGATGATCGCTTTGGATTGCGGTATCAAAGCCCACGAACAGGTGGCCTATGCCCGCGACAAAGGAATAGACGTGGTAATCGGCGACCACCACACGCCGGGTGCCGAATTACCGCCCGCCTTCGCCATTCTCAACCCCAAACGGCCGGGGTGCCCTTATCCCTACAAGGAATTAAGCGGCGCGGGGATTGCGTTTAAGATCGTGCAAGCCATGCATGCCCGCCGTGGCGGCACCATCGACAAAATCATGCCTTACCTGGACCTGGTGGCCGTCTCGGTGGCGGCCGATATCGTACCCATTACGGACGAAAACCGCACCATGACTTATTTCGGGTTGGCCCAATTGCAAGCCATGCCCCGTCCCGGATTGAAGGTGTTGATGAAGTCCATGAAAAAAAACCGGTGGACCGTTCCCGACCTGGTATTCATCCTTGCTCCCCGCATCAATTCGGCCGGTCGCATGGACCACGGCAAAAGGGCGGTGGAACTCCTGATCCAAACCGACGAACGCCGGGCCGAAGAACTGGGATTGGCCTTGGAAGACAATAACCGCCTCCGCCGCGAAACCGACAGCCATATTACCGAAGAGGCCCTCCGCATCATCACCGACCGATTGGATCCCGATCAATACACCACGGTGGTCTATCGCAAGGATTGGCACAAAGGGGTGGTGGGCATCGTAGCCTCGCGGCTGATCGAAAAATTCTATCGCCCCACCGTGGTTTTCACCTACTCGGAAGCCGACAACCTGTGGGTGGGCTCGGCCCGGAGCGTCAAAAATTTCGACCTTTACGCCGTGCTCGACAGCTTGCGGGATTACATTCACCGTTTCGGAGGCCATAAATTTGCCGCCGGCCTGTCGGTGAAGCCCGAGAACCTCAAACCTTTTATCCGCGCGTTCGAAGCCAAAGTGCGCGAAGTGATTCCCGAAGAATTACGGACGCCCGAAATCGAAATCGAAGAAGAACTGGATTTGGGCGAAATCACTCCCCGTTTCGCCCGTCTTCTCAAACGCTTCGCTCCCTTCGGACCCGGCAACATGAAACCCGTATTCATGACCCGCAATTTGCGCGATACGGGATTCGCCCGCACGGTGGGCCGCGATCATCACCACTTGCGCATGTTTCTCACCGACGGAAGCTCCATGCACTCCATGGCGGCCATCGCCTTCAACCAGGCCGACAAATACGACTTGGTCCGCCAGGGCAAACCTTTTGCGGCGGTGTATCAAATCGAAGAAAACGAATGGCAAGGGCGTACTTCTCTCCAGCTTAAGATTAAAGATCTCAAACCCGGCGATCCGCTCGTGTTCTGATCATCCCAAGGCCTCCAAGGCCCGGTCGATGCGTGCCAGGGTTTCGTCTTTACCCAAAATTTCCATCATGGCAAACAAATCGGGACCTTTGAGATCGCCCGTCAGAGCAATGCGGAGGGGTTGTAATACTTTGCCGAATCCCAAATTGCGGGATGTAATCCATTCCGACAAATTCTCCTTGATGCGGGAAGCCGTCCACGGTTCCGTTTCCGCCAAAAAAGCCCGCACTTGACGCATCAATTCGGGCGTGGCCGTTTTCCATTGCTTCTTCACCGCTTTGGGTGCATATTCGTGCGGAGGTATATAAAAATAAGAAGCCCAAGTCCAGTAATCGCGAGGAAAAATCAGACGTTCGCGTACCAACGGCAATACTCGGCGCGTTAATTCCAACTCGGCTTCCGTAAGGGGACGCCCCAGTCCTTCTTCCGCCACGGGACGGATTAACTCCAAAATTTGTTCGTCGGGCAAGCGCTGAAAATGGCGGTGTTGAAACCATACCGCTTTGTCGGGATCGAAACGGGCTCCGCTTTTATGCACACGATCCAAATCGAAGGTTTCCACCAATTCGTCGAGGGTAAAAATTTCGCGCTCGTCCCCGGGATTCCACCCCAACAAGGCCAACATGTTCACAAAGGCTTGGGGGAGATATCCCTCTTCACGATAGCCGGCCCATTCCCGGCCTGTTTCGGGATCTTTCCATTTTAAGGGAAATACCGGAAAACCGCCCAGCTCGCCGTCCCGCTTGCTGAGCTTGCCTTTGCCTTTGGGTTTCAGAATAAGGGGGAGATGGGCAAACCGGGGCGGTTCCCAGCCGAAGGCTTCATACAATAAAACATGCAAGGGAAGAGAAGGCAACCACTCTTCACCGCGAATCACATGGGTGATTCCCATCAAATGGTCGTCCACGATATTGGCCAAATGATAGGTGGGCATCCCGTCGCTTTTGAGGAGGACTTTGTCGTCCAATTCGGAAGTGTCCACTTCCACTTCGCCCCGGACCAAATCGCGGATGCGGAGGCGGCGGCCGGGTTCGACTTTAAAGCGCACCACGTAAGGCATGCCCGCTTCCAACCGGCGGCGCGTCTCTTCGGGACCCAATGCCAAGGAATTTTGGAGTTGCATTCGGTTGCGGTGGCCGTAGGTAAAGACCTCACCCCGGCTTGCGGCTTCTTGACGAAGCGCTTCCAGCTCTTCGGGAGTGTCGAAGGCATAATAAGCTTTGCCGCTGTCGATCAATTGTTGCACGTATTGCCGATAAATATCGGTACGTTCGCTTTGGCGATACGGCCCGCGATCTCCACCGTATCCGTAGCCTTCGTCGGGCCGGATACCCGCCCATTCCAACGCCTCCCGGATATAATCCACCGCGCCGGGCACATACCGCGTGCGGTCGGTATCTTCGATGCGCAAAATAAAATCGCCGCCGTGCCGTCGTGCGAACAAATAGTTATAAAGAGCCGTGCGAACCCCGCCCATGTGAAGCGGACCGGTGGGACTGGGAGCAAAGCGTACCCGTACTTTTTCCATACATGCGATTTTGGGACAAATTTACGCTTTTGTGCGGCACGGTTCAGGTTGCACTTCGCCGCTTGAGCGACCAAAGAAACCGGAATTCGGCCACCTTTTCGCCCTCCCGGTTGCGGGCCTCCGAACCCAACCATACTTCCACGGGTTCGGATGAATGCCGGGCCCGGTCCACCGCCGCTTTCACCCGGTCATAGGCGGTAAATTCAAAAACCACAATACCCCTCGCCTTTTTCAAAAACCGCGCTTCCTGGGCGATCACCAACATGGATATATCCGGGTTTCGTTCGTATATTTCACGGAACAACGGTATGCCTGTCGCCAACTCGCCGCCCATGACCAATACGCCGAAATAGATCGAACGGAACGGATTTTGATTGATCCACCGGTGGCGGACGCTCAGCAACGTCCGGGGCGGACCGGTTTCGCGCACCCGAATGCCCGCCAACCAAGCCAAAGGAACGGCACGAAGCAAATACAAATTCAGACGAAATGGCGTAAATTGCATATAACCCGCGATTATCATCGTAAAGATATGGAAAAACAACCTGTCAAAAACTTTCCTTCGCGCGAAGAGCGCAATTACGCGGCACTGATTCACCTTTCCCAAATCGTGGGATCGTGGATCGGCGGAATCGGCAGCCTGGTATTGCCGTTGATTATGTGGCTCCTCAAACGGGACGAATCCAAATTTATCGACGAAACGGGCAAGGAAGTGGTGAATTTTCAGCTGAGCCTCTACATTTATTTGATCATCCTTTGGCTGCTCACCCTTCCCACCTTGGGATTGATTTGGCTGGCGGCCTTACCCTTTATCCTTGCAGGTGAATTGATAATCATTATCTTTGCCGTTATAGGAGCCGTCAAAGCCGCCAACGGCGAAATTTACCGGTATCCACTCAATTTACGTTTAATCAAATAAACCTTCCGGCCATGAAATACCGACTGTTTTTCCTTCTTGTTTTCCTCCTGATCACCGGCACGTTCGCCCAGAAGAAAGAAAAAATCAAGGGCAACCGCCAGGTGGTCACCAAATTGTATCCGGTACGGCCTTTCCGCACGCTGGCATTGAGCGAAGATTTGCACGTCAAGCTTAAACCCGCCGTATCGGGCGAAGCGGTGGAACTCAAAGCGGACGAAAACCTCCACGAAGTGCTCTCCTGGAACGTAAGCGGCGGAGTGTTGACCCTGAGCCTGACCAAAGAAATCGTGAGCAAACGCAAATTCGAAGTCGCCGTGCACGTGCCCGACAGCTTGCAAGTGATCCGGCTGGATGGCGGCGCCCGCATCGAGAGCGACGGCAAGCTTGCCTTTCCCTCCCTCACCCTGGAAGCGGGGGGAAATGCCCGGGCGGAACTGGCTTTGGCCGTAAAAGATACGCTTCGGTTGAATTTAAAAGGGAAATCCAAAATCGAATTGGATGCCGACACCCGAATCGCACTGGTGCGCATGGAAGAAAACAGCAAGCTTAAGGGTTCCCTCACCGCCAAGGAATTTATGTTCGACGGATCGGGATCGGCATCGGCCGCGCTGGGAGGCACTTCCAAAACCATCCAAGCCGGATTGCGTGAAAAAGCGGAATTCGAAGGCCTTCATTTCGGGATAAAAAAAGAAGCGATCGTCAAAGCCGACGACAAAACGTCCGTATCGCTCAAAGGCGAAGGAGGGGACATCGAGATGCATTTGGGCGGAAAAGCCGCTCTTCATTTAAGGGGACGGTTCGACAAATACAAACTGAAAAAATTCGAAGGCCACGCCTCGCTCACGCGCGAACCTTAAAGCATGTACAGGTAACTCAAAACCAACGTCGCCATCATCATCACGAAAGAGGCGATCATTAACCCCTTTCCCTTACGCACTTCGGAAGGGCCGTATTCGGTTTGCCGGGTCATGATGCGGCCGATGGCCATGCTTCCGGCAAAAAACAAAAGGTTAATCAAAGGAAGGGTCCGGTAAGTGACGGCCAACATTAGCAGGCCCAAGAGAAAGACCGCCAGTCCCGCATACCACAATCCCGATTGGCGGGGAATCTTTTGCTCGTACAATTCCAACAGCCTTTCCTGCCGAAAAGCCTCCCAGTCGCGGTCTTCCAAAGGCAACCCTTTTTGTTTGATCAGCTCCAACGCGGCCCAATAATCGAAATCGGTTACGTCTTCGGGGTGCCAAGGAATTTGGAGCAATTCCTCGTCGGGAATGTGGTACAAAAAAACCGACGGATTGTCCAATGTTTTTCGCACGAGTTCTTTCTTCAGAGCCAAAGCCGGCTCCACGGCCGATTTCTTGGTGAATATTTCCAATCCGAAAAATTCGTCGGGCCGGTCTTCGAAGGAGAGCAAATCCACTTTTACGGGCAACCCATTCTCTTTTAACACATTAAGAAAAATTTGGGCGTCGTCGGCATTAAAGAACACTCCCAAAGATTCGTAATAAGCCGATTCGGTCATGCCTTAATCTTTTTCTTCCAACAATTGGCGGCGGTATTCTTCGAATTTTTTCTTCTCCTCTTCGGATAGTTTCGGAAAATCCACGTCCAATTTCTTCAGGGTATCCAAAATGATTTTGGCGGCAATCAACCGGGCGGTGGGTTTGTCGTCGGCCGGAATGGCGTACCACGGCGCATAAGTGGTGGAGGTATTGTTCAACACGTCCTCGTATGCTTGCATGTATTCGTTCCACCGCTTGCGTTCCTTCAGATCGGCTTCGTTGAATTTCCATTGCTTGTCTTCGCGGCGAATGCGACGGAGGAATCGGTTTTTTTGTTCTTCCTTGGACAAGTGAAGAAAAAGTTTGATCAACACGGTGCCGTTTTCATGTTGAATTCTTTCGAAATCTTTGATTTGTTTAAAACGTTTTTTCCAAAATTTCTCGTCGATATCGTCCAGGGACTTGATGCCGTATATGTTTTGGGCCAACACCAGCTCGGGATGCACGCGGGCGATGAGCACGTCTTCATAGTGGGTGCGGTTATGGATGGTAAACAATCCCCGGCGGGGCATCTTGACGTAATGCCGCCAAATGAAATCGTGGGCATGTTCTTCTTCGGTGGGTTTTTTAAAGTCGTACACGAAAATGCCGCTGGGATTGATGTCTTTAAACACTTCGCGAATCAGGCTGTCCTTGCCGGCCGTATCCATTCCCTGAATACCGATATATACGGCGGGAGTGCCGGCGGCGTAAATTTTGGTTTGCAATTTGGCGATTTTGCGGCGCACTTTTCGAAGCTCGTCTTCGATGGTCTCTTTGTCCGCTTCCAAATCGATGCGGGTGGGGAGCTCGTCGATTTTGATTTTTTTGCCGGGTTTGATTTTAAAATCTTTCGGATCAATCTTTTTCATGGTCGGCTCGATTTAACGCCTTCAAATATACGGCTTTTGACAAACAACCGGAGCGACAAAAACAGGAGCCCGGCCGGGTTATATTCCTTTAAGAAATTTTTATTAATTTACATCCAAACCTCCCGCCATGAAAAATTTCTTGCACCGCCGGTTCTCCTATTTTTTAATTTTTCTGGGTTGGACCTTGGCCGCCGCCCTTATCATCAATTTCCTGATTTTGGGATATTACATCCTTAACCCTCCCCCACCGCCGTTTCATCTGAAGTTCGACAACGGGTTGGTATATGTAAACGGCGAAATCCGGGGAATCCATTTATGGCGTTGTTTCCCTTACATGATCGTGGTAGCCGCCGGAGCGGCTTTCCTGTTTGCCCGCACATCTTTCCCCTCGGATTCCAAAAACTAAAGCCATGAGAAAACGGAGTACGCCTTTACGCGATTTGTTGATCATCCTCTCGGGAGGCATGGTCATTGTTCTTGTGATGGGATTGGCGGCCGCCACCTGGCTGGTCAATCGCGAAGATTTGACTTACCGCTCCCGCTACCCGCAAATCACGCCCGAAGAAATCAAAACCCGCACTCCCGATGCGGTGGTGATCTTTATCGACCCCGATTGTCCCGGTGCTCCCCGCTTCGGCCTCCTGTTGAAAAAAGGGATGGACACCCTCGAAGCCCGGGGCATTCCCTACTATGTGGTGGCCGACGTGGTGTACGGCCCCCGCGGCGACCGGGCATTGGACGAGTTTATCCGCACCTACGGCTACCAAAACCGCCCCCTATATTTGATGGACGTCAAACGGTATCCCCGCAACAGCGGCATTTGGCATGCGCGGCGGCGCTTTAAGGAATTCGCCCGCGACTTGTGCCCGTCGGATTCGTTGAGCATCGGGCCCGGCCTCCATATTTTTCTAAAGGACGGCCGGTGTGCGGCCCATAAGCTCGCCTACGAACTCCGGCCCGAAGATTTGGACATATACGCCTCGCCGGGCTCCTAACCTTCGAATTTGTCCATCACCTTTTGCAAACTTTCCTTGCTTCCCACCACGGTGAGGATATCCCCCTTGCGGAGGCGCGTGTAGCCGTGGGTGAACACGGTATTGTTGCGGCGTTTGAGAGAAAGGATGATCACGTCGTGGGGCAAGTGTAAATCCCGGATATGGAGGCCCACCAAATCGGGGTTTTTGACTTCCACGTCCACCGTGTCGGTGGTACCGTCCTCACTCATGAGGATTTCCATGGCTTGGGGCGAACGGACGGTATGTTCCAACATATTGACCAATGCCGACATGGGTTCCAAAGTAACGGCTCCCAATTTTTTCATCTTATCCATAAACTTGGCCGAATGGGCGGTGGCCACCGCCAGCTTGGGACCCACATTTTCGTATAACCATTCCAAAATGCGGTAATTTACACGGTCGTCGGGATGGAGGAGCACGAACGCATCCGCCGGCTTGAGGGGCAAGCGTTTAAGAAACAGAGGCGAATATTCTTCCACGTGCCATACGGGTAAATCTTCTCGGTCGATATGCTGGGAGGTGATGATAGAGACGTCCCATCCTTTTTTCTGAAGGGATTTGGCCAAACTCACCGACACATTGTCGTAAGAAAAAATATAGGCCCGCTTGCCTTTGTCTTCGCTGTATATCTTGGGTTTTTTATGGGCTTCGTGGACGAAATTCAGGGAAAATTTAAACAAAGGCGGCCCCACCAATTGATTGAGGATAATCATGGCAATCACCACCGTTTCGAAAGCCTTACCCCATTCGGGAAAAGTGGTGCCCACCAATGCCGCCAATCCGATGGCCACGCCGGCCTGTGTCACATAGGGCATCCATCCCACCCACAAATACCGCTTGGGGTCGCGTGCCCACCACACCCCCACCGCATTGGCAATGATCAGAGTAAGAATGCGGATCACGAAGAAGAGCACCGCCAATCCGAATACTTCGCGCAAAGTTTGCAAGGACAAAGACGCGCCGGTGAGGGTAAAGAAAAGCACCAAAATAAAAGGCAATACGTCTTCGAGGAATTCCTCGAAATCCCGGCGGTAAGGCGTATAATTCACCACATAAAAGCTGGCCGTAATGGCCGAGAGGAGAGGCTCCATCTCAAACCCGTGGGGCAACCAATGGTGAGCCGCCGTTTCAAGGCGATGGGTCACGAAATAAATGCCGTACGCCAACAAGAGAAGAATCGCTTTCTTAAGCCCGCCGGGCCAATGCGTGGCCAATACCAAACGAATGAGCAAGCCGAAAATCAATCCCAGGGCAAAAGAAGCAGTTATGCCCATAAAGAGGAACAGAAAAAATTTAATGTCGGTAATTTCTCCTTGAATGACGGCTTTGGCATAGGCAAAGGTGACGGAGAAAAGGATAATCACCAACACGTCCTTGACCACCGTCACGCCCATTACCGTTTTGGTAAACGGGCCGCGGGCACGCATTTCGTTGATAATGGCCACTGCCGACGAGGGAGACCGGGCCACGAACACGGTGCCGAACAACATGGCCACCGCCCACCGCGATACCGGATCCATATCGCGCATAAAAGGAATGTGCCCGCTGATATAATAGACAAACAAAGTGCTGAGGATGAAGGTCAAAAACAGTTGAACCCCCGTCATGATGCGGATGGAGCGCAAGCGGCTTCGCAATTCTTTGATGTGAAGCTCGGCGCCGGCCGAAAAAGCGATAATGGCCAGCGACAGGTCGATTATGAAATCCAGATGGTCGATGGTCTCGTCGGGGAGGAAATGAAGGAGGGAATTGCCGGCCACGATGCCCAGCAAAATCAATCCCGTGATAAGGGGGAATTTGAATTTACGTTGAAAAAAGAGGGCGAATTGATAGGCGGCCATGGCCACCAGGCCGAAGGCCACCATGTCTTTGAAAAGCACAAAACTTTCGTGCGAAAACAAAGTCTCCTTCAGCTCGGTCCAAAGCGTTTCCATAGAGTGCGTTTACAAGCCTTACCCTGCGGGCGCATGCTTAGGGCAAATTAAAAAATTTTCGCGCCCGGTTTCCTGCGGGTTTCCGCTTCTCAGTCCTCGCCCTTACGGGCCGATTGGCGTTTGTGTTCGTCCCACCACCGGTCCATCTCGGCCAGGTCCATGTCCCGCAATTGTTTGCCCTGTTCGGCGGCCTTTTGTTCGATATATTCGAACCGGTTTTTGAATTTGCGATTGATTTTTTCCAAAGCGGTTTCGGGATTAATTCCCAAAAAGCGGGCGTAATTGACGAGTGAGAACAACACGTCGCCGAATTCTTCTTCGATTTTGTCTTTTTCGTCTTTCTCCACCGCCTCTTCCAATTCCTTTAATTCCTCTTGGACTTTTTCCCATACTTCTCCTTTTTCGTTCCAGTCGAATCCGGCGCCGGCGGCTTTTTCTTGCATACGCATGGCTTTGATCATGGCCGGCAAGGAGCGAGGCACTCCTTCGAGCACCGATTTTTTGCCTTCTTTCATTTTGAGGGCTTCCCAATTGCGTTTGACCTCGTCGGCATCGGCCACTTTTACGTCTCCGTAAATATGGGGGTGGCGTTTGATCAATTTATCGGATATGGCATGAGCCACGTCGGCAATGTCGAAGGCGCCTTTTTCTTCGCCCAATTTGGCATAAAACACCATGTGAAGGAGAATATCGCCCAGTTCCTCCTTGATTTTGTCGTAATCCTTGTCCAAAATGGCATCCGACAACTCGTACACCTCTTCAATGGTGAGGTGGCGAAGGCTGTCGAACGTTTGTTTGCGGTCCCACGGGCATTTTTCCCGCAAATCGTCCATGATGTCGAGCAAGCGCCCGAAGGCTTGCATTTTTTCTTCTTTAGTGTGCATGATTCAAACGGGTTTGTAATTCTCTAAAATAATCGAAGGCTCGGAGCGGATAAGCGCCGAACCAGGTGAAGGGTTCGCCCCGCACAAAAAGGATGTCGGCCGCGGGAAACAGGGTGCGCACTTCATCCAGATGTTTCTCGGGTTTAAAAGGGAAAGGCTCGTCGCAAAGCAATATGACTTCCGGATCGATGGTCTTGAGTTCGTCTTCCTCCCAGGCGGGATACCGCCCTTTTTCGGGAGGCGTGAGATTTTCAAACCCCGCCAGTCGCATCATGGTGTCGATAAAGGTGGGGCTTCCCGCCGTCATCCACGGATTGCGCCAAATAAAATAAAGGGCTTTTCGGGGCGTGCCCGAAAATTCGTCCGTATAGGAACGGCGTTCGGCCTCCATGGCTTCGACCAATGAACGGGCCCGGTTTTCCCGGCCGGTCAGTATGCCCACGGCTCGAACAAAATCCAGGTTGTCTTCCCACGAATGCACTTCGCTCACATACACGGGCGCAATTTGCCGCAAGGCTTCCACCGCTTCGCGGGTATTTTCTTCCTTATTGGCCAAAATCAAATCCGGCTCGAGAGCCGCTACCCTGTCGATATGCACGTCTTTGGTGCCGCCTACCACGCGCTTGCGTTTTTTCCATCCCTCCGGGTACTTACAAAAACGGGTGATTCCCACCACCTCGTCATCCAATCCCAATTCGGCCAACAAATGGGTTTGAGAAGGAAACAAAGATACAATCCGTCGCGGCGGACGGGGAAGGAAAACGGGCGTACCCGTGGCATCGATCAGGATCATACAAAAGTTTTAATTATGCAAAAATGAGGAAAAATCCCGTGTCATGGCCTTTTTGCGACAATCCCCCGCCGGGGCCCCGAAAATTTGTGTAAATTTGAAAGCTCACCCCAAAAAAATCGAGTGTCATGCGCTATCAACCCTTACCCGCGGACGTATATCGCCGCAACCGCCGCAAGTTTATGGAGAGAATGAAACCGGCTTCTTTGGCGGTGTTCAATTCCAACGATATTTATCCGATCAGTGCCGACAGCACTTTACCTTTTCAACAACATCGCGACATTTTTTACCTCACCGGCGCGGATCAGGAAGAAACCATCCTCCTCCTCTTCCCCGACGCTCCCGATCCCAAACATCGTGAAGTCCTTTTCATCCGTGAAACCAACGACCACATCAAAATTTGGGAAGGAGAAAAACTCACCAAAGAACAGGCACGAGCCCTTACCGGCATCGACACCGTGTATTGGACTTCGGAATTCGAACGCGTATTGCGCGACCTCATGCGCCATGCCGACCGCATTTATCTCAATACCAACGAACATCCTCGGGCCTCCCACGAAGTGGAAACCCGCGAAGACCGCTTCATCAAATGGGTCAAGCAAGCCTTTCCGGCCCATAAAACGGAGCGAAGCCAACCCATCCTCCACCGGTTGCGGGCGGTAAAAGAACCGGAAGAAATCGCCCAAATCAAGCGGGCATGCGACATCACGGGAGCCGGCTTTCGCCGGGTATTGGAAGTATTGCGTCCCGGCATGTACGAATACGAAGTGGAAGCCGAATTCGCCCGCGAATTTCTCCGCCGCGGCTCCCGCGGGTTCGCCTATACGCCCATCATTGCCTCCGGACCCAACGCCAATATTCTTCATTATATTCAAAACGACCGAAAAATCGGCGAAGGCGAGCTGGTTTTGATCGATGTGGGCGCCGAATACGGCAATTGGTCCTCGGACCTGACCCGCACCGTGCCGGCAAGCGGCAAATTCACACCCCGCCAAAAAGAGGTATATAATGCCGTATTGAGGGTCAAAAACAAGGCGGCCAAACTCCTCAAACCGGGCATCACCATTCCCGAATACCACAAAAAAGTGGGCGAATACATGACCGAGGAACTCCTCCGCCTGGGATTGCTCACCGAAGAAGAAGTCAAAAACCAGGATCCCGACAAGCCGGCCTACAAAAAATACTTCATGCACGGTACTTCCCATCACTTGGGATTGGACACCCACGATTACGGCATCCCGGAAGAACCGATCCAAGCCGGCATGGTGTTCACCGTCGAACCCGGCATTTATATCCCCGAAGAAGGATTCGGCATCCGTCTGGAAGACGACTACGTGGTGCAACCCGAAGGCGAACCTCTCAACCTTATGGCTCACATTCCCATCGAAGCCGACGAAATCGAAGCCATTATGCAAGAGGCCCGGGCCAAAGAAGGAAAATGAAAAGCCTTCGGCTTTGGCGGGAAAATTGTATTTTTGCGGCGGAAAAGACCAAGCTATGAAACGATTTTTAGGAGTAATTTTGACGGCAGTCATTTTTTTGACCGCATTTCAACAAAGCGGACAAATTATTTCCGTATCGGCGGATGAATTCGAGCAATACATTCGACAATACGGCACCGACCAACTCATTGACGTACGCACGCCCGCGGAATACCGCGAAGGCCATATCCGGGGAGCCAAATTGGTCAACCTTTACGAACCCGATTTCAAACAAAAACTTTTGGCCCTCCGTCTGAAAAAAGACAAGCCCGTACTGGTCTATTGCCGAAGCGGCAACCGAAGTCTGGTGGCCGCCCGCTTTTTGGCAAGCCAAGGATACAAGGTGATTAACCTTAAATACGGAATCAAAGACTGGCGGGCCAAAGGCAAACCCGTAGAAAAATAAAAAGGATTAAACGCATGAAAAAACTTCTCTTCATCACGGGACTCCTGATCATGCTGGCCGCTTGCCGCGGAGGCGAAAAGGAGCAACCCGAAGGCGAACATCAAAAAACCCAACTGGAAATCAATAAAGAAAATGCCGACCGCGAGGAGGGCGACCATGTGGAGAGCGCGGCCGAAATTCCGCCCCTGACGCCCGAAGAAAAACAACAATATCTCGACACCGCCAAGGCCATTGCCAAAGAAGCATTCGGCATCTTTTCGGGGCATCTCAACCGCCTGTTCGCCGAAAAACATCCGGTGGAAGCCCTCGAATATTGCAAACAAAACGCCATGCGCATTACCGACAGCCTGTCCAAAGTGCACGGGGTGACCATCAAACGCACTTCCTACCGATTGCGCAACCCCGACAACGCGCCCACCGACCAGGAAGAAAAAATTATGGAAATTTATCGCCACCGCATCCACCGCAACCTCAAACCCGAACCTTACGTTCATTATGACAATTACGGCTACCCCCACGTGTACATTCCCATTATGGTGCAGGAAAAATGCCTGATGTGTCACGGCGATCCCAACAAAGACATTCCCGACGAAATCAACAATAAATTGGCCGAACTTTACCCGGGCGACAAAGCCATTTTCTTTAAGCCCGGCGACCTCAGGGGCATATGGTCCATCAAATTCCCCAAAAAACACGGAAGCGACCAAAGCGGCAATTAAAAAATTTTTATATTTGCACCATAAAATCAAACCAAAGGATATGAGAACATTAGCATTACTTTTCCTGGCTGCCTTGATGATGGGATTGTCATCATGTGGCGGAAACGAACAAAAAGAAAACAAAGCAACGGAAGCTACCCAAGCCGTTGAAAACGCTGCCGAAAAAACCAAAGAAGCGGCCACCAAAGCCGCCGAAGAGGTGAAAGAAGCTGCCAATGAGGTGAAAGAAGCCGCAAGCGAAGCCGCCAACGAAGTGAAGGAAGCCGCTCAAGCCGCTACCGGCAAAGACGGTAAAACCTTATTCGAAAGCAACGGTTGTGTGGCTTGCCACAAAGTGGATCAAAAATCCATCGGCCCTTCGTTGAAAGAAATTGCCGCCGCTTACCAAGGCAAAGAACAAGAACTCATCGATTTCCTCAAGGGTAAACACGAAGCCATCGTGGATCCGGCCCAATTCGCCGTGATGCAACCCAACTTGGAAATCACCAAGAAAATGGCCGACGAAGACGTAAAAGCCATCGCCGATTATATTTTGAGCGTCAAATAAGACTCAAAACTCCCCTTCCTCAAGCAGCCGGCAAGTGTCGGCTGCTTTTTTTATATTTGCGCGCTAACTAAAAAAATTAAAGAAAATGAAACATTATGTTGTATTATTTTTAATGCTCTTCGGCCTTCAGGTCATTCCGGCCCAAGAGAAAAATGAAGCCGGTCCCTGGAGCAAAGGAGGACATTTCGGATTCCTCTTCTCGCAATCGGCATTCAGCAACTGGGTGCAAGGGGGAGAAAATGCATTGAGCGCCTTGCTCAAATTGGATTACAACGTGTCGTACAAAAAAGACAAACATGACTGGCTGACCAAATTTATTGCCAGCTACGGCATGGCACGGATCAACAATACGGACAAGAAAACCGACGATCAATTCGAAATCAATTCCCTGTACGGACGCAAGCTCAACGACACCTGGAATTTCACTTTCTTCGGCAATTTCAAAACCCAATTCACCCCGGGCTACGACTATACGGCCCAACCGCCGATGAAAATTTCCAACGCCTTCGCCCCGGCTTTCCTGTCGCTGGGCCCCGGATTTTCCTACAAAAAAACCGATAATTTTTATGTGAACTATGCGCCCGTCACTTCCAAATTCGTCATCGTGACCGATCCCGATCTCAATGCCCTCGGGGCGTTCGGCGTGGAACCGGGTAAATCGCTCCGATACGAATTCGGTTCTAACCTTCAAATGTATTTCAAAACGGCGTTGATGAAAAACGTGGAGCTGGAAAACATGCTCAACCTCTTCAGCAACTATCTGGACAAGCCTCAAAACGTGGACGTGGACAACATGATGACGCTTCGCATGAAAATCAACAAATACCTATCGACCACGTTGACGGTGCGCTCCATTTACGACGACAACACCCTTCCGCGACTCCAGCTTTCCGAAGTATTCGGTCTGGAATTCGGGTTCGATCTTTAAAGAAAGGTGAGCATGACGCCGAAGCGGAGATCCTGCAAAGGCACATGTTCGCCGTTTACCTTTACGTCGGGGCTGAACAAATCGTTCAGCCCTGCGTATATGTAGGCATTAAGTTCGGCATACCCCCCGTAAATATGCACCCCGTACTGATATTTGGATGGCAACCGATTGAGGTTGCGGTAGCGAATCCAAACGCGACCGTTATCGTAATCGCTGAAGGCACCCAAAGTGTAACCGAAAGTAACCCCGGCATACAGGCGCCAAAATTTGAATTTTTTAGGCGTACTTCCCCTCACGCGAAATTCCACCGGCACGATCAGGCGTTTCATGCCGAAAGCATTCAACCGGTAGCGGGCGGGGTCCAAAATTTCAAACGATACTTCGCCCGTCCCTTCGTCCACTTTGATACGCAAGTTTTGATAATACACATTTCGCTCGTAGCCCAGGCCTATGCCGAACCCCACATTCCGGCGAGAATTGACGGGAACGTCCCGGATAAACCCGAAAGAAACGGAATTGGAAAATCCCTGTTGGACGATGCCGGGATATAAATTTTTTAAAGTGATATAAGAAAATTGGAAAAAGAGCTGGTCCTCCAGATAGCGGGGCCCCAACGGAGGGGGAAAGAGGGTATCGTTAGTCGCTTCCTGAGCCCGGTGCAAGAAAGGCCATACGGTGAGCACAGCGATCAGAAATGTACGCCATTGCATAAGAAAAAATTTTAGTAAATTTAAAAATTAAAACAATGTGCGGCACATGGCGCCATACAAACGGGTATTGATCAAACTGAGCGGAGAATTTTTGGCGGGAAATGCCAAGCACGGATTGAACGGACAAATCCTCGAACAAGTGACGGATACCATTGCGGGCATCGTCCGCCGGGGAGTGGAAATCGCTCTGGTGGTGGGCGGCGGCAATTTTTTCAGGGGCATCCAAGGCCTGGACTCCGGCATCGACCGGGTGGACGGCGATTATATGGGCATGACGGCTACGGTAATGAATGCGGTAGCCCTCAAAGACTTTTTCGTCCGGGCCGGCCAACCGGCGAGGGTGATGAGCGCCCTTAAGGTGGAAAAACTCACCGAGCCCCTTTATCCGCCCAAGGCCCGGCAAGCCCTCTCTCAAGGGGATGTGGTGATCTTTGCCGGAGGAACGGGCAATCCCTACTTTACCACCGATACGGCCGGGGTATTGCGGGCGTTGGAAATCCGTGCGGACGTGATGCTCAAAGCCACCCGCGTGGACGGCGTGTACGACAGCGATCCCGAACAAAACCCCGAGGCCCGTAAATTCGACCGCCTCACCTATGCCGAAGCCCTGGAAAAAAGGCTTAAAGTCATGGACGCCACCGCCTTTGCCCTGGCCATGGAATATGGCATGCCGATTGTAGTCTTCAACCTGAATCGCCCCGGCGTGCTGGAAGACATCATTCTCAAAGGCAAAAATCCCGGAACCATTATTCACTAAAAATATATCGCCATGAGTGAAGAACTCGACCTGATATTCGACGAAGCCAAGGAACATATGGAAAAAAGCTTCGATATTTACGTACACGAACTGGCCGGCATTCGCGCCGGAAAAGCGTCACCCGCCATGCTCGAAGGCGTGGAAGTGGAATATTACGGTACCATGACGCCCCTCAACCAGGTGGCCAACGTCAACGTACGCGATGCCCAAACCCTTACCGTGCAAGTATGGGACAAAGGGTTGCTCAATAAAGTGGAACGTGCCATCCGCGACGCCAATTTGGGTTTTAATCCCGTTAACAACGGCGAAATCCTGATTATCAACGTGCCTCCCCTCACCGAAGAGCGACGCAAACAATTGGCCAAAAAGGCGCGGGAAGAAGCCGAAAAAGCACGAATCAACATCCGCAACATCCGTAAAGACGCCAAAAAGCATATCGAAAAATTGGAGAAAGACAAGGTGATTTCGGAAGACATGACCAAAAAGGCACTGGACGATCTCCAGGAATTGACGGACGAATTCATCAAAAAAATCGACGAGAGGTTGGCCAAAAAAGAAAAAGACATTCTCACCGTTTAAAACCTAACTTTATGGCAAAAAAAGAGGAAACCAATAAAGAACGGGAAGCGCGCCTCAAGGCCCTGAAGCTCACCCTGGAAAAATTGGAAAAAACCTACGGCAAAGGCACCGTAATGAAATTGGGCGACGAACCGGTGGAAGAAATGGACGTGATTCCCAGCGGTTCCATCGGCTTGGACCTGGCCTTGGGCGTGGGCGGCTATCCGCGAGGGCGCATTATCGAAATTTTCGGGCCCGAATCGTCGGGTAAAACCACGCTGGCCCTCCATGCCATTGCCGAAGCCCAAAAGCAGGGAGGCATAGCCGCCTTTATCGATGCCGAACATGCCTTCGACCGGTTTTACGCCAAAAATCTGGGGGTGGATTTGGAAAACCTCATCATCTCCCAACCCGACTACGGCGAACAGGCGCTGGAAATCGTGGATAATCTCATCCGCTCGGGCGCCATCGACGTGGTGGTGGTGGATTCGGTAGCCGCCCTCACGCCCAAAAGCGAAATTGAAGGCGAAATGGGCGACAGCAAAATGGGATTGCAAGCCCGCTTGATGTCGCAAGCCTTACGTAAGCTGACGGCCAACATCGCGCGCACCAATTCCACCGTCATTTTTATCAACCAATTGCGCGAAAAAATCGGTGTGGTATTCGGCAATCCCGAAACCACCACCGGCGGAAACGCCCTTAAATTTTACGCCTCCCAACGGCTCGACGTGCGCCGCACGGGCACCATCAAAGATTCGGACGGCCAGGTGGTGGGCAACAAAACAAGGGTTAAAGTGGTGAAAAACAAGGTGGCACCGCCCTTCAAAACCGCCGAATTCGATATTCTCTACGGCAAAGGCATCTCCCGGGCGGGCGAAGTGCTCGACTGGGCCGTGGACCTGGGCATTATTCAGAAAAGCGGAGCCTGGTTCAGCTACGAAGGCACCAAACTGGGCCAAGGCCGCGAAAAAGTCCGCCAATTGCTCGAAGACAATCCCGAACTCATGGAAGAATTGGAAGCCAAAATCTACGAGGCGCTGAAAGAGAGGAAGGAGT
>JAADED010000047.1 GCA_013153605.1 Chlorobiota bacterium | reverse complement strand
TCACGAGCACCCCCCGGCGGGCCGAAGCGTTTAGAAAACGGGTGCCGGATATTCGTCCGCAAAGTTTTTCACCCCGTATCCTCCCGCCCGAAGGTAGCCGCATCATTTTCGATACGGACGACATTTCTTTCGGCGAGGCCATCAATTACATGGCCGCACATACGGACAGAAATTACACCTACATGTTTTACATCCCTTCCGCCCGATTGGCGGTGGGAAGCCGGTCTCCTCGGGTCAAAGGGGAAGTATGGCGGTTATGAAAAAGTTTTTTGCAAGCAACGTAAAATTTTATCGGCCGCCGCTTCGGCCAATTTGCGGGCGCTCTCGCGGGTGAGCCCCGCAATGTGGGGAGTAAGGATCACTTGGGGCATGGCCATCAGCTCGCGCAAAGGTTGTGGGGCCCGGGTTTGCCAATCCATGTCGCCGAATGCGGGGTTCTCGTATTCGATTACGTCCAAGGCGGCTCCTTTTATGCGACCTTCCTTGAGCGCTTCCACCAAATCGGCGGTAACCACCGCCTCGCCTCTTGCGGTATTGATCAAATAAAAAGGTTTGTGAAAACGGCGGATAAACTCGCGATTGACCATTCCGCGAGTAAAAGGCGTCAGCGGAACATGAAGGCTCACCACATCGGCACGACGGAAAATCTCGTCGTAGGAGGCTTCTCGAGCCCAGCGGTCTTCCAAACCCGGAAGGATGTCGTAAAAAATCGTGTCGGTACCGAACCCCGCCAATTTTCGCGCAAAAGATTTGCCGGTATGTCCGTATCCGATGATGGCCACCGTCTTTCCTTCCAGTTCCCATCCGCGGTGGGCTTCCCGCCTCCAAATACCTTTCGACGTTTCCGACGCGGCCGAAGGAATGTCCCTTAACAGGGAGAGGAGAAGTCCCACCGCCATTTCGCCTACCGCATTGCTGTTTCCTTCGGGCGTGTTATATACGTTTATGCCCAATTGACGTGCCGTTTCGAGGTCCACTCCTTCGAGCCCCGAACCCACGCGCACCACACACTTGAGACGCTTGCCCGCCTTCAAAAGGGCGCGATCCACCGGCATACGGCTTCGCAATACCAACCCGTCGTATGCCCCGATTTTGCGGCGGATTTCCTCGGGCGGCGAGTCCAAATCCGTATCCACGCGAATACCCGCTTCGACCATTCGGGCATAAAAGGCTTCGTGAACGCGATCGATACAAAGGAGTTTAACTTCCGTATTTTTGTTTGAACCACTCATAGGTGAGCTTGAGCCCCTCGTCCATAGGGATAATGTCGCTGTATCCCAACAAGCGTTCGGCTTTGGAAATGTCGGCCAAGGAATCGCGCACGTCACCGGGACGCGGGTCGGTATGCACCCTCTTCACGGGGCGACCCGAAATTTTTTCGAGCAATTCCAGCAATTCCAATAAGGACGTACGCTTGCCCGCCGCCACGTTGAATACCCGGCCTTTGGCCCTGTCGGGAGCGAAGAAAGCGCGAATGTTGGCTTGCACTGCATTTTCCACAAAAGTAAAATCCCGCGTTTGTTTGCCGTCGCCGTGCACGCGGGCGGGTTCGTCGCGGAGGGAGGCCAAAATGAACAAAGGAATCACCGCCGCATACGGCCCCTCGGGATTTTGACGCGGGCCGAACACGTTGAAATATCGCAAGCCTATGGTATCGGTATCGTACAGGCGGCCGAATATGTCGGCATACAATTCGTTCACGTACTTGGTGATGGCATAAGGCGAAAGGGGCTTGCCGATGCGGTCTTCGCGTTTGGGAAGCTCGCGGCTGTCACCGTAAGTGGATGAAGAAGCCGCATACACCATGCGTTTTGTCCGCGGCGAGCGGCGCACGGCGTCCAGCACGTTCAGAAAACCGGAAATATTGACCTCGTTGGTCGTGCGAGGATCGTTTATTGACCGCGGCACCGAGCCCAATGCCGCCTGATGGGACACATAATCGGCGCGCTCCACCGCCCGGCGGACGGTATCGTAATTGCGTATGTCGCCTTCAATAAATTCGTATCGCGGATCATCCGCAAAAAGATCCACGTTCTCCCGCGACCCGGTGGAGAGGTTATCCAACACAATCACCTTGCCGGCGCCGTGTTTGAGCAAATATTCCACAATGTGCGAACCGATAAAACCCGCCCCGCCGGTGACCAAAAAGGTGTAAGGGTCCAGCGGGCGGTCGTGAAAGGGTCGTTCGTACATGTTCAAAGTCTTTTGGTAACCAACTCCCTCGGTAAGAAGGATTTAACGTCATAGACCACACCGTTGGGCTTGACCAACCGGCCGAAATCCAAATCTTTGAATTCTTTATGTGCCACGGCCAGCACCACCGCATCGTAGGGACCTCCCGCATAAGGATCGGAGGTCAATTCCAGGCCGTATTCTTTTTGCACTTCTTCGGGCGAAGCCCACGGGTCATACACATCCACATTGATGCCGTAAGATTGCAATTCGTCGATGACGTCCACCACCCGCGTATTGCGAATGTCGGGAGTATTTTCCTTGAAAGTGATTCCCAAAACCAAAGCTTTGGACCCTTTGACCGGGATGTCGTTGCCGATCATGGATTTGACCGTCTCCGTGGCCACATACCGGCCCATGCCGTCGTTCATGCGGCGGCCCGCCAAAATAATTTCGGGATGGTAACCCACCTCCTGTGCCTTTTGGGCCAAATAAAAGGGATCCACCCCGATGCAATGACCGCCCACCAAGCCGGGGGTGAATTTGATGAAATTCCACTTGGTGGAGGCGGCGTCCAACACGTCCATGGTATCGATGCCCAAGAGGTTGAAAATCTTCGCCAGTTCGTTCACGAAGGCGATATTGATATCCCGCTGTGCGTTTTCGATCACCTTGGCCGCTTCGGCCACTTTGATGGAAGGAGCCAAGTGGGTGCCCGCCGTGATGATGGAGCGATAGAGGGCGTCGATTTCTTCGGCGATTTCGGGGGTGGAACCCGAGGTCACTTTGGTGATGTTGTGAACCCGCCGTTTTTTGTCGCCGGGATTGATGCGCTCGGGCGAATAACCCGCAAAAAAATCCCGGTTGAATTTCAATCCCGATTCTTTCTCCAAAACGGGCACGCATATTTCCTCCGTCACGCCCGGATATACCGTCGATTCGTAGATCACTATGT
Organism: Chlorobiota bacterium; assembly: GCA_013153605.1. Classification (GTDB taxonomy): domain Bacteria; phylum Bacteroidota; class Bacteroidia; order Flavobacteriales; family Flavobacteriaceae; genus JAADED01. The sequence goes on along the minus strand of JAADED010000047.1, from coordinate 1,857 downwards.
CACCGGGTTTGAGATATTTGCCCACCGTTTCGCTGGCTTTGATCAGCGGCGTGAGCACGGGGCGGTTGTATTTGTCCGTGGGTGTGGGCACGGTGACGATATAGATATTTACGTCCGCCAAATCATCCGGATTGTCGGTTACGTATAGCCCCTTGTCCCGAGGTATGCTTTCGGAGAGCACGCTTTGCAATTCTTCGTCTTCCACTTCGAGGGTGGAGTCGTGTCCCCCTCTGAGTTCGGCCACTCGGTCGGGATTGATGTCAAAGCCCACCACCGGATATTTTTTGGCGAATTCCACCGCCAGGGGCAAGCCCACATACCCCAGACCGATGATTCCTATTTTCTTTTCCATAAACCTTTTATTAGATGTTTTAATTTCCGGCGCAACGTACCGGGAATGTTTCGTTTTCCTGCGCTATATATTTTATAGCCTTCCTTGGCGTAGGCATAGGAATATTTGCTTTGATAGCCGTATTTCTTGACGATATCCAATTTATAGTTGTTATACACTATGCCCACGTTCTTGATGATGTTGTTTTGGAGGTATTCGTTGAGGATGTAAAGATAGCTCCTTCGGCTCATGCCTTCGCGCACCACATAGAGCATCAAATCGGCGAATTGGTTGAGGATGAGCGTATCGGGCACCAACCCGATGGGCGGAGTGTCGATGATGATGTAATTATAGCGTTTTTTCAATTCGTTCATCAGCTCTTCCACCCGCTTGTCTTCCAAAAGGCCGGCGATTTCTTTGGAGAATGAAGGCGCATCGCGCCCGGCCAGAATAATGTCGAGATTTTCGATGCCCGTGGAACGAATCACGTCGTCCACCGTGAGATTTTTGTTTTCGATAAAATCCACCAATCCTTCGGTATCCTTGCTCATCTTGAAATATTCGTAGGACTTGGGCTTGCGGATGTCGAATTCCAGGAGGACGGTCTTTTGCTTACTCATGGCGTTGATGGCCGCCAGGTTACTGGAAATGAATGTTTTACCCTCTCCCGACATGGTGGAAGTTACCAATACCGTTTTGGCTTCACCTTTTTTGGCCGGCAACATGAGGCGAATATTGGTTCTCAGAATGTTAAAGGCTTCGCGCATGCGGCTTCCCACGGGCTCGTGAAGCACCGGCATGGCGTCTTTGCCTTCGTAGTGGAAAATGGTCCCCAGAATTTTGACGGGCGTAATGCGTTTGACTTGGGTTTCGTCGTGGATGGTGTCGTCGGTGAAAAATTTTACCACTAAAAAGAGAGTGGGAAAAAATAAAGCCAACAAAAGAGCTGTAATATATGTTATTTTTCGTTTTGGAGATATTGGGGCTTGCCCTGTATATTTGGCTTCGTCTAAAATTTTGAGGGTGGACTGGTTGGACGCCTTCACGATATTGACTTCGCTTCGTTTTTGGAGAAGGTAACTGTAAATCTGGTCTTTGATTTCGTATTCCCGTTTGAGGTCGATAAAACGTTTGAGCTCAGACGGCAAGCGGTTGAGCTTGGCTTCCAGAGCCGAAATTTTGGAGTTCAAGTAACTCAATTGGCGGTTGAGGTTGGCCAAAGCCGAACGCGTACTTCCGGCCAACACTTCTTTCAAATTTTCGATTTGGTCGTCCAGCTCCCGCAATACCACCGAATTGGGGTTCATGATTTGTTTCATTTGTTCGCGCTGGATGGCCAATTCCGTCAGACGCTTGGTATTTTCAACAATTAAAGGATCGGTGATGCCTACGATGGAGGGCGAAGGAATGCGGGTGAGGTCGTTGTTGTCCAGATATTCCCGAAGGGATTGAAAATAAAGTTTTTGGGCTTCGAGTACCGATTTTTCCTTATCCAAAGCCAGGAGTTGCGAATACAAGTTTTCGGA
>JAADED010000059.1 GCA_013153605.1 Chlorobiota bacterium | reverse complement strand
TTTCGGTGATGTCCCAATGGGCGTCCGGAAGCGGGGCTTCCACCACAACTTCGGTATCTTTGACGGGATGGGGGAAACGGAGCTTTCGGGCATGGAGCATGATTCCCCCGCCGGGAAGGCTCCGCTTGGCGCCGTATTTGAGGTCGCCCTTGACGGGATGTCCGATTTTGGCCATTTGGGCCCGGATTTGGTGATGGCGGCCGGTTTCCAAATCGATTTCCACCAGGCTGTAGCGGTCGCCTTGGCGGAGGGTTTCATAGGACAGGGCCGCCTTTTTGGCCCCCGGCGTGGGACGGGCGAACACCGTGGTTTTGTTGGTCTTGGGATTTTTCTTCAGGTAATGTTCCAATCGCCCTCGGGGCGGGTCGGGATGGCCTTCGACCACCGCCCAATAGGTTTTGTGGATGCGGCGGTCTTTCAACATCTTGTTGAGACGCGCCAGGGCTTTGGATGTTTTGGCAAAAATCACCGCTCCCGAAGTGGGCCGGTCCAGGCGATGAACCACTCCGAGATAAACGTTGCCCGGTTTGGCGTATTTGCGTTTGATATATTGTTTGAGGGTTTCCGACAAGGGTGTGTCGCCCGTTTTGTCGCCCTGTACGATTTCGCCCGGCAATTTATTGACGATCAGCAAGTGATTGTCCTCATAGAGGATACGCCGCTCAATAGGACTCGCTTTCATTGGGAAAATCGCCCGATTTCACGTCATCCCGGTAACGCTCGAACGCATTTTTCATTTCGGTGTAGAGGTCGAGATACCTGCGGAGGAAGCGGGGATTGAAATCCTTGGTCATACCCAGCATGTCATGGGTCACCAATACTTGGCCGTCCACATGGGGTCCGGCTCCGATCCCGATCACCGGGATTTTGAGCATTTCGGCCACCTTTTTGCCCAAATCGGCGGGAATTTTTTCCAATACCAAGGCAAATACGCCCAATTCTTCCAGCATTATGGCATCTTCCACCAATTTGCGGGCTTCGGCCTCTTCTTTGGCCCGCACGGTATAGGTGCCGAATTTATAAATGGATTGGGGCGTGAGTCCCAGATGGCCCATCACGGGAATTCCGGCCGAGAGGATGCGTTCCACCGATTCCTTGACTTCACGTCCTCCTTCCAATTTGACGGCATGACCGCCCGATTCCTTCATGATGCGGATGGCCGAATCCAATGCCCGCTTGGAATTTCCCTGATAGGTCCCGAACGGCATGTCCACCACCACCAGGGCGCGATCCACTCCTCTCACCACCGATTGGGCGTGGTAGATCATTTGGTCCAGCGTAATGGGAAGGGTGGTTTCGTGTCCCGCCATCACGTTGGACGCCGAATCGCCCACCAGGAGCACGTCGATTTGAGCCGCATCCAGGATCCGGGCCATGGTGTAATCGTATGCCGTGAGCATGGAAATTTTTTCGCCCCGGCATTTCATGTCGTAAAGGACCTTGGTGGTGATTTTTTTGTAGGTCTTGGGCTGTTGTTCCATATCAGGTGGTTATGCCTTCGGCGATTTGTTGCAGACGGGCTTTATCCAACAGCTTGATTTTCTTCGCCTTCGTATAAATGATGCCGTCCTTTTTCAGGGCCGAAAGCACGCGGATCACCGATTCGGAAGCCGTACCGATGATACTGGAAAGTTCTTCGCGCGAAAGGGCGATATTTATGTTGCCTTCGATATCGGTGCCGAAAATTTCTTCCAGCTTCAGCAGGGTTTCCGCCAGGCGTTCCTTGACCGTATGATTGGACAGGTTGGTAATGAAAAGGTTGGCTTGTTTAAGATCTTCGCTCAAGAGTTTCATGATCCGCCGCGAGAAATTGCGGTTTTCCAACATGTCTTCAAAAGCCGTTTTGGGAATAAAACATGCGGTGATGTCTTCGATGGCTTGAAAATTCAAACTCGCGGGTTCGTTGCTTATTACCGAACGGTAACCGATCAGGTTGCCCGATTTGATAAACCGAACGATTTGTTCTTTGCCCATGGAATTGTATCGGGTGAGCTTGCCCTTGCCGGACATAATGCAAAAGATGCCGTTAATCATTTGACCTTCATGAATCAAGGTATCGCCTTTTTTATAATGAACCACTTTTTTATACAGTGCCAGCCGGTCCAGCTCCTCCGAACTCAATTCTTTCATGGCGTTCAGAGTGCGGATTAAGCATTGATTACAATTTTTCATTTGACGTGGTTTTTATTCCATAACAAATATAATCATTTTTTGTTTTATGACAAATCTCATAAAAATGAGAAAATTTAAAAAAGCACACATTAATTTTGAAAAATTTTTAATTTAAATCCTCAATTAATGAAAAATATTCAATCAAAAACACTCGACATGCATTTTTATTACGGAATTCACGGCAAAGGGGCATTTTTGTTGTCAAAATTTCATTCCACCAGCCGATTGACGAGCACCATATGGTGGGTCAGGCGTCCCGTTTCGCGGTTATATATCCCTTCGTCGGCCAGGTCGTCGATACGGACTTTGCCGTGGGCATGAAGGATGGCATTTCCGGGCCAAACAATGCCCACATGGTGGATTTTTCCCTTTTCGTCGGCAAAAAAGGCCAAATCTCCCGGACGGCGATCGGCAAAATCGATGCGGCGGCCATGCTCGGCCTGTTGGGACGCATTGCGCGGCAAGCGGTACAGACCGGTAATTTTAAACAATTGCTGGGTCAATCCCGAGCAATCGATTCCGAAGGGCGACATCCCGCCCCACAAATAAGGGGCGTTCAAAAAAAGGGCCGCCCGTTCGAAAAGGCGGGGTAAATTTTCGCGTCCCGCAACCGTTCGGCCCTCGAATCCGTACCTGTCGTCTCCGATTCGAAAGGTGCGGGTGCGCGCATCGAAAGCGGGAAGCCGGCTGCCGGGCACCAGCGGTTGCACGGTTCCGTCGGGCAAGGCGACGAAGCTCACCAATCCCGTGGTATAGGTCGGGGGGTTCTTATCCCATGATTCGACTTCGTGCGAAGAAACTTCTTTCAAGCCCTTTTCGTCGGTCCAGCCTTCGTATCCGTCGAAGAGGTTGCGCACCTTTCGCCACTGGCGCCTCTTCTCGAGTATTTCCACCGTATCTCCGAACAGAAGTTGGGTTTCCATTTCGGCCCGGTCGTCGGGCTCCCTCCTCAGGGGATGGAGGGAATTGGTCACCACCGCTCGCGCACTCATGCTCATTCTTCGTTTTCGATAACCATGGCGCTGGCTCCGCCGCCGCCGTTACAAATCCCGGCCGCTCCGTAGCGTCCGCCGTATTGCTTGAGGATGTTCACCAAGGCCATGATAATGCGGGCCCCGCTCACGCCCAAGGGATGTCCGATGGACACCGCCCCTCCGTGCACATTGGTTCGTTCGGGCGGAAGGCCGAGCAATTTTTCGTTGACCAAAGCCACCACCGCAAACGCTTCGTTGATTTCAAAATAATCGATGTCTTTGATATCCAATCCCGCTTTGGCCAGAGCTTTGGGCAATGCTTTGGCGGGTGCGGTGGTAAACCATTCGGGTTCTTGAGCGGCGTCGGCATAAGCCAAAATGCGGGCCAGCGGCTTGAGTCCCAATTCTTCGGCTTTGCGCCGGGTGGTGAGGATCAAGGCGGCCCCTCCGTCGTTGATGGTGGAAGCATTGGCGGCGGTTACGGTTCCGTCGGGCGTAAACACGGGTTTCAATTTGGCTATTTTTTCGAAGTTCACCCGTTTATATTCTTCGTCTTCGTCGAAAATCAGAGGTTCTCCTTTGCGCCGGGGCACTTCCACGGGCACCACCTCGTCCTTGAAGCGCCCTTCGGCCCATGCTTTGGCCGCCCGTTCGTAAGAGCGTACGGCATACTCGTCCTGTTCTTCGCGGGTGATCCCGTATTCTTTGGCACACAAATCGGCAAACACACCCATATGCTTGCCCGAATAGGCATCCGTAAGTCCGTCGAATACCAATCCGTCCGTGGCTTTCACGTCACCCAATTTCACCGCCTTGCGGGCTTGCAAATAATGGGGCGCAAGGGACATGTTTTCCATTCCTCCCGCCACGATCACGTCGGCTTCGCCGGCTTTGAGGGCATTGGCCGCAAAAATCACGGATTTCATGCCCGAAGCGCACACTTTATTGACCGTAGTGGCCGGCACCGAAAAGGGAATTCCGGCATAAACGGCCGCTTGACGGGCGGGTGCCTGACCCACTCCGGCCTGTAGGACGTTGCCCATATACACTTCGTCCACTACCGAAGGATCCAAATCGATTTTTTCCATGGCCCCTTTGATGGCGACGGCACCCAATTTGGGGGCGGGAATATCGCTCAAAGTACCCAAAAAACTTCCCAATGGAGTGCGGGCATACGATACGATGACAATATCTCGGGGATCTTTCATATTTAAAATTTTTGATGGTTATTTGCGAAGCTAATACCGGAACGGATGCCGGCGAAAGAAAGATAATATTGTTTTCGTTTCACAAAGTGAATAATTTGGGACAAAAAGATAAGAAATTCCCCGCATTTTCGCCCTTTCATCATACAGGCCGGCTTCACCAACGGCCGGCGGTTTTGAACTTCCGGTAATTTTCCCGGGCTTTTTCGGGCGAGGAATTGGCATAGCAATACACGCATCCGTGGGCACATGTATCGTAGCGACCGATGTCCTTGGAAGGAATGCATCCGCAAGCTTCCCGCTGACCCGGATCTTTTCGGACTTTATAAAGATAACGAAGCTCTCCTTCGGTAGTATCGGGAAACAAGGACCGCTCCCCTACCCCCAAAAAGCGCATGAGTTCGGCATCGTCCGCAAACAATTCCGCCAACAAATCGTCGTCGATACATTTGTGAGGAGTGATTCCCGGAAGTTTTTCGGCTCCCGGCACCGCACAAGCGGCCAATTTCAATCCCCAGCGGCGATTCAATTCGTTTAATCCTTCGGCCATACGGAGTTTCTCGGCATCCGTAAACGGGAGGGCTTCCACTCCGGCTCGCCGCAAATTGCGGTCCACCTTCCGGTAACGGCCCGGTTCCAAAAAGCTGAATACCAATCGCCGGGTATAAGGATGCAAGGCATCGCCCAAACGGCGCGTTTTGTCCAACAAGACATCCACCGGCGTTTGCGGGGTGAGGATGTAGGGATCGAAACGCCAAATCACCCGCTCGGGCCCCAGGCGTAGGGAGAGCGCTTGGAACACTTCCACTCTCCGTTCCGGGGCTTCCAATGCGGGTTCCCATCCTTCGCGGTGATAGTCGTTGAGGGTATAGAGAAAATAATACCCGATTCCCATGCGGTCGAGGGTATCGAGATGGCGGAAAAACGGTCGAGGATTTTTGGTCCAGAACACGATGATCCTCAGACGGGCAAAGGATACGAAATGCGTCTTGCCGCTAAAGGGATTTTTCCATTCCGCATATCCCCGCCGGAGGCGGTCCATCAGCCAATCGCCGTAAAAAGCGGGAATGTCGGTAGCCCGGCTGGCCGACACGATCACGGGCGCCGAGGCTTCCGCTTCGCGGCCGTCTTCCAACCGGATGGACACCCGGGGCCATTTCATTTTTTTCTTCTCAAACCGCCAGAGTCAATACGCATGCATAGGCCAGAGCCAAAACGAAAGTGCCCAACGACACTTGTTTCAATGCCCGGTTGAACGCCTCCGGGTCATCGCCCCGCATGATTTTGAGATGACGGAAGAGAGGAATATATAGCCACAAGACTGCCCACTGGAAGGGAGTTACGTAAAATTCCAAAGTGGCATACACCATAAACAGGAAAGACAGAATCAGCAAGGCGCGCTGGTATTTGACGGCATTGGCTTTTCCCATCATAACGGCCAACGTGCGTTTGCCGGCCGCGCGGTCGGTTTCCAAATCGCGGGTATTGTTGATGTTGAGCACCGCCACCGCCAGAAGGCCGATGGCCGTTCCGGCCGCCCAAACACCGGGCTCCAGCGAGCGGGTATGCAAGAAATAGACGCCCGCCACCGACACCCAACCGAAAAATATGAGCACGAACAAATCTCCCAAGCCTTTGTAGCCGTATGCGGATCGCCCCACCGTATAGCGCACGGCGGCCCATATGGCACCCAAGCCCATGAGGAAATAGAGCCAAAATACGTCGTCCAACCAGCCGAAAGCGGCCTTGAGCAAAGCCAATGTCAATAATAAGGAGATCAGAATATTCACGACCAAAGCCTTTTTCATGGATTCGGGCGAAATCCGGCCGGCCGCCACCGCCCTGGCGGGACCTTTCCGACGAGCGTCGGTGCCTTTGATGCCGTCGCCGTAATCGTTAGCCAAATTGGAAAGTATCTGATAAGAAGCGGCCGTAAGCAAGGCAAGAATAAAAATCCGAAGGTCGCATTGCCCCCGCGCGGCGGCCAATCCCGATCCCAAAACAATGCCGGCCAACGACAGGGGAAGGGTGCGCAATCGCATGGCCGAAATCCACACTTTCGTTTTATTCATCTCGCCATAATTTTCGGGCCCGTTCCAAATCGGCAGGCGTATCGATTCCGGTAAAAGGTTCGTCGGTAAGCACCATTTTGATGCGAAAACCCGCTTGGAGAAAACGCAAATTTTCCAATCCCTCGATTTGTTCCAAAGGCGACGGAGACAACGAAGCCACCCGCTCCAACACGGGGCGGCGAAAAGCATAAACGCCGATATGAGCCCGGGCGCCCCGAAAAATTCCGTCTTTCGGCCAAGGGATGGGGGCCCGTGAGAAGTAGAGGGCGAAATCATCGGCGTCGGTGACCACCTTTACCAGGTTCGGATCTTTAAATTCCGCTTCGTCCCGGACGGGCCGCATGAGGGAAGCGATATCGATCCGCCCGTCGGGGTCACGGTCTAACACTTCGAGCAAGGGCGCCAGGGCACGGCGGCTGACGAAAGGTTCGTCTCCCTGGATGTTCAGTATCACGTCGGCTCCGCTTTCGGCCGCAAAGGGCGCAATCCGGTCGGTACCGGTGGGATGAAAACGCCGGCTTAATCGCACCGTTCCCCCCGCGTCCTTTATGACTTGGGCAATTTCGGGACTGTCGGTGATGACCCATACGCGATCGAACAGGCCGGTGGCCACCGCATTTTCGTAGGTTCGCACGATTACGGGCTTGCCGCCCAAATCTTGCAACAATTTGCGCGGAAAACGGCCGGCTTCCAACCGGGCGGGTATGAAAGCGGCGGTTTTCACGGGCGGGAATTTCGATCTTCTTCCGCCAACAGGCGGTCGAGCAATTTTCGCACCTTGCGGCTGTTCCAATTCATGGCGCCCGTTTTACGCACCCGTACGCGCCTGTTTCGGTCCAACACGAAAGTGGTGGGAATGGCGGACGTGCGTAAGGCAAAGGGGCGCGGCGCGGTTTCAAAATACACGGGAATGTCCAATCCCCGCTTGTCCAAAAAGGCGCGCACTTTGGCCGGATCGTCGTCGGCAAGGAACACAAAATGCACGCGATCGCCGTAGCGGCGGTACAATTGTTCCAGCGAAGGCAATTCGGCCACGCACGGAGGGCACCAGGTGGCCCATACATTGATCAATACGGGCTTGTCGCCGAGTTGCTCCAGAGTAACCGTTTTCCCCGCCAAATCGGTCAATTGCCATTGCAAATCTTGGGGGCGGAGGGTTTCCTGTTTTTTTTCGGGCAATTCGATCCGTTCCACGGCCATGCGCAACAGGCCCGCTCCCTTCGTCATCCAAATTCGCACCGGATTGCGTGGAAACAAAATCATCCATGCCAGAAAAAGCACAAAGAAGATATTGGCCTTGTGCTTTTTCCACAATTGCCGGGGCGAGAGGCCCTTTTGACCGTTCGCATTCATGAATCAAATATATTTTTTGCGTTCGCGATCCAGCTCGCGGGCAATGTCTCGCTCGCGCAATACCTGGCGCTTGTCGTACTTCTTACGTCCCCGTGCCAGGGCGATTTCCATCTTGGCCTTTCCCCGGTCGTTGATATAGAGGCGGAGGGGCACGATGGTCATACCCTTGGCTTGCACCCCTTGGCGGAGCTTGCGCAATTCTTTTTTATGGAGGAGTAATTTCCGCTGGCGCTTGGGCGCATGATTGTAATGGGTTCCGTGGTCGTATTCTTTCACATACATATTGGTGACGAACAGCTCGCCCCCGTCGTTAAATTCGCAATAGGTATCGGCCAGCGAGGCCTTCCCCGCCCGGATGGATTTGATTTCGGTGCCGGTCAATTGGATGCCCGCCTCGTATTTTTCGAGGATATCGTAATCGAAGCGGGCCCGTTTGTTCTGGATGTTGATGCGGTTTTTAAACGGGCTGGATTGTTTTTTGGCCATGTTCAGCGCTTCAGCAACTTGCGGATACGCTCAATCACCGCAATCACGTCCGATTTTTTCACGTCCATCACGGCGGCCACCTCTTCGGGCGTCAGACCTCCCTGGGAGAGCAAATCCAAAATATGGCGGGCCGTATCGGGAAGGTTGGCATACATGTTGCCGAAGATGGCGCGGAATTTCTCGTCCTTGAAATCTTCCTCGCTCAATCCCAAAGCGGCGGCAAAGGCGCGTTCGGCTTCGCGGTCGAAAAGGTAAATCTTACGCTTGAATTCGTCCTGTTTGTATTCGATGTCGTCCAATTCTTCGATCAATACCAACTCGCCGTCGGCGTCGGCGGTAAATTCTTCTTCCAACATTTTCAATTCTTCTTTCAGCAAATCGTGATAAGGCACGCTCTTGGGCGGATATTTGTGTTGATTCACATAATCCTGAATAATTTCGTCGGCCAATTTGAACATTTCGGTTCGCAATTGACGCTCGTCGTGAATTTCATCGAATTTTTCGTAAATCTTCAGATACACGTCGGCGATCACGTCGGCGGGAGCGTAATAATTTCGCGGCAATTTCTTTTCCAACTCCATCACACGGATGCGGTGCCGCACATATCGCTCCAGTTTGGGTAAAAATTTGGTGAGCAATTCGTTAAAGTCGGCCCGGTTTTGGTCGGCTTTATGTTGTTTGAGTTTTTCGAAAGTGGTTTGCATTTTTTTCATTTTTGGGGGTTAAAGATAAGAAATTGCTCCGTATTCCACGCCTTTCGCAAGCTCCGAATGACCGTTTGCACGAACCGATCGGGCGGAAAAAATTATATTTTACCAAAAGGTTTGACCATGAAAAATCCCAAAATCAAATTGGCCCTCCTTCTTTGGGCCATGGGAATGGCGGGCGTTTTGAGCTTGTGGACGGCCCCTCCGCCTTTGGATCCGCAAACCGAAGCGATTTTGAAACAATTATATAGCGACGAACAAATCCGCTTACTCATCCTGGTTAATCCCACGCTCATGCTCACGTTAGCGGTAGTTATGGGGGTAATAGGATACGACCGGGCGGGATATTCGCTTCCCCTTTTGGAGAAATGGGCGGGTCTGCGTAAAGAGATGGCTCACGTCAAACGCATCGTGTCGGCCGCTTTGGTGGGAGGCGCCCTTGCGGCCCTGATCACCGCCATTTTGTATCGCTTCACGGCCGAAGGCTTGCCCGAAGCCGACCGTGCCCTGTCTCTTCCGGTTCGTCTTCTCTACGGCGGATTGACGGAAGAAATCATCATGCGTTTCGGGGCCATGACCGTGATGACCGTCCTCTTGGCCAAAGCGGCGGGCGGATACAAACCATGGGTCTATCACGCGGCCGTTTGGATCTCGGCCTTCTTGTTTGCAATCGGACATTTACCCGCGGCTTCCCGCTGGGCGGGAGAATTGACGCCCGATCTCATCTTCTATGTATTGGGAGGAAATACTTTGGCTGGAGCCATCTTCGGCCTTCTTTATTATCGCTACGGTCTCGAAAGCGCCATACTGGCCCACATGACGGCCCATGTGTTCCTCTTCGGTCTCCGATACATTTAACTTCCATACGTCCCCTTTTCGGCTCATTGCGGCTCATTGCGGGTCAAGTTGTTCATATTTTCTTATTTTTGTCTCATGAAATCTCCCATTTATCATTTTAGGTGGAATCCCGATTGGGATTTTATCTCCCGCCTTAACCGGTTGGAAAGATTCGACGCGCGGTGGGAAGAAATCCGAAAAAGAGAAGCTCCCCGGCTGCATCATCTCAAACATTTGGCCACCGTCCAAAGCGTGGGTGCTTCCACCAGGATTGAAGGGGCACGCATGACGGATGAAGAAATCGCCCTTTTTCTAAAAAACTTAGATGTCACCAAAATTCAAGATAGAGATTCGGGGGAAGTGGCGGGCTATTACGAGGCGTTGGAAACCATATTGGCCCATTACCCGCATATGCCCGTCACGGAAAACCAAATAAAACATTTACATCACATCATGATGCAATACAGCGAAAAGGATGGTTGGCACCGGGGAAATTACAAAACCCAACCCAATCGCGTGGAAGCCTTACTGCCCGACGGAAGCAAACGAATTATTTTCGAAACAACTCCACCCGGAATTCAAACCCAAGAAGCCATGCGACAATTGGTGGAGTGGTATCATCGGGATACCGAAGTCCATCCGCTGGTCAAAACAGGTGCTTTTGTTTATGAATTTCTTTCGATTCACCCTTTTCAAGACGGAAACGGCCGGTTGAGCAGATTAATGACCATTTGGCTGCTTTTGAAAAGCGGATACGAATGGATTTCTTATGTAAGTTTGGAACACGAAATCGAAAATCGCAAGGGAGAATATTACGCCGTCCTCCGCAAAACCCAAGCACAACGTCCTAATGAGGACCTCACCGAATGGCTGACTTTCTTTTTGGGTACTTTGGAGAATTTGCAATTAAAATTGGAAAACAAACTCCAGCGGGACATGGTTCTCCGTACTTTAACCCCGAAAGAAAATAAGGTGCGGGGATTCATTGAAGCCCATCCCGGCACCGGCTCGGGAGAAATTGCCGAAAAATTATCCCTTTCGTTATCTACGGTAAAAAGAATATTGAAAAAACTTACCGAAGCCGGGGTAATCGCACGATACGGCAAAGGGAAAGGCACACATTACGGTCCGCTATAAAATTATTATCCCGTTTTCGGGTCATTGCGGCTCATTGCGGGTCAAGTTGTTAAAAAAATATGAAGGAGTTTTCTTTGTTCGCTCCATTTTAGTATTTTACAAAAAACTCAAGCCATGGTACCCTTAATTAACCTCCAATACCTCACCGATTTGGTCAATTGCGAAGGTCGCATTGTGGGGCTGTATCGCACGCCGGAGGGCGAGCCCATATTGGAAATTCTCACCGCCGACCGGAACGGTTACATCATTTTGGATCCGCCCGAAACCCATTTGAAAGCGTATTTGGACGGGGAAATGACCCTCCACGAATTGTATCGCCTCACGCCGGGGCACATTGTCTTCCGCCGCCGGGGTAAAGAAATCACCGCCCATCCCAAAGAAACTTTTTTAAACGCTTTGCATACGGGAGATCAAACATTCCAGGACCTCTCATCCGGCTGTAAGGCTTCAAACATCCCCGATTGGTCCTGATTACCCGCCGCCTTTGCGTATATTTGGAGCCAAATCCTCCGATTATGAGCTCCGAACCTTTGAATTATTCCATTCGTCCGGCCACCGAAGCGGATTTTCCCGCCATTTTGGGCCTCATCAAAGAATTGGCCGAATTCGAAAAAGCTCCCGAAAAGGTCCGCAACTCGGTGGAACAAATGAAAGCCGAAAAAGATTACTTCGAAGCCTTGGTGGCCGAAAAAGACGACGGCGAAATCATCGGCATGGCCCTGTATTTTTACGCCTACTATACTTGGGTGGGCAAAAGCATGTACCTGGACGATTTGTACGTCAAAGAAAAATACCGCGGCCGCGGAGTGGGCAAAGCCCTCCTGAACCGGGTGATCGATACGGCGCGAAAGAACAATTGCAAACGCCTACGCTGGCAAGTGTTGGAATGGAATACCCCCGCCATCGAATTTTACAAAAAAATGGGGGTTACCCTCGACGACGAATGGATCAATTGCGACCTGGAATTCTGACCGGCCTCAGAAGAAGCGGGTGAACGGCTCCTTGCGTTTTTCGTATTTAATGTCTTGCAATACCGATGCCTTGATGCCGATGTAAAAATACCAGCTGGTATAGGGCGGCAACGGACGCCAGGTGAAGGTCATGTACCAGCTCTTGAGATCGCGGCGGAAATTGAGCATAGTATAAGTCAATCCTTTGTTCACCAAATCGTAACCCGAATTAAATCCTACCTTCCAACCGGGCGAAAATTCGATGTTTCCGGTAAAATTCAAGGTATGAGGCGAAAAGGGCTTAAAATCCGAATCGGGAGGGAAATAATTCTTATTTTGAAATGTCAAATTATATGAAATGCTCACGTTCCAACGAACGGGATGGCGGTAGGCGCCGGAAGTGCGCGAGTTTTTCTTTTCCTCTTTTTCTTCTTGTCCGATAAAACGGGGACCTTCGTCTTCGTCCTTCATTCCCAGCCATTTTTTCAGTTTGCTGTCGCTGAGGCGAAACGAGGTGGTCAACCGGAGTTGTTTCAATCGCACCCACCCTTGGCCCGCCTTATAGGCCCATTGGTTGACGGTACGGCCTAACGAGTCCACCGCATAAGGATCCCATATGCCGCTGAGGCGCAAGGGCAAGCCCTTGATCGGCTCCACATTTCCGGTCATGGTGATCAGACCCAATTTCAACGAATCGGCTTTAAAATTGTAGGAGGTGCCGAAATTCAAATTTTTGATGAGGGCGATTTTTTTGTCTTCCCCGTCTTTTTGGCGAATTTTGGCTTCAAAGGTGTTGGATAACCGGAAAGTGAGCAAACTGACGGGCGATAATCCCGGCTGGCCGAACATGCCCCCTTCGAACGGGGTATATTCGCGTATGTCGGCGGGATCGGGCGAGGCCTGATAGGTACGCACGTACTTGTCTCCGGCGGGGGTGTAGCTGTAGGAGAGCGACGGTTGCATCACATGGCGTACGGCTTTGATTTTTTTACCCAATTTAAAAATCCCGTATAATACCGTATGCATTCCCGTGCTGAAGGTCCATTCCGTAAATCCGGCGGGAGTGCGCATCAGGGTGTCTTTGACTTGGCCGGTTACCGGATCCCAATATTTTTCCACATGTTGGCCGTAATATACGTGTCGGAAAGAAGCCGAAGGAGTGAAATTAAAATAGCGCAACAATTTGAAATTGGTGGACAACGGAATTTGGTGCATCATTCCCCACCGGGCGGTTTCCCACATTTCTTTTTTGAGGAAATACGCATCCGTTGTTTCGATGCGATTGGCCGCCCTGTAAGTATAATCGAAATTGAGTCGATGCAAGATATTTTTCTTGGGTCCCGACCGGGGGGCGAACGGGTAAATGCGATCCAATTTGGCGTAAAATTCCGGCAAGCTCATGCGGATTTGCTCCGTATTGACGTTTTGGTTATGGGTGGCGCTCACGCTCAAATTGAGGGGGATCGCATGGAGGCGGGTGGAAAAACTCACCGACGAATTGAAAGTATTGTTCAACACGTGGGGCAAATTCTGAATGTTATAAGACGTACGATAATACTTACTGCTCCCGATATTCACGTTGGCCCCGAAATTATAGCGGGGATCGGATTTGGGATCCTTGTTGTGCACCCAAGTGAGGTTCCAAATATTGCGGCGCACGTAATCGGGCATGCCGGGCTCGCCCAAGATGATTTTTTCGGTTCTGAAATTCAAACGTCCCGAATAAGCGTAACGCTTCACATATTGCGTACCCGTATTCACGGCATAGCTCCCGTTGGTATAAATGTCCGTCATCACGGTGAAATCGGCGCGGGGACCGAGCACCAGGTACAAGCCCAAATTTTGTATGCCGAATCCGCGGGCGCTTTCGTTCCAGGTGGGAATAATGATTCCCGAAGTGCGGCGGTTCATCAAAGGAAAATATCCGAAAGGCAAAATCAGGGGCGTGGGAATTTCTTCGATATACATGATACTGGGACCCACCACGATTTTTTTGCCGGGCACCACCTTGCCTTTGGTGGCCAATATGTAATATTCGGGATTTCGGATATCTTCGGCGGTGGTGATTTTTAGATTTTTAAAGAAATTGACGCTGTCGTTGACTTTTTTGGTGATTTCGCTGATGAGCGAAATTTCCCCTTCGCGAGTGAAGGTGTTCCATACCAGCGCTTTTTTGGTTTCGAAATTAAACCGGATGGAATCGTTCTCCGTAACCGTCTTGCCTTCCGAAAATTTAGGCCGTTGAACCAGCTTGCCGGTGGAATCGGGGATGCGACCGGCTATCACTTCTTTTTTGGCGTAATCCACCACGATAATGCCCGCTTCCAGTTCGATATCGCCGTACTTGATGCGTGCTTGGTCGTAAAGGACGATTTTTTTGTTTTTCAAATCCACCGATTGATATTGGCGCGCCCATTTGTAAAGAGGATGTTCCAATGCCGCGGTGTCCGCCGCCGGAGGGGACAGGGAATCGGGCGTAGAAACGGCCGAGGTATCGACCTGGGCATAAATCCCGGGGGACCATAATATCCCTGTCCACAGAAGGAAAATCCGAAAAACGATCGAGGAAGAAAAACGCACCGGCATGGAGTTTCGCTCCAAAATTACTCAAAAATCGTGCAACAAAAGGAAAAGAAAGCGATTGAACGAACTTTTGTAACAAAAGAGGCATAATTTTTGATTTTTCGATTTTAAGCTTCCAAAATTGCGGCCTATGAAAAAAATGATGCTTTGGATTGCCGTTCTGTTACCCGTCCATTGGTTGACGGCACAAGTCGCTTGGAGGGAAAACGCCTCTGACCGGGATTTGCGGTTCAAAGGCCCCATGCCTTCGACCTACCGCCTGATCGCCACGCAAAGCCTTCAAAACCGGCCGGACGAAAACGGAGGCACGTTCCGCCTGACCCTCGACGAGGAAGACAAACCGACGGTATTTCGCCTCGAGCCATCGCCGGTGGCAATGCGTGCGCCTTTCAATCGCTACGGCCTCAAAGCCTACCGGGGCACCGCTCCCGACGGGTCGATCCTGTTCCTGACCGTCACGCCTCAAGGATTCATGGCCCTGATCCGCCGGCCCGATGCCAAGCGATTCATACTGGAACCTTTCGACCGCGGGCGGCATATCCTGTATCCCGCCGGTTCCCGCCCTTTTGACGACGAAATTTTCACTTGCGAGACGCCGGCTGTGATTCACGACACGGAACCTCTCTCCGAAGCCGCCCGTCCCCAAACGGATTCGGTACTCTATACTTTCAAAACCGCCATACTCGCCACCTACGATTTCAGCCGCTATGTGTTGGACCGCTACGGCATACCCCCTACGGCTCCCGAAGACGAACAAAAAACCGCCGTCCTGGGCGTGATTTTGTTCAGCCTGGAATGGGTCAACAGCATATTCGAAAGGGATTTGGCCGTAAGGTTTTATCTGGCGCCGAACAATGACAAAGTCATCATTTTGGACACGCTCCACGATCCCATTTACCAACAATACAATGTCACGCAAATACGCAACCTTCTTCGCGATTCCATCGGCGCGGGCAATTACGACATCGGTCAGCAGTGGAATGTGGGCCGATTGGGAGGAAAAGCTTATCCCGCGGGCCAACCTTGCGGCACTTTTACCCTCAATCAGGCACGCCATCCGGCCAGCGAGCGCTATATCGAACGGGTGGTTTGTCATGAATTGGGCCATGCATTCGGCGCCCATCACACCTTTGCCAACTATTGCGGGGGCCATCGCTATGCACCTCATGCGGTGGAACCCGGAAGCGGTACCACCATCATGAGCTACTCG
The DNA here is from genome assembly GCA_013153605.1 of Chlorobiota bacterium. Classification (GTDB taxonomy): domain Bacteria; phylum Bacteroidota; class Bacteroidia; order Flavobacteriales; family Flavobacteriaceae; genus JAADED01. Next base: position 5,412 of record JAADED010000059.1, on the reverse strand, counting down.
GGTCTCTGTGTACCTTACATCCAAAAAGAAACGGACGAAATATTCCATTCGGTCAATCTTCCCGTAATGTTTCGCTGGCGCAATTCGCCTTCTTGCGGTCAGAGGGAATCCTATCCCGGCAATAGGCCGCCCGTGGTGGAAGCCGGGCCTTCGAAAATCATTCCCAAAGAAACGCCTTTTGTCCTCACCGCCCGCGCCTCCGACCCCGACGGAGACGTATTGACCTATGCATGGGAACAAACGGATCCCGCCCCTTCCTGGTGGCGATCGGAACACGATACGCCTCCCCAATCCGATTGGACCGAAGGGCCGTTGTTCCGCGCCTACCTCCCCTCCCCCGAATCGTCGCGCTATTTCCCGCGCTTGGATTCGCTGGCCGCCGGAATGTATTCGACCACGTGGGAAGTTTTGCCCGCCGTGAGCCGTACCCTTCACTTTGCCGTAACCGTACGCGACAATCAACACCCGGTGGGCCATACCGCCACCGACACCCTCAGCCTCACGGTGGATACCGCCAGCGGTCCTTTCCGCATCACGTCTCACACCGCGGGCACCTACCACTGGCGTCCCGGCGAAACCCGTACCCTCACATGGGATCCGGCCGGCACCAACCTTCCGCCCGTCAATTGCCAAGAAGTGGACATCCTCTACTCCACGGATGCGGGCTTGCATTTCCCCTACGTGATTGCCCGCAACGTGCCCAATACGGGGAGCTACACCTTTACCGTGCCGTCCATGGAAACGCCGCATGCCGCTTTCATGGTCAAAGCGTCGGACAATTATTTCTTCGACGTCACCCGTGCCCGCATCATCGTGGGCGATACACTCCGGGCGTGCGACCGTTCCTTTACGAGTGTGCGCGGCGACACTTTGCAAGGCACCATGATGATTCGCGACACCCTGTTCGTGCCCGAACATTTCATGATTTCGGACGTCAACGTACGGGTGAAGCTGGATTCCATGACCAGTAATCGCATCAGCCTCATCCTCAAGCGGCCCGGCGGAAAATCGGTGCTGTTGTGGCATCAACATTGCAGCCAATTCGGCCAAATGGATCTCACCTTCGATGACGAAGGCATGATCCTCATTTGCGCCTACCTCACCGACACGCTGGTCAAACCTTACAAAGGGCGGCTGTCGGTATTCGACCGCGAAGATGCCTACGGCCCGTGGATATTGGAAGTGTACCAACGCTTCGAATACACGCCCATGGTATTCCGAGAATGGGAGTTGATCTTCTGTCGCGACTACACCATGGATGCGCCCGAAACGGCCTTGCTTCCGGTGGGCATTTATCCCAATCCCGCCGCCGACCGCATATACGTACGCCTCTCCTCCGCCCCGCGGGGAGCCGTTCAATTGAAGCTGTTCGATCTGTCGGGTAAACCGGTGCGCGAAAAAACCATTGGCGAAGCGGAATCCGGGGCTCCCCTCGAACTGTCCGTCCGGGGATTGGCCCGCGGATTGTATGTGCTGGAAGTCCGCACGACCGAAGGCACGGGATTTGCCAAAGTGTTGGTGGAATCGCCCTGATTTTGCGGTACGGTTCTTGCATTTCTTAGGAGAAAACGGGCAAGATTATTTGTAAAGAAATAGGTTATCTTTGTAAAAATTCGTACATGCACCGCTTCGCTTGGATTTGGATATTATGGATGGCGGCTTTTCCCGCTTGGAGTCAAACGGGGGGAGGTTCGTCGGGCAAACCTTTCACCGTGGTGTTGGACCCCGGCCACGGCGGTAAAGATCCGGGCACCAAAGGGACGGGACGATATAAAAAAACGGAAAAGGACATCGTCTTGGACGTGGCGCTCCGGGTGAAGGAGCTTCTGGCTCAAGAGCCGGGCATTCGCGTGATTATGACGCGCGCCACCGACAAGTTTATCGGCCTTAAACAACGGGCCGACATCGCCAACAAAAACAAAGCCGACGTATTCGTCTCCATCCATTGCAACGCCTCGCCCAGCCCCGTGGCCAAAGGGTCCGAAACTTTCGTATTGGGAATTCACCGCAACAAAGACAATTTGGAAGTGGCCAAGCGGGAAAACGCGGTCATCCTCCTGGAGGACGATTATCAATTGCATTACGAAGGGTTCGACCCCAATGCGCCCGAAACTTTTATCGGCCTGGAATTGATGCAAGAAGAATTTTTGGAACAAAGCATCCTCCTGGCTTCCATGCTCCAACGGGAGTACGCAAAACGGGTGTCCACCAAAAACCGGAGCGTGCAACAGGCGGGGTTTGCCGTTCTCCGTCTTACCTATATGCCCAGCATATTGACCGAAATCGGGTTTTTGACCAATCCGCAAGAAGAAAAAATGTTGCACTCGCGCGAGGGACGGGAAAAAATCGCCGTATCCATTGCGAATGCCATCGTGAATTATAAAAAAATCATCGAGCAAAACAGCTTGCCGGCCGGGGATTTGGCCCTTACGCCGTCGGGTGAACATACGGGTGTACGCACGCGTCCCGCTCCCGCCGGATCCGAACCCGAGGTATACTACAGCGTGCAAATCAAAATGAGCCGCTCCCGCATCAAGCCCGTTCCGTCCAATTTTCGGGGCCTTTCGCCCGTGTTCGTCATTAAGCACGGCGGGATGTACAAATATTACTACGGCAAAGCCCTTTCGTATGACGAAGTCAAGCGGCTTTTGGCCCAAGCCCGCCGCAAGGGATACAAAGACGCGTTTATCACCGGATTTATCGACGGCAAGCGGGTGCCGGTCAAAGAAGTACGGGCCATCCTCAAGCGCTGAGGATTCGCCGGGCCTGCTCGATGTCTCGCCCGATTTGAACCCGCAAGTCATCCACGGAATCGAAGGTCAGCTCCGGCCGCAAATAAGCGCGCAAATACACATCCAAAATTTGTCCGTATAAATCCCCTTCGAAATCCAAAAGATGAACTTCCAATTGGAGGCGCGTCCCGTCCACCGTGGGGCGCACTCCTATGTTCATCACACCCGGATATGGTTGCCCGTCCCATTCGGCTTCCACCGCATACACGCCGGGGGCGGGAATAAATTTATCCTCCGACACGGGTCGGATATTGGCCGTGGGAAAACCGATTCGCCGTCCGAAACGGCTGCCGTGCACCACCTTTCCTTTGATCAAATAGGGATATCCCAACAACCGGTTGGCATCCTCCAATCGTCCTTCGCCCAAATATTGTTTGATCAGGGTGGAACTCACGGGCTTGTCGTCTATGATCACGGGCGGAAGACGTTTGACATCCACGTCGAGGGCGGAAGCTATCTCGCGGATGCGGTCATCGTCGGCCAGGCGGTCGCTTCCGAACACATGGTCGTAGCCCAAAAGGAGAATTTTGAGGCCGTATTTCTCCTTGAGATACCGAAGGAAGTCGGCGCCCGTCATGGCCGCAAAATCTCTATCGAAGGGGTGGAATACCACATAGTCCAAGGGCATGGGAGCCAGCAACTGAATTTTTTCCGGCTTGACGGTGAGAAGTTTGAATTGCCGCTTGCCTCGAAACACTTGGCGCGGATGGGGATCGAATGTGAAGAGGAGCGAAGCGAAACCGGTACGCGCCCTTTCTTCGGCCATACGCTCGATGACAAACCTGTGGCCGCGGTGAATTCCGTCAAATGCACCCACGCTGATCACTTTGGGGCCGGGAGGCACGGGACGGGTTCCTTCGATAAATACCGGTTTACGCTTCATTGCCATTGCACCTTCATTCCTTCCTTGATGCCTTTGGCGGCCGCCGTGCCACCTTTGAATTCCAACACAAATTGCACCGGAGCCTCGGGGCCGAACGGTGTTTCGTCCAACGGCCGGGCGTTTTCTTTTATCCACAAAATAGTGCTGTCGGGACCGATAAAAATCACGTCCAAGGGAATCAATGTATTTTTCATATGAAAATAAGCCCGTTGAGGGGCGGGAAATATGAAAAGCATTCCCCGATCCGAATCCAATTTTTTGCGGTACATCAACCCTGTTTGGCGGCTGTAGGCATCGGCGGCCGTTTGCGCTTCGAATACGGCCACCGTGCGGTCCCTGTCTTTAATCTCCACCCGCACATCGCTTCGGAGAGGCGGAAGGGGTTTGGATTCGCCGGTACGATTCCTTCCGCCGCAAGCTCCGATGGACAGGATGAATAATAATGGCCAAATTTTATGCATGGTCTTTTCGCCGGGTATATCCGTAATAAATAAAATACAAACCGATCAAAATTCCGGGAATGCTGAGGATTTGTCCCATGGTGAGCCCGGTCCATTCCATAAGCGGGCTGGGAACCTCGCGTTGGGGACGTTTCCAAAATTCCAAAATAAACCGCACCGTCCATAAATAAGTGAAAAAGATCCCGAACAACATGCCTGGATACTTAAAGGCGATATCGGTTTTGAAATAGAGATAAAGAACCAACACCAGCAACACCAAATAAGCCGCGGCTTCATACAATTGGACCGGATGGCGGGGAAAATTTTCGCCCAGGGCGGCAAAAATAACTCCGTAATCCGAACCCGTGGGTTTGCCCACGATTTCCGAATTAAAAAAATTGCCGATTCGGATGGCCGCCGCCCCCAAGGGGATGGTCAGCACCATGCGGTCCACCCACCAGAGGAGATCTTTGTGAACGAATTTGCGCCGATAGCGCCACCAAAACAGGATCAATGCCACCGCAATGCCGATGGTGGCTCCGTGGCTGGCCATACCCCGGTAGCCGGTAAACTGAAATTCCGGTTCAAATCGAACGGGCAACAGGATTTCGGCCAAATGATGTTTATAATAAGGCCAGCTGTAGAAGAAGACGTCGCCCAAGCGGGCGCCCAATACCACGCCGAAGAATATGTAAAGCAAAAGCGGATCGAGCAATTCTTTGTTTTCGCCCTCGCGCTCGAATACTTTCTTCATGATCCAGTAACCGAAAGCAAAGCCGATAATGTACATTAAGCTGTAGTAGCGAATGGTAAAAAATCCGAGGTCGATTCCTTCGGAAGGGTTCCACACGATGGCCTGTATCATTTCTTCATTTTTTTGCCGTAACGGAGTTTGCGGTAAGGAATGCGTCGGGCGAGCTCCTCTTTGGTGGGTACGGGATCATAGCCCTTGCCGCCGAGAGGATGGCATGAGAGGATGCGCCGGATCGCCAGCAGACCGCCCGTAAAAAGGCCGTGCATTTTGAGGGCTTCCACCGTGTATTGCGAACAGGTGGGCGTATATCGGCACGAAGCCCCCAAATAAGGCGATAAGGCCAGCTGATAAAAGCGGACCAGCGCAATAAAAGGAAGGGCGAGAATTTTGGCCGCGCGTTCCATGGGGCAATTTGAGGTAAAATTACGCATTTTCGGCGGATCGAAAAAAAGAGGGGCTGTCTTTCAAGTCAGCCCCTTTTTCTTTTTTAAGATTGGGCGATTAGACTTAAAAGTTGTTTTTTGCTCAAAAAGATGTCGCTCA
>JAADED010000058.1 GCA_013153605.1 Chlorobiota bacterium | reverse complement strand
CTAAGGTAAACAAATTCAACCAAATAAGCAAGAGAATTTAATAAAATCCACCAAGAAAAAAGGGCTGCCCAAAACTTAATGGACAGCCCCAAGAGCCTACGGCTAACAGCTAAAGGCTAACAGTCTGAATTACAAAGCCTAACCAAACCCCATTTAAATAAAAAAATATTTTTTATCTTGTGCCTCCCCTCAAACGGGGATCCGTTTTTCAAAAAAGATGCTGAAGATGAAAATCGCTTTGATTCGTGAACGAAAAAACCCTCCCGATCGGCGGGTGGTCCTCACCCCCGCTCAGGCCCAAAAGGTGAAGGAAATGTACCCCCAAGTGGACATCGTGGTGGAAAGCTCGCCCGACCGGGCTTTTAGCGACGAGGAATACCGGGCGGCGGGTATCACCGTCACCGACGACGTGTCGGATGCCGACGTGCTGATGGGCGTCAAAGAAGTACCCCCCGAAGCATTGATTCCCGACAAAAAATATTTTTTCTTTTCCCACACCATCAAAAAACAACCCCACAACCGCCCGCTTCTCCGGGCCGTGCTGGATAAAAACATCGAACTCTACGATCACGAAACCCTCACCGACAAAGAAGGACGCCGCCTGGTGGCATTCGGCAAATACGCGGGGCAAGTGGGAGCCTACAACGCCCTACGGACTTACGGACTCAAAACGGGCCTTTTCGACCTGCCGAAAGCCATCGAATTGGGGAGCAAAGAAGAAATGATCCGCCGACTGCGCGAAATTTACCCCCAACTTCCGCCCCTCAAAATCGTGGTCACCGGCAAAGGACGTGTAGGTTCGGGCATAAAAGAAATTTTGGACGCCGCCGGCATTCGCGAGGTGGAGCCCCGGGCCTTTTTGGACACCGAAGATTTCGGCGAACCGGTGTACACCCAAATCGACGTTGATTGGTACAACAAGCATAAAGAAGGAAAACCTTTCGACTTTCAAGAATTTTTTACTCATCCCGAACGTTTTGAAGGAGATTTCGGCAAATTCACCAAAGCCGCCGACCTTTACATTGCCGGCCATTATTACGGCCAAGGCGCGCCGCCGATATTGACGCGCGAGCACCTGGCGGCTCCCGACAATCGCATCAAAGTGGTGGCCGATGTAAGTTGCGACATCGGCGGACCCATTGCCTCCACCATAAGAGCATCCACCATCGAAGATCCCGTGTACGGATACGACCCCGCCACGGGTAAGGAAACCGATTATCGCCGTCCCGAAGCCGTTGCCGTCATGGCAGTGGACAATTTGCCCAACGAAATCGCGCGGGACGCTTCGGAAGGTTTCGGCGAGAATTTCGTGCGATACATTATACCCGCCCTGGTAGAAGGAGATAAAGACGGGATACTGGAACGGGCCAAAATCACTTCGGGCGGACGCCTCACGCCCCGGTACGCCTATTTGCAAGACTACGCGGACGGAAAAGAATAAGGGCGGTTCATGAGAGAACCGCTCCTTATTATTTTTTTCCCGGCAAAAGGGGAACGAATACGAATTGGTCGTACGCTTCTTTACGGATGCGGCCTTCCGAATCTTTGAGGAGGCGGTACATGGTTTGACTGCCCGTGCCTACGGGAATCACCATTTTGCCGCCCTTGGCCAGTTGCTCGGTCAATGCGGGGGGAATAAAGGGCGCGGCCGCCGTCACGATCACCCGGTCGAAGGGCGCAAATTCCGGAAGACCCGCATAGCCGTCGCCATGGGCGGCATATTCGGGCATGAATCCCGTTTGTTTGAGCTTCTCCAATGCCCGGTCCAATAATTTTTTGATTCGTTCCATCGTATATACCTTGGCTCCCATGGCCGAAAGGATGGCGGTTTGATACCCCGACCCCGTGCCGATTTCCAACACTTTGGTTCCCGGCTCCACATCCAACAATTGGGTCATGTAAGCCACCGTAAAGGGTTGGGAGATGGTTTGCCCTTCCCCCACCGGCAGGGGACGGTCCTCATAGGCGTAGGGATAATTTTCTTCTCCCGCAAAAATATGGCGGGGTACACGGGCTACGGCTTGCAAGACGCGCTCGTCGGTTATGCCCTTACGCCGCAACACGTCCACCAAGGCCAAACGTTGAGGCAAAAAAGGATCTTCGGAAGGATTCATGATACGAAAATAATAAAAAAGCCGATCTTTAAAAAGACCGGCTCGGAGCCACCCACGGGACTCGAACCCGCGACCTGCTCATTACGAGTGAGCTGCTCTACCGGCTGAGCTAAGGTGGCTTATTCAGCTACGAGCTTTTCCCGGTATTTGGCGAGCGTCTCCGCAATCTCGCGGTTCAGCTCCTTAAAATACGCCTTTTTGTCCTTGGTTTGGCGGTGGGCATTGATTTTTTTGATGATGCCTTCGTAAGCCTCCACCATCTCGTTGATCAGTGCATGGCGCTCTTTGTCCTCACCCTCCGCCAATTGAAGCATTAAAGCTTCCTGAATCAGTTCTTCGAACGCGTATTTCACCTCTTTTTTCAAATCCCGGATACTCGTAGCCATAAGGTCGATTTTTTCAACGCGCAAATATAGGGATTTTCCCTGCAAAATCCCACATCGGTATTGCAAATTTCATGCCCCCGACCAGCCCTGCGTCCCGAGTGCGGTAATATTCGTATATTCGCCATTGAAAACGCCCGCATGAAACGCACGGCTTTTTTCGTTTTTTGGTGGCTCGTCCTCCTTGTGCCCGCCGGGGCCCAAGACGACGGAACCCGAATCCTGGAAGTATATGTCATGCAAGACGGCCGGCGTTACTTGCTCAACAATCGGACGGTGGAGATCCGCCGCAAACCCTTTACGTTGGTATTCGTTTTCAAACAACCCGATAAATACAGCGGCGTGTATGTAAATACTTCATATACACCCACCTATTTCAAACTCTACCCTTCCCAACCCATTCCCGACTTTCTGTATTTACCTCAAAAGGTATTGTCGGAATACAAATTCAACCCCCGCAACGAGCTGAAAGTCCATCCCGAATTTTTTCAATATTTCGGATACAATAAGGAACGCAATTGGTTTAAATTCAACAAAATCGATTTCAAGGACGGCTTTCTCATAGGTTACCGAAAGGTGGAAAACCTGTATATTGTAGAAGAAAACCGCACCGTGCCGGTGGAAGAAAACAAATTTCCCCTCTACATGTTTTTCGTGATCCTCGAAAAAACGCCGGGCAAATTCATACCCCATCGCGAAGTGGTCCGGTTCAAGGGAAAAATCAAGTTCAAATAAAAAAGCCCGCTCCTCGAAAGGAACGGGCTTCTCGTTCGACCGAATTTCCTTCGGTTAAGGTCTCACTTTTTCCACGATGGCGGCAAATGCTTCGGGGTGATTCATGGCCAAATCGGCCAAAACCTTGCGATTCAGACCGATATTGTGCTTGTGAATCAATCCCATGAATTGCGAATAGCTCAACCCGTGTTGGCGTGCGGCAGCGTTGATTCGCTGGATCCACAGCTTACGGAAGTTGCGCTTCTTCAATTTACGTCCCACGTAGGCGTATTGCAGGGCTTTCTCCACGGCATTTTTGGCCACCGTGTATTGTCGGCTTCGCGCGCCGTAATAGCCTTTGGCCATTTTCATGATTTTCTTACGGCGCTTCTTTCTGGCTACTGCGTGTGTTGCTCTCGGCATAATTTTTAGTTTTTTTGTAACCGGCGGTTACCTCGAAGGTAACGCTTGGGTGCCAGGTTCCATGGGTTCTCAACCGTATTGTTGCGGGCTTATTTCTTGCCCAACATTTGCAATACGTTCTTCTTGTCCGCTTTGTCCACAAGCGTGTAATGCGTCAGGCGCAGCTTACGTTTCTTGCTCTTCTTGGTCAGCAAGTGGCTTTTGTAAGCATGCTTGCGTTTGATCTTCCCGGTACCCGTCAGCTTGAACCGCTTCTTGGCACTGGCTTTCGTCTTGATTTTTGGCATCTTACTTTGTTTTTATTAGGATTAGCTTTTAGCTTTTAGCCGTTAGCCGTTAGCTTTTTTTATTTCACTTTAACCTTAACTTTAACGTTAACTGGTTGTTTTTAAATAGTTAAGGTTAAAGTTAACGTCACGTTCCTCTGGAACGTTATTTCTTCTTTTTCGTACTCAACGGTGCCAACATCATGATCATCTTCTTGCCTTCCATTTTGGGCATTTGTTCCACCTTGCCGTATTCTTCCAGGTCTTGAGCCAAGCGCAACAAAAGGAGTTGCCCCTGATCTTTGTAAATGATGGACCGACCGCGGAAGAACACGTAAGCCTTCACCTTGTTACCCTCCTGGAGGAACTTGATGGCATACCGCTTTTTGAATTCGTAATCGTGGTCGTCGGTTTGAGGTCCGAACCGGATCTCTTTGACCACCACCTTTTTGGTCTTTTGCCGGTTGGCCTTTTCTTTTTTCTCCAGTTGATAGAGATACTTTTTGTAATCCATGATTTTGACCACCGGCGGGTCGGCCTTGGGGGAAATTTCCACCAAGTCCAAATCCATTTCGTCGGCGATTTTGAGCGCTTCCTCCAGGGGGTAAATCCCCATTTGCACGTTGTCACCCACCAACCTGACCTGAGGAGCCGTGATTTCCTCGTTGATGCGGTGGGGGTTTTTCTTGATGACCCTTCCGGGTCCCCGTTTCTTTTTGCGTCGTCTTATTCCGATGGTTATAAGGTTTTGGTTAATTCCGCTTTGCCCGTTTCCTCTTCTTTCATCATGGCCACCAGGTCGTCGATTGTCATGCTTCCCAGGTCGCCTTTCTTACGCCGCCGCACCGATACGGTGCCGCTTTGCTTCTCCTTCTCCCCTACAATGATCATGTAGGGTATCTTCATGGTTTCGGCATCGCGTATTTTTTTACCGATTCGCTCGTCGCGGCGATCCACGGTAGCGCGAATGCCTTTTTCGGCCAGCAAATTTAATACATTTTCGGCAAAATCAAGATACTTTTCGCTGATGGGTAAAATGACGGCTTGTTCCGGTGCCAGCCACAGGGGCAAATCGCCGCCGGTATGTTCCAGCAGGATGGCCACAAAGCGTTCCAACGAACCGAAAGGCGCGCGGTGGATCATCACGGGCCGGTGCATTTGGTTGTCCGGTCCTTTGTATTCCAAGCCGAAACGTTCGGGCAAGTTGTAGTCCACCTGAATGGTACCGAGTTGCCACTTGCGTCCCAACACGT
>JAADED010000078.1 GCA_013153605.1 Chlorobiota bacterium | reverse complement strand
AGGCAAGGCGCACGGAGGGCACGTACTTTCCTTTTTCAATGGCATAGATGGTTTGCCGGCTCACGCCCGCTTTTTCCGCCAATTCCGATTGAGTCATTCCGGCCGTACGGCGTAAAAATTTCAAATTATTTTTCATCGACCGTTTCTTTTCGGAGTTTGGACCGCGTCCGTTCGAAGCGGATAATGAACAAAACCATGACCACAAAAATATTGATAATCAAAACCCATAAAAATCCCAAGCCGTACATCGTCCAGACTGCTATAAAGAGCAGGATATAACTCGTCAGTACCGCCCATTGGAAGGATTCCAAGCGCAAGCGTTCGATCATTTCGTCTTCTTCGGGTACGCGTGAGAACATCACCGCCAGGCCGCTGAGGATCAACACACCGGAAATGATTTCGTCCAAAATCGAATTATGAATTCGGATAAACCAACCCCGGGTAAAAGTGAAGGGATTGTCCGCAAAGACGGCCGGTACCGTGATTTCCCATATCTCATCCTCCGGTTGGGCAATCAAATACCATATGCCCGCCGCCAAGGCCGTAAAAAAGAGGATCAAAGCCGGCCGGTGAAACGAAGAAGGCAAATGTTTCATCTCTTTTTTGTTTCAAATGTAAAGCCTTCTTTACAAAATGTCAAGTTTGCTTTACTTTTTCCTTTGCTCGCACGTTCGGGGGTTTTGGAGAAAAAGCATGTGCATAAAAAGATTGAACACCGGATCGTTGATATTTCGTTTTCAAAATCAGGGGCTTTATGAATACGCTTCCACTATTGAAAAGACGGCATTCATCTAAAATCTTGATTAAGTTCTTGCCGTAACGTTTTTGCGCATCCAAAAAACCGTGGAGTCCTTAAAAATAAAAACATACCGCCGAAGGCGGAAATAGTAAATGTGAAAATCTAAGGTAAAAATAAAGTGCGCCCACGGCCCATAAGGTTGCCTATTGCTAAAACGCCTCATCCAATTCGGGTTTTTGGGCGGGATTTTCGAAGTCATTTAAAAAATATTCCTAATTTTGGCATTCAAAAAAGGCGGTATGAGTGCACCGAGGGCCAGAATTTTGGGAACGGGAAGCTACATTCCTCCCCTGGAGGTGAAGAACGAAGACTTTCTGGATTGGACCTTTTACGACAAAAACGGCCCCATCGACAAGTCCAACGAAGAGATTATCCGAAAATTTTACGAAATCACCCACATCAAATCCCGCCGGTTTGCGGACGACCGCACCCTGACGTCCGATATGGCGGCCGAAGCGGCCCGAAAGGCCCTCGAAGATGCGGGCATCGACAAGGAGCAATTGGATTACATCATCGTGGGCTCCAATTACGGCGATGTGGAACCGGGCTCCTTGTATCCCGATTTCGTTCCTTCCATTGCGGCGCGGGTTAAATACAAATTGCAAATCGAAAATCCGGCCGCGGTGGCCTTCGATATTATTTTCGGATGTCCCGGATGGTTGGAAGGGGTGATTCAGGCCCACCTCCAGATGAAGGCGGGTGTTTCCCGGTATGCCTTGGTGATCGGTGCCGAGACCCTCAGCCGCGTGCGCGACCCCTATTCGCGCGATTCCATGATTTTTGCCGACGGTGCGGGTGCCACGGTCCTGGAACTGACCGATGATCCCGGGGCCGGCATCCTGTCTCATTTGACCCATTCCTATTCTTACCCCCAGGCCGAATTGCTTCAAAACAAACCCTCCCTCAATCCGGACCACGACCGATCGAAAAAATACATTTTTATGGAAGGGCACAAGATTTACGAATTCGCCCTCAATCACGTACCCGCCGCCATGAAGGCCTGTTTCGACCGGTCGGGTGAGGACATTCGGGATTTAAAGAAAATTTTTATCCACCAGGCCAACGAAAAAATGGACCGCGCCATCGTCAAGCGCTTTTTCCGCCTTTATAACATGCCCGTGCCCGAAGGAATCATGCCCACCAACATCGAATTTATGGGCAACAGCTCGGTGGCTACCATTCCCACCCTTATGGACCAGGTGCGCAAAGGACAAATTCCCGGTCAGGAGCTCCGCCGCGGCGATTTGATCCTTTTGGCTTCGGTGGGAGCGGGCATGCATATTAATGCGGTGACCATGCGTTTTTAACAGCCGGGACACCTCTTTTGTATCTTTTGAGTATTTCCGCTTAAGGAGCGGGATGAATTTGGCGGGGAATGCATTGGACTTTTCGAAAAAAAAGCCCCCGACCCTCGGGCCGGGGACCGTGGAAAAAAGACCGGTGTGCGGGTGGATTAAATGAAGATAATGTGGGTATGCTCCTTGTCGATGCGGTGATAAAAATCGCCTACCGTCAGGATGCCCTCCAAATCGTCGATGAAGTCTTCGCGTTTGTAGCCGAACATTTCCACCGCCAGCTTACAGGCCCACAGCTTGACGCCGCTGGCCGCGAGAATTTCGAGAAATTCGTCCACGGGCGGAATGTCCAGCTCCTCCATTTTCTTCATCATCATCTTGGTGGCGAAGGCTTCCATGCCCGGCAAAGCGCCCAACAGGGTGGGCATGTGCATGCCCGGATTGCCCACGGTGGGGATGCGAAGCTTTTTCATCTTTTCTTTATGGATGGCTTCCAGCCCGAAAAAGGTGAAGAAAATTTCCGCCTCGATCCCTTCCATGCGGGCGCCGTTGGCCATGATAAAGGCCGCATACACGCTGTCGAGCGTGGATTTGGAAAGGATAAACAGCATTTTTTTTGCGTATATGGCCATGGTTCTCGGTTTTTAAAGGTCAGAGACAGCTTTTGGGTTTGGGTATGCCGGCGATTTTGGTGGAGATCTTCAAAGGTCCGCCCGGAAACAGGCTGTAGAATTCTTTGATGTCCACCACGCCGCTCTTTTTGATTCCCCTGATGGAGAGGGGTTCGCCCTTGCGGTATTTGTCTTGCAAATAGCGAATGACTTCCCAATGTTTGTCCGTCAGTTCGATGCCGTGTTCGGCCGCAATGGCGCGGGCCACGTCTTCGTTCCACTCGTTAAAGTCGGTCAGGTAACCTTCGGGGTCGGTATGTACCGTGTAGTTGCCGTATTGTTTTTCCATATGTCGAAAATTTTAAGGTTTGTCAATCGATTTTTTTGCCTCTCATGCTCATGCGCGCGGGCACGAAAGGAATGGGTATGGCTTTGAGGATCATATGCCAATAAATCCACCGGAAAGCCATCTTGCCCCAGTGGTTGATGCGCGTTTCCTTCAGGAGCGACAGCGGTCCGATCACCGGAAGGGGGAATTTGCCTTCCAACGGTTCGGTGTAGTAATTGAAATCGATGAGCAAGGCTTTGCCGAAGCCCGTCTCGATAAAGCAATTGGCATGTCCGTCGAATTTTTCGGGAAACGGCTTGCCGTTGATGTATGCCAGAATGTTGTCTATAAGGATTTCGCCTTCGAAATGGGCCACGGATCCCGCTTTGGAGGCGGGTACGTTGGTGGCATCGCCGATGACGAAAATGTTGTCGTATGCGAGAGATTGGAGCGTTTCTTTGTCGGTGGGTACGTAATTCATATCGTCGCCCAGTCCCGAATGTTCGATTACGTCTTGGCCCAAATTGGTGGGTACCGTTACCAGGAGGTCGAAGCCCACTTCGCGTCCCGTATAGTCGCGTATCAATTTTTTGTCGTTATCCACGGCTTCGATGTCGAAATTGGTAACCTCCTTAATACCTTTTTTATCCAAGAGGTAGCTTAATTTTTGGCTGGCTTTGGGTTTGGTAAAAGCTCCGTCCAGCGGGGTGACGAACAGGATTTCCACCTTGTCGCGCATGCCTTTTTTGGTGAAATACCAATCGGCCAGGAATGCAAATTCCAACGGGGCCACCGGACATTTGATGGGCATTTCGGTTTGATGCACCACCAGGGTACCGCCTTTCCAATTTTTCAATTTTTCGCGTAAAGCATTGGCTCCTTCAAAGGTATAGAAGTCGAATACCTCCTTGTGCCACAGCTCGCCTTTCATGCCTTCGGTTTCTTCGGGCGCGATGCGGTTGCCCGTGGCAATCACCAGCACGTCGTAGGGAAGGGTGCGGTCTTCCAATTCCACCTTATTATTGTCGGCATCGATTAATCGGATGGGCGATTGAACGTATTCCGCCCGTTTGGGGAGAAACCGCTTGCGGTCTTTGACCAATTGTTCGGGACGGTAAATACCGAAAGGAAGGAAGAGAAATCCCGGTTGATAATAATGCCGTTCGTCCTGATCCACTACCGTAATTTTCCAATCGTCGGGCAATTTGCGGTTCAAATAGTTTGCCATCAACGTGCCGGCGGTTCCGGCGCCCAAAATGACCAAATTTTTCATAACACTTGTTACCTTTTATTGCTACTTAAATGTAACATTTGTCAGGCGGGAAAAGAATGATTTTTATCATGCCGACGAAGAATTAACACTTTTATTTCCAATAAATTGACGCTTGTCAGGAATGGAGAAAAAAGTCTGATAAAAGGCATTTGAGGTAACTAAAATTACAATTTTTCAAAGGGTGAAAACGGTTAAAAAATGTAAAATGTCAGTCGTCTTGAAAGATGTTCCCGTATGGCGGATCAAAGGAGAATTTCGGGAGCGTCTCACGGGTCCCGCTTACGGACTTTTTGGTTTGATCATTTTACGGAAAATGTCCGTCGTGAGGATGAAATGCGTGGGAAATCCCTACCTTTGAATCAAAGCCTCGGCGATGATTTTGTACCGCTCGAAATTTTTGGAAGTGAATTTGCTGGAAGTGCAATACGTCATGCATTTCCTGTGGCGCGAATATGCCCGGCATATGGATGAGAAAGGGGTGTATTACGAAACCCTCAATTTTTTAAAACACCGGGTGCGGCGACGCGCCGACAGCATTTACATGGATTGGCGAAATATCCAACATTTGGTGTCGCGCGAAACCTTCGATTGGTACGAGCAGTATGTGCTTCCGCAAGTATTTTCGCACCGCCCTCATAAATTGGCATTTCTTTTCAATCCGCCCGTTCCTTTCGAGTTACCCGGATTTGTCACGGTGCACGGCAAGCGGGTTCCGGTGCGGGCGTTTACCTCTCCGTCCGATCTCATGGCTTGGCTGACGGAAGGGGCTCCCCGCCGCAAGCGGGGCTCGGGTCATCATTGAGCGGCACCGTCCATATGTTGGGTCAAATGTTCGTAATCGCGGATAAGGCGACGGATAAAGGCTTCGTCTTTTTGGGCGGGATCTTGGATCCCCGTTACCTCTTCCACCTTTTGACGCAAGGCGCGAAGGAGGTGGCGGTTTCGGGTTTTGACGGCCCGCCGGAATTCCCGGCGAATAATGGCCATGTCGCGGTCGGTAAGTAATACCACCGAAGGATAGAGGGGGCGGTAAGCTTCTCCGGTTTCGGCGGGAATTTCGGGCATACCCGGATGGGGCGCCCTTTTGACCACCGTGGTGCCCGCCACCATGTCGCCCAGGCGCTGATCGTGCCGGCTCAGTATCACGGCCGCAATGCCCACTACAGGCGTCAGCAACCATATGTCCACCAAGCGGAAGGCCCAGCGGAGGAAATAGTCGGTAAATCCCGGTTTGTCGCCGTCGATGCGGACCACTTTGAGTTTGAGAAGGCGTTTGCCCGGCGTTTGTCCGTCGAACAGAAATTCGTTCCACAACCCGAAGGTGATGCCCGGCGAGAGCAAAACGGCCAGCACGGCCATCACGGACCAAAAATCTCCCGAAAATACGGAGTTCGGTGCCCAATTGAGCACCAAATAAAAATAAGTGCCCACAATACACAGGTCGATCATGTAAGCCAATGTGCGCGCCCCCAGTCCCGCACGAACGAATTCCACGGGCACGTTTTGAGGCATGCGGATGCGTAAAACGGGATCCATTTTTATAACCCTATTTCCTTTATTTTAATTATTTTTGTGCAATGCGCGAAGCGGCATTCATTCGTAAAAATCGGGAAAAATGGCGACGCATGGAAGCCAAGATCACCGGCGAAGAACCGTCGGATGCGGCCGAATTGTCCCGGATTTTTATCCATATCATGAACGATTTGTCCTATGCGCGCACTTATTACCCCAAAAGTAAGGTAAATTCTTATTTGAATTATCTCGCCCAGCGGCTCTACTTCAAGGTGTACCATACCAAGCCGGGTTCGATGCGGCGGGTGGTGGAATTTTTCAAAACCGAGGTGCCCCTCATTGCCTACCGCTACCGCGCTTTTATCCGCCTGGCTTTCGGATTTTTCTTTTTGTTTACGGCCATAGGAGTGCTTTCGGCGGCAAAGGACGATACGTTCGTCCGGCTGATTTTGGGAGACGAGTATGTGGACATGACCTTGCAAAACATTCGCGACGGTAATCCCACGGCGGTATATGCGAGCGGTCCGGCATGGGCCACCCACATTGCCATTACGTTTAATAATTTTATCGTGGGACTCAAAGCCTATGCGGCGGGATTTTTTGCGGGCTTGGGCACCCTGTACATCCTCATGCAAAACGCCATCATGTTGGGTGCCTTTCAGTATTTCTTTTATGAACACGGCGTTTTTTGGGAGAGCGTGCGCGCCGTATGGATTCACGGCACCATGGAGATTTTCGCTATGGTTATCGAAGCGGCGGCCGGCCTGATATTGGGCGCCGGATGGTTGTTTCCGGGCACGTGGCCCCGGCTGAAGGCTATGGCCCGCGCGGCTCGCGATTCGGCCAAATTATATTTGAGCACCCTTCCTTTTACCGCGGCGGCGGCCTTGCTCGAAGGATACGTCACCCGGCATGCGCCCCACATGCCCCATTGGCTGGCTTGGGCGATTATTGCGGGAACGGGCGCTCTGATCGTCTGGTATTACCTGATTTATCCCGTACGTGTGGCCCGCCGGGCCGGCATCACCCGAAAATTCGCGGTATATGAATTTGTATAAATCCCGATCTTTTAACGAACTCTTCAACGATACCGTGGCTTTCTTCCGCCGATACGGCAAGCATTTCCTCGGTCTTTATTTTCGTCTTTTGGGGCCGTTTTACCTCTTTTTTCTGGTGGTCTATACCTGGATTTTTTACCGCGGCTTCCAAAATGTGGAACCTCTCATTTCCAGTGTGCCGGGGACCGTCATTCTTATCGCCTTTTACCTGGTGATCTTGCTCGCCGCCCTTTTGCACTCGGTGTACGTACCCGCCTATTTTTACTTTTTCAAAGAACGTGGTACCGATTTCGATGTCAAGGACATTTGGCGCTTTTTCTTGCAAAACCTGGGACGCATTCTCCTTTTCTCCCTGGTCATGATCGTCATTTTCGTGCCTTTTCTGGCGGTGGCGTTGGTGATGGCGGTTATCTTGCTGGTCACCATTGTGGGCATCATTATTCCCTTCGTGATTCTCAATTTGCTGTTTTCCCTTTGGTTTATGGAATACCTTTATGAACGCAAGGGCATCGGCGCGGCTTTTCGCGAAGCTTGGGATTTGATGTTCACCCGCTTTTGGACTTACACGGGCGCCCTGACGGTAACCGCCTGGTTGGGCATTATCGTCATTTGGGGACTCCAATTGTTGGGTCAATCTTTTATTTTGATGATCTTTTTCAATGACCCCGCTTTCCTTTCGGAAGAAGGTTACACACCCGGCCTTACGGTGATTCTCCTGTTTTTGGGGCTGACGTTGGCGATTTTGGTATTCGAAATCTTTTTCAGCCTGTTTAACCAAACCATGATCGCCCTCGTGTATTTTTCGGCCAAGGAGGAAAAATACCACCTTTCGTCGTTCGAAGCGTTGGACCAAATCGGGGCGAATGAGTAAAAGAGGGGTCATATACCTTTTATTCTTGAGCTGGCTGACATCTGCCGCTCCCATTCCGGCGGATACCGTTCGCTACGATCGCCACACGCCTTTGGAACCCCGATATCCCGAAGCGCCCTTGCATACCCGCTATCGGGGACGGGCTTTTCGCTATGCGGACGAAAATCAAACCGGCCGGTGGGAGGAAATTAAGTCCATGCTTCTCAACGCGTTGCGGAAATTGCTGGGAGAAGGTGCCGATGACGTGGGCCGGTGGTACCGTCGTTTTCGCACTTATTTTTACTTCTTGGTGGTGGCCCTGACCGCATATTACGTGTTGCGCCGCTGGAAGGAGGAATCTTTGCCGCTGGAGCGGGAAGAACCGCAAGCGGAGGGTGTGGTGGAAGCCGCCGAATTGGCCGTACCTCCCGAGCGGTGGAGAGAGCGTGCCCTCCGGGCCGAACGCCGGGGCGATTACAGGATGGCCGTCCGCTATCGCTTTTTGGAATTATTGCGCCTGTTGGAAGACAAGGGATGGGTTCGCCGCGATCCGGCCAAAACCAATCGGGAATATGCGGCCGAAATCGGGCGGGACGATTTGCGACACGCCTTTGCGGATGCCGCAAGGCTCTACGATTATTTTTGGTTCGGCAAATTCCCTTTGGATAAGTCCGCATACGAACATGTGCGCCGCCGCTTCACCGATTTGATTCGCAACATATGAGATCGAGCAAGTGGCTGATTCGGGCATTTATTCCCGTCGTGATTTTATTGGCGGTGGTGGAATGGATGAGTCCCCCGCCGGCGAATTGGACACCCTCTTTCAGGGCCAAAGACAAAATTCCGTACGGCCTCTTTGTGTTTAAAAACGAGCTTCCCGCTTTTTATCCCGAATCCCGGACGGTGGATACCACTCTGGTGCCCGATTCGCTCTCCGGCCCGTCCACCTTGATCATGATTAAAGACAAATTCGATTTCGGAAAAGAAGTCCCCGAAGCCGAAGAATTGCTCCGTTTGGCCGCTCAAGGTCATTCGGTGTTTATATCCACCCGCATATTTCCTTACGGCCTGTTGGATTCGCTCGGGGTAAAAACGGAATTCGAATCCCTGTCGCCGTTCGAGGAGTACGAATCGGTTACCTGGTTCGAAAATCCTCGGGTACGGGATACTTTTCGCTACGGCAAAATGTTGCCCCCCTTGTATTTCACGGCTTTTCCCGCCGCCCGCACCCTGGTATTGGCGCGCGAACGGGCCGATTCCGGCAAAGTCGGTATCAATTTTATCAAAATCCGGCACGGCAAAGGCGCTTTTTATCTCCATACCCGCCCGTATTATTTTACCAATTACCATATGTTAAAAGATCGTCACGGCCGTTATGCCGCCGTAGTGGCGGCCTATACCCGCAATCCCACCGTGATTTGGAAATTGAGCCCCTTGGAGGTACACACTTCGACCCATCCGTTGCGCTATATTTTGCAAGATCCCGCCCTGGCGTGGGCCTGGAAAGTTTTGTATTGGGGCCTCCTTTTGTTTTTGTTATTGGCCGTCAAACGTACCCAAAGGCCGATCCCCGTGATTCGCCCGCCGGAGAACAAGTCGGTGGAATTCGCCCGTACCGTGGCCGCCATTTACAAGCGCGAAGGAACGCCGGCCGATATCATCCGCTTGATGCGAGAGCAATTTTTGGAAGAATTGCGGGAAGCCACGGGATTAAAAGGTAATCCGGCTGACAGGGAATTTCGAAAAAAAGTGGCGGCTAAAACGGGCATGCCGCCGGCAAAGGTTGCGCGATTATTCGATTTGTTGATCCGCATGCCCTACCGGAAATATATATCGCAAAAAGATCTCCTTCAATTGGATAAAGAAATCAGAGCATTTAAAAATCAAGCCTATGGATTCGGAAAAAAATCGACAACCCCTTGAGCCGGAACCCCGGCTTCCGTTGGAACCCGTCAAGGAAAAATTGGATCGCGTGCGGGAGGAGGCGGCACGCGTCATCGTGGGCCAACGGGCACTGATCGACGACTTACTGGCCGTCCTTTTGGCGGGCGGACACGCCCTGATCGAGGGGATGCCCGGGGTGGCCAAAACATTGGCCGCCAAAGTGCTGGCCAAAACCATACGGGCCGATTTCAGCCGCATTCAATTCACGCCCGACCTCATGCCCGCCGACATATTGGGTACTTCGGTATTCAATCCCGAAAAGGCGACTTTTGAATTCAAACCCGGCCCGATTTTTTCGCAAATCATCCTCATCGACGAAATTAACCGGGCGCCCGCCAAAACGCAAGCGGCCCTGTTCGAAGTGATGGAAGAACGCCAAGTTACCGTGGACGGACATACCTATCCCATGGAGGAACCCTTTTTGGTGCTGGCCACCCAAAATCCGGTGGAACACGAGGGAACTTACCGCTTGCCCGAAGCCCAGTTGGACCGCTTTATGTTTAAAATCCAAGTGCCTTACCCCACGCCCGAAGAAGAAACCGCCATTTTGGACCTCCACCACCGCCACCGGCTTGACGAACTTACGGCCGACATTACCCCCTTGCTCACCCCCGAAGATATCCGAACATACCGCGATTTGGTACGCCGCGTACGCATATCTCCCGAAGTGATGCGGTATATCGCCGAAATCGTTACCGCCACGCGTCGGCATCCTTTCCTGTTTTTGGGGGCATCGCCCCGGGCGTCGGTAGCGCTCATGGGGGCGGCCAAAGCTTATGCCCTGATGGAGGGACGCGATTTTGTCACCCCCGACGACGTGAAGCGAAACGCCCGATCCGTATTGGGCCATCGCATCATTGTCAAACCCGAAAAAGAAATGGAAGGCATCGACGCCGCGGCCGTGGTGGATCAAATTATCGAACATGTGGAAGTTCCTCGATAAGGTAATTAAAAATTTAAAGAGGATATTAATCGATACGATATGGCGGCGCACCTATCCCACCGCCCGCTATTTGGCCGTATTGGCCTTTTTTGTGGTAGGCTTTGTGGCCGCCTATTTTTTTCCGGTGTTGTTCGTGCCGCTAAAGTGGTTGCTCTGGCTGACCACCGGCCTGGTCATTGCCGAGTTTTTGCTGTTATGCCCCGAAGAAGACATTGAAGCCTATCGCCGCTTGCCCGCCCGTTTTTCCAACGGCGATCCCAATAAAGTTGAAATCGTGGTGACCAACCGCTTGCCGGTACCCGTGCGGGTGACGGTCATCGACGAATTGCCGCCCCAATTTCAGAAGAGAGACCTTAAGTTTGTCCGACGCCTGGGGCCGCGCGAAACGGCCGTGTTTACCTATACGCTCCGTCCCGTCCGAAGGGGGGAATACGAATTCGGGAGGTTGTTGGTGTTTGTCAAAGGCCCTTTCGGGTTGATATCTTGCAAGCATACGTTCGAACAACCCCGTACGGTCAAAGTTTACCCCTCTTATGTGGGGGCCGTCAAACAGGCGTGGCGCGCCTTGCACCAACGGCAAGCCTCGGGAAACCGCCGCATCCGTCGCATCGGGCGGACATGGGAATTCGAGCAAATCAAACCCTACGTACCCGGCGACGATATTCGTACCATTAACTGGAAAGCCACCGCCAAGCGCGGTAAACTGATGGTCAACCAATATACGGACGCCCGCTCGCAACCGGTGTATGCCCTGATCGATACGGGTCGAACCATGGAAATGCCTTTCGGAGGGATGACATTGCTGGATTATGCCGTGAATTCGGCCGTGGCCATGACCTATACGGCTTTGCAAAAGCACGACAAAGCGGGGGTGATGACTTTCGGCCGAAGGGTGGAAAACCGCGTGCCCGCACGCTACCATCCCTCCCAAATGCCGCGCATTTTGGACACCCTCTATGCCTTGGACCCCGGATTCGAAGAGACCGATTTCGGCCGCCTGTATGCCGACCTCAAAGTATATGTACCCACGCGGAGTTTGTTGTTTCTTTACACCAATTTCGATACCCTTGATGCATTGGAACGCCAATTGCCCTACCTTCGTCTGATCGCGCGCCAACATTTGTTGGTGACCGTCTTTTTTCGCAATACCGAATTGGAAGCCTTTGCCCGCGGCGAATCCGATCATGCCGCCGATATGTATGCCCGGACGATAGCCTCCCGCATGGTCCGGGATCAAAAAAACATGGTCAAAACGTTGCGATTGCACGGCATTTACAGCGTGCATACCGGACCCGGAGGTCTCACTCCCGCCGTGGTGGACAAATACTTGGAGTTGAAAGCCCGCGGCCTGATCTGAGACGGCGGTTTGGCCGTAAAATCATACCTTTGTAAAAAATTTTTTTATGTACCGCACGCATACTTGTGGCGAATTACGGGCCGAAGACATCGGTAAGCCGGTGGTTTTGAGCGGGTGGGTCCAGCGGGTGCGCGACCTGGGAGCAGTCACCTTCGTGGATTTGCGCGACCGCTACGGCATCACCCAGTTGGCATTCAGCAAAGATAAGCCCGAATTGATGGAGCAAGCCAAAAAATTGGGACGCGAATACGTGGTGCGTGTCGAAGGCAAAGTGCGCGAGCGCGAAAGCAAAAACCCCAAATTACCCACCGGCGACATCGAAATCGACGTGGACCGGTTGGAAGTGCTCAACCCTTCGGCGTTGCCTCCCTTTTTGATCGAAGATCAAACCGACGGAGGCGAAGAATTGCGGGCCAAATACCGGTACCTGGACATACGCCGCCGACCCGTGCAACAAAATCTCATATTCCGGTCCCGCGTCACCCAAGCGGTACGCAATTATCTTACCGATCAAGGATTTATCGAAGTCGAAACCCCCTATTTGATTAAATCCACACCCGAAGGTGCCCGCGATTTCGTGGTGCCTTCGCGTTTGCATCCCGGCCAGTTTTATGCTTTGCCCCAATCGCCGCAAACGTTCAAGCAATTGCTCATGGTGGGAGGCATGGACAAATACATGCAAATCGTCAAATGTTTTCGGGACGAAGACCTCCGCGCCGACCGCCAACCGGAATTTACCCAGATCGATTGCGAAATGTCGTTCGTCACCCGCGACGACGTGTTGCGCACTTTCGAAGGATTGATCGCCCATTTGTTGCATAAATTCCACGGCATCGAACCTCGCCCTTTTCCCCGCATGACCTACGACGAAGCCATGGCCCGCTACGGCACCGACAAACCCGACATCCGTTTCGGCATGGAATTGGGCGAAATCACTCCTTTCGTCAAAGACAAAGACTTTAAAGTGTTTGCCGCATCCGAATATACGGGGGGAATTGCCGTGCCCGGAGGAGCTTCCTTTTCGCGCAAGCAAATCGACGGATGGACCGAGTGGGTCAAGCGTCCCCAAGTGGGAGCCAAAGGCTTGGTATGGGTCAAGTACAATCCCGACGGCACCTTCAAGTCGTCGGTGGATAAGTTTTTCGGCGAGGAAGATTTCCGTGCCTGGGCCGAAATCACGGGCGCCCGGCCGGGCGATTTGATGCTTTTCCTGTCGGGACCCAAAGACCAAACGCGCAAGCAATTGGGGATGTTACGCTTGGAGTTGGCCAACCGCATGGGATTGCGCAAGCCTTTCGAATTCGCTCCCCTCTGGATTACCGATTTCCCCCTATTGGAATGGGACGAAGAGACGGGGCGCTACCATGCTATGCACCACCCGTTTACCGCCCCCTTGCCCGAAGACGAACATTTACTCGACACCGACCCCGCACGGGTGCGGGCCAATGCTTATGACTTGGTGCTCAACGGAAACGAAATCGGAGGAGGCTCCATCCGGATCCATCGACGCGATTTGCAGGAAAAAATGTTCGAACTCCTCGGCTTTACGCCCGAAGAAGCCCGGCGCCAGTTCGGCTTTTTGATGAAGGCTTTCGAATACGGCGCTCCGCCCCACGGGGGGATCGCCATCGGCCTCGACCGGCTGGTGGCCCTCATGGGAGGGGAAGAAAGCATACGCGATTTTATCGCCTTCCCCAAAAATACTTCGGGTCGCGACGTGATGATCGACGCACCCGATTATATTTCGGAAGAACAATTGCGGGAATTGCACCTCAAACTCGACCTTCCTGACGACAAAAATCCGTAAATTAGCCAAAACAAACGACGATGACTACACTCTTTTTACCCATGGGATGGTTGGGAACCACCGAAATAATCGTTATCGTATTGATTGTGCTTCTCTTATTCGGCGGACGCAAAATTCCCGAGCTCATGCGCGGACTCGGTTCCGGCATCAAAGAATTCAAAAAAGCGGCCAGCGAGGATGACACTTCCTCGCCCAAAAAAGAAAATCCCGAAGCTTAAGCCCCTTGATCCACCGGACGGATGGTCCTCAAAATAGCTTCCAATTCGGTGAGCAAGTTGCGTTTTTCGTCCGAAGGGAGGTAGATAAATCCTTCGGCAATCACGGCCCGCTTGCGCCGGGGAAGGGGAATGATGTAGCTGAGGTAAGGTCCGCCCATATAATCGTTTTCCATTTCCCACAATCCGCGGCTCTCGATGGCCGTTACGCCGTTGAGGTTCACCTTTTTTTGAACCGGTCCGAAAGTTTTTTCCGTAACCATCCACGTGTGGGGTAAAGGGCCGGGAATGTATTTTTTGCCGATGCTGTCCCGGATTTGGGGAAGTCTCGCCGCTATGCGTTCCAAATCCTCGGGTTTTTCCATGGGAACCGAATACAACAAAATGTTTTTGCTACCCAGCGGCATGTCTTCGCGATACCAGAAAAAGCCGTCTTTGGCCACGATTTTTTGAAAGGTATTGGGTATTTCGATGGTGATGCCCAGCTCCTTCTCGATTTGCGAAACGTCCACCAAATCTTTTTTCTTGAATCGGCTTTGGAGAAGGCGGATTTCGTTCATTTTAAAGCTGTCGATGATGCGGGGGGCTTCCTTATGGAGGATGGCCGATATGTCGGCCAGGTTTTTGCCTTCCACTTCCACCACCAATTGGGGTTGGGCGTAAGGGTCTTTTTTGAATCGCACGCCCCGGTTTTCTCCCCGCTTGATCATGAGGATATTACGAAGTATAAAGAAATTCTCGTCATACACTTCGGGCGGGATTTGATTGATGCTGAAAATGGGCTCCCGTTGGGGCAATACCATCACGTCGGCGGCGAAATGTTTTCGCACCGTATCTCCCAATGCCCCTTTCCAATCGCGATCATCCATCACGATGAGGAGTTGGTTGATTTTTCCGGTAGAGTCGAATTTGACTTTGCCCGTGCGTCCGCACGAAAAAAGGACGGCCGAAGCCGCAAGCATCCATATAAAGCGGAATAAAGTTTTCATGACTTGTAAATTTTAAGTTTGGTTCCCGGTTTGAGTTTACCGGGACTTACTTTATTCCAACGCATCAAATCCCGTACCGAGACATTGTATTTGCGGGAAATGTCCCACAGGGTATCACCTTGGCGAATGGTATGGTAGAAATATTTGCCTTTGGGAGGGGCGGAAGATTTGGAAGGCGTAGTTTTGGCAGTGGCCGGGACATAATGGCGGGTGTAAATTTTGAGTTTTTGTCCTACGCGAATGCGGGAGCTTTTCAGGCGGTTCCATTTTTTGATTTTGGCCACCGACGTCCGATAGCGGCGTGCGATTTTGCCCAGATAATCACCGGGTTTGACGGTGTAGATCACATAGTTGGGAAGGGTATAAAATTTGGGAAGGGGTTTCTCTTTCTTTTGCCACTCCTTCTCCACCGCCGCGTAAAAATCGTTTTCATACTTGGCAAACAATTGGGCCGCCCGGTACGGAAGACGGATGGTGTATTGCTTGCTGGGCACGTAGGGCACGATATTGAGTTTGTATTCGGGATTGAGGAAGGATAATTCCTCTTCGGTTACGGGAAAAACCTTGGCGATTTGGGCGAAAGATACGTGTTTTTTAATGTGGATGGTATCGGTGAGCACATATCGGAAGGCCGGCGGTCGGGGTTTGATGCCGTAGGCATCGCGGTATTCGTAGAGGAACCAGGTGGCCAAAAAATTGGGTACGTATCCGGCCGTTTCGCGGGGGAGGTAAAGGCGCAAATTCCAGTAATTTTTATACCCTCCCGACCGGCGGATGGCGCGGGTTACGTTGCCCGCCCCCGAATTGTAGGCCGCCAATACCAGGTTCCAGTCTTTGAACAGCTCGTATAAGTCGCGCAAGTGACTCACCGCCGCACGTGTGGAGCGATCGGGCGAGAAACGTTCGTCCAGATAGGAGGTCATTTCCAGCCCGTATTTTTTGCCCGTAAAATACATGAATTGCCATAATCCGGCCGCGCCGGCCGGCGAGACGGCCAAAGGATTCAATGCCGATTCGATCACGGGCAAGTGCTTGAGTTCCAGCGGCACGTTTTGGCGGTCCAACTCTTTTTCAAACATGGGGTAGTAGTAATATTCGGCCAACCCGAACAGGCGTTCGAGCCGCTTTTTGTTTTTCAGCATGCGCCGCACGGTGGATTCCAATGCCGGATGATACACGATTTCGATGGGCGAACGGGCATTGAGTGCTTCGATTTGACGTTTGAATTTTTCCCGATCGAAAGGGGGGAGGCTGTCGCCCGCCGCAAGCGTGTCGGGGAGGGGAGGGATCAGAAAACTTTCGTACCACAAGCTGTCGGTACGCCTCAGCGTGTCGGCGTCATGCACTACGGCGGCCAGTTCTTCCAACGTAAGGGTGTCGGCCGGGCGCAAGGGACGGGCAAGCGCGGAAGTATCCTGCTGGGCCGCGCCGCTCCAAATCCACCACCATATCCAAACCGCACTTAATCGCACTCGCCACATAAGGTCTTTTTTTCGGTAGAACGAGAAGGAATCCCTTTTATTCTTCCAGGGCTTTGATGCCGGGCAATTCTTTGCCTTCCAACATTTCGAGCATGGCGCCCCCCCCGGTGGACACATAGCTGATGCGGTCTTCCACCCCGGCTTTTTTGAGGGCCGCCACCGAATCGCCTCCGCCCGCCAGGGTGAAGGTTCCTCCTTCGGTGGCTTCGGCCAATGCCTTGGCAATAGCCATGGTGCCGGCGGCAAAAGGTTCCCATTCGAACACGCCGGCCGGCCCGTTCCAAATCACCGTTTTCGAACTTTTGACGATGTCGGCGATTCGTTGCCGCGTTTCGGGACCGATGTCCAGTCCCATCCAATCGTCGGGTATGCGATCGAAAGGCACGATGCGCGTCTCGGCATCGGGAGCGAACCGATCGGCGATCACAAAATCCGACGGCAAAATGATCACCGTCCCTTTTTCGGGTGCTTTATCCAGAATTTCCTTGGCCTTTTCCACCAAATCTTCTTCCACCAGCGACCGGCCCACCGGATATCCCAGGGCTTTCAAGAAAGTATAAGCCATGCCTCCCACGATGGCCAGGCGGTCGGTTTTGTCCAACAGGTTTTCGATTACCCCCAATTTGGATGACACTTTGGCACCTCCCAATATGGCCGTTACGGGCGGTTGGCCTTCTTCAAGGGCTTTTTTGATGTTTTTCACTTCCGAGGCCAGAAGGTAACCCGCCGCTTTTTTGCCGGGAAAAAATTTGGCGATGGTGGCCGTGCTGGCATGGGCGCGGTGGGCGGTACCGAAAGCATCGTTTACGTAATAATCGCCCAGCTCGGCCAGTTCGCGGGCAAAGGTTTCGTCCCCTTTCTTTTCTCGCGGGTCGAAGCGAAGGTTTTCCAGGAGCAAAATTTCGCCCGGCTTGAGCTCGGCCGCCATTCGGCGGGCTTGAGGGCCCGTAATGTCTTCGGCAAACCGGACGGTACGTCCCGTTAATTTTTCCAAAACGGGCAAGATGTGTTTGAGGCTGTATTTTTCGTCCCTTCCTTTGGGTCTTCCCAAATGGGACATGAGGATCACCGATCCCCCGTCATTCAATATTTTTTCGATGGTGGGCAAGCTCCGCCGAATGCGGGTATCGTCCGCCACTTGTCCAAGGTCGTCCAGGGGAACGTTCAAATCGGCCCGAACCAGCACTTTGGCATTTTTATAATTAAAATCGTCTATGGTTTTCATTGCTTCCGAATTTAGGGACTTCTTCCGTTATGCAAGTTATTAAGATTCCCTTCAAAAAACAAAAGACCGCCTCGCGGGCGGCCTTTTGCGCGGGAGGAGAACTCCCTTATTCTTGCGATTGATTTTCTTCTTCTTGATTCTTAAACGGATGTCCGGCCACGATGATGAAGTCCGAACGGCGGTTGAGCTGGTGTTGCTCTTCCGTACAGCTGTGGCAAGGCTTGCACACCACTTTGGGTTCGTCTTCGCCTTTGCCTTCCCACGTCAGACGTGAGGGATCGATGCCTTTGGAGATAATGTATTGTACCGTGGCTTTG
Organism: Chlorobiota bacterium; assembly: GCA_013153605.1. GTDB lineage: Bacteria > Bacteroidota > Bacteroidia > Flavobacteriales > Flavobacteriaceae > JAADED01. Next base: position 3,219 of record JAADED010000078.1, on the reverse strand, counting down.
GCCCGTTTTTCGGACAAACGTTTGTTATATGCACGCGTGCCGCGGCAGTCGGCATGGGATTCCACGTGGATTTTCAAGTTCGGATATTTCTTCATGACTTCCACCACCTTATCCAGTTCGAAGGCGGCATCTCGGCGAATGTTCCATTTGTCGAAATCGAAGTAAATGGGGTTGAGCTTGAGTTTTTCGGCCAGGATAATTTCTTCGATCGGGTTGAGCGGGATTTCCACTTCCACCGCTTCGTCGTAGGTGCCCGGTACGGTGACTTTGTTGTTTTCATACCCTTCGGCCCGAGCTTCGAGCACCACGTCTTTGTTGGCTTCGATCAGGAAGTCCACTTTACCTTCTTCGTCCGTGGTTTTGGTGGCCATGGGATTACCCGCATTGTCCGTAAGCACCACCGTGGCGTTGGGAATGGGACGTTTGGTTTTGGCATCGATCACGCGTGCTTCCACCAACACGTCGAATACGGGCTTGATGGCTTGTACCGTGAAGATGTCGTAATCGCCCGGTTTGGTGGTGTTGCGGTTGCTGGCCATAAAGCCTTTTTTGTCTTTGGGATAGAAGACGAAGGTGATGTCGTCTTTACCGCTGTTGACCGGTACGCCCAGGTTGCGGGCACGGGAGAATTTGCCGTCCACGTATTTGGAAGCGAAAATGTCGCGACCGCCCAATCCCGGATGACCGTCCGAGGAGAAATAGAGGGTGTTGTCTTCGGCGAAGAACGGATAATCTTCGCGTCCTTCGGTGTTGATTTCCGGTCCCAGGTGGACGGGTTCGCCAAAGGTGCCGTCTTCATAAATGTCCACGTAGAAAATGTCGGACTGGCCGTACGTGCCGGGACGGTTGGAAGCGAAATACATGCGCTTGCCGTCGGGTGTTACGGCCGGGTGGCCGGTGTCGAAATAGTCGCTGTTAAAAGGCAATTCTTCCACGTCGCTCCAGAAGAGGCCGTTCCATTTGGCGCTGTAGATTTTGAGACGCGAAATGCCGGTGGAATCTTCTTTGAGCTTGCCCGAGAAGTTGTTGCGGGTGAAGTACATGGTCTTTCCGTCGGGCGAGAAGCTGAAAGCCCCTTCATGATATTTGGTGTTCACCTGACCGCGCACTTGGTGTATGTTGGTGGCCAATCCGTTTTCGTAATCGGCTTCGAAAATTTCGCCGTAAGGTTGACCGTCCCAATAATGTTTCTTGTTCAACACGCGGTGGCTGACGAAATAGAGCTTGGTGTTTTTCAATTGGGCGCCGTAATCGGCATATTCCGAGTTGACGGTCGGTTCTTCGGTAACGATGAATTTTTTGCGGCGCTGATCGAGGATGCGCACCAGGTATCCCGGGTTTTGCCTGTAGGCGATGGCCCGGTGATCCGAAGGTTTCATTTCGGCGAATTTTTGCATCCACGGCTCGCTTTCTTTATAGCGGCCCAGCGCCTTCAACATTTGGGCGTAACGGTAATATACTTCGGGATCTTGGGTTTTATTGATAATCTTTTCGTAGTATTTCACCGCGTTTTTGGCATCGAAAATTTGGTAGTAGGAGTCGGCCAGCCGTCTGTACACGTAGTCGTCGGCCTTGCCGCTTTCCACCGCCTTGAGGTAATATTCGATGGCCTTGAGATATTCGAGGCGGTCGAAATGTTTATCCGCTTTTTTTACGATGGCGCTTTGCTGCGCTTGCATCGTCAACCCTAAAAAGAGCGTGAGTGCGAAGGCATATATTTTTTTCATAATTAGTCGTTTTTATCTTTTGGTCGTTAGAAATAAATCGGAGACATAATACCCGGACGCTTGAAGCGGAGCAAGAAGTTGAGGAACACTTCGTGGGTGTTGGGGCTGTACAACTTCATGGACGAGATCGTGCGGTCGTACGCATAGCCGATGCGTACGTTGTCGGTGATTTTGAAATTGATTAACCCGCTGACGGCGTCTTTCACGCGATACGACACGCCCAATTCCAGTTTGTCATACATGAAAAGGTTGGCGTTGAGCATGGTGGATATGGGGGTGCCGTTGGCTTTATACACCATGATGTGGGGTTTGAGTTTAAAGCTGTTGTTCAGCGGCAATACGTAACCGGCGGCTCCGAAATAATGAATGGTACGTCCTTGGGCGTAAGTGGAACCCGTTTTGTCGTAGGGCGATTTGTTGAGATTGGGTGCCGAGAGGGAAATATAGAATTTTTCCGAATACAGGAGGGCACCCACGCCGTAAGTGACCGTGCCCACTTTGGGACTTTCGGTCAGAAGCGGGTCGTTGGGGTCGATGGCTTGGAGCATGGTGAAGTCCACTTGATCTTGACCCAATCCCACGTTCAAACCCAAGGCCAGATTGAGGTTGGATGCCACCGGAATGGTATAGGAGTAGTCCACTTTTACGTCGGTTTGGCGAACGGGACCGTTGGTGTCGAACAATCCCGAAATGCCGATACCGGATTTTTCGCCTACCCTGCTGTGCACATTGATCGTACCGGTGGTGGGATGTACCTCCGTTCCCGTCCATTGGGTACGATACAGAACTCCGGCGGCCAATCCGTTTTTGATTCCCGCATACGCCGGGTTAACCATATTCATATTATACATGAACTGCGTGTAATGAGGGGCTTGTTGGGCCGTGGCGATCAGCCCGCCGAAAATGCCCGTCAATATTAAAATGAGCCGTTTCATATTTCTTTTCATGATTTACAAATTTTTTATTTGATAAGGTAAACCCATCCCGTTTTGGTTTCGCCGTTGCGCAATTTGATTACATAGTAATACGTGGCGTTGGGCAAATCTTTACCGTCCGGGCTTTGTCCGTGCCATTCGTCGGTGTATCCGTTTTCTTTTTCGAATACCACGTGTCCCCAGCGGTTGAAGATTTCGATCTTGTCGATACCTTCTTTGGCGTTAAGGAAGTCGAGTACCAAGGCATCGTTTTTGCCGTCTTCGTTCGGCGTGATCACGTTGGGGATGATACACTTGCTGTTGGCAAAGTAAGCCACTTCGATTTCATCGGCTCCGGCGCATCCGCCGTAGGATACTTCCACGCGATAAGTGCCCGGTTCGGTCACTTCGATTTGTTGCGTGTGGAGGTTAAGATCCTGTCCGTCCTTATACCAATTGTATTGCAAAGCTTGCGGATCGGGGAAATCGGAAATGTTGAGGATTTCGGCCGTCAAAGTGAGGGTTTCGTCTTCGCACATTTGAAGGTCGTTACCCAATTCCACTTCGGGAGTGGGCAC
>JAADED010000096.1 GCA_013153605.1 Chlorobiota bacterium | reverse complement strand
CAATTTTCCGGGTGCGGTATTGGAATATTTGGTCAACCGCTTTCCCGACAAAAAATGGGTGCTCGACACCGTGTCGGGCGATAAGGCCCGACGGAGTCTTCCCGTATTGTCCCAATTGTACATTTTAAAAACCAACTTGCTCGAAGCCGAAGTGATTACGGGCATACCCGCTTCTACCAGGGATTACCGGCCCATGGTGGAATATTTTCTTCGCGAAGGGGTGGAACATGTTTTTATCACTTTGGGAAAAGAAGGAGTGATTTACGGGAATAAAGCCCGTATTTATTACGCTCCGCCGGTACCTGCCAAAGTGATTAATACCATAGGGGCCGGCGACGCTTTTCTCTCCGGGGTGGTGTTCGGATTTATTCAGGGCTTCGATTTGGAAACCATCGCCCGGTTGGGGCTGATTACCGCGGGATTGACGGTCCAGAGCGAACATGTGGTTTCGCCCGACATTTCGCCCGAAAAGATTTTGTCCAAACTTAAAGAACTTACTTCATGAATCGCATACCTCCCTACTTTCGCCTGTCTCCCGAGGTGGCCGCCGCATTGGCCGGCGGCAAGCCGGTGGTAGCGTTGGAATCCACCGTGATCGCCCACGGTCTTCCTTATCCGCAAAATATGGAGTCGGCCCGCCGGCTGGGCCGCATCGTGAGAGAAAACGGGGCCGTGCCGGCACCCGTGGCCCTTATGGACGGCTATGTGCGGGTGGGATTGGAAGAAAGCGAGTGGGAACGGCTGGCTCTTCCGGGCGGAGCGGTGGAAAAAGTTAGCCGCCGGGATGTGGCGCGCGTCCTTTTCAAGCGGCAAACGGGAGCCACCACCGTATCGGCCACCATGTGGGCGGCCCGAAAGACGGGCATCCGCGTTTTTGCCACCGGCGGAACAGGAGGTGTGCATCGAGAGGCATCCCGCACGTTTGACATATCCGCCGATTTGACCGAGTTGGCCCGTACACCGGTAGCCGTGGTGGCGTCGGGAGTCAAATCCATACTCGACATTCCCGCCACCCTCGAATATTTGGAAACCATGGGCGTGCCCGTATTGGGGTATCGCACCGACGACTTTCCCGCCTTTTTCTCCCCTCGTTCGGGATTAAAAGTGCCGGCCGTGTCCGATTTGGATGAATTGGCCGGAATCGTGCGTACCCATTTCGATTTGGACATGGAAACGGGTATTCTTGTGGCCAATCCCGTTCCGTCCGGCAAGGGCATGGAGCCCGAAGCGGCCGAGCGGCTTATTTACGAGGCCCTGGAAGAGTCGGTGGGGCGGGGAGTCAAAGGCAAGGACGTAACTCCTTTCCTCTTGGATTTTATTCACAAGCATAGCGGAGGCCGCAGCCTCGAAGCCAACATGGCATTGCTCGAAAACAATGCCCGCTTGGCCGCCCGTTTGGCCGTTCGTTTGAGCGAACATTAAGCGCCGGCTTTGGCTTTTTGGCGTTCCTGGGCGTCGATAACCGCCAAGGCCGTCATATGAACGATTTCGTCCACCGACGCTCCCAATTGCACCACGTGGAGCGGCAAAGCCATTCCCATCAGAATGGGCCCCACCAATTGGGCGCCCGTGAGTTCGGTGATGAGCTTGTATGAGATATTGGCCGAAGAAAGGTTGGGCATAATCAGGGTATTGACTTTCCGGCCCGCCAGGGTGGAGAACGGAAAGGCTTTTTTTAGCTTTTCGCGATTAAGCGCAAAATCGGCCTGAATTTCGCCGTCCACCGTCAGGTCGGGATATTTTTCTTTGATTAATTGGACGGCACGGCTCATTTTGCGGGCATCGGGGCTGTGGGACGATCCGAAATTGGAAAATGATACCATGGCAATCACGGGTTGGAGGTTAAACATTTTGACCGTTTGAGCTGTCATCCGCGTAATTTCCACCAATTCTTCGGCCGTGGGATTTTCCATCACCGCCGCATCCGAGATGAAGATGGGTCCTTTGGAAGTGACCAACAACACGGTGGACGAAATTTTCTTCACCCCCGGTGCGGTGCCGCCCACTTGAATCAATGGTTTAAATGACGAAGGAAACGAACGTGAGTATCCGGTGACCAGCGCATCGGCCTCGCCGGTTTTCACCATCATGGCGCCGAAATAATTGGGCGTGCGCATCAGTCGCCGCGCTTCCAAGAGGGTCATTCCTTTGCGCTGGCGCATTTTCCAATAAGCTTCGGCATAGCGGTCCACCCTTTGGAGTTCTTCGGGCGAAGTGGGATCGATCACCGGCAATTCTTCGGCATATGCCAGGTCCCGCCGGATTTGGTCCACGATTTGGCGGTTGCCGATCAAAACGGGCCGGGCGATGCCTTCTTCGTAGGCTTGGTAAGCCGCTTTGACCACTTCGGGATGGTCGGCTTCGGGAAAGACCACCGTTTTCGGATCCGCCTTGGCGCGGTTGACCATGAGCCGGATTTGTTTGGTTTCCAATCCCAAACGTTCGATCAGCTCTTCCTCGTATTTTTTAAAATCCGTTATGGGCTCGCGGGCCACGCCCGATTCCATGGCCGCTTTGGCTACGCGGGGCGGAATTTTGTAAATCAACCGCGGGTCGAAAGGTTTGGGGATGATATAATCGCGCCCGAAGCTCAAGTGTTTGACGTTGTAAGCGATATTTACCTGTTCGGGTACCGGCTCTTTGGCCAATTCGGCCAGGGCATAGACGGCCGCCAGTTTCATTTCGTCGTTGATTTTTTTGGCCTTTACGTCCAAGGCTCCGCGGAAAATGTAGGGAAATCCCAGCACGTTGTTCACCTGATTGGGATAATCCGACCGGCCGGTGGCCATAATGACGTCGGGACGGGTTTTCATGGCCGTTTCGTAGTCGATTTCCGGGTCGGGATTGGCCAGGGCAAACACGATGGGATTGGGAGCCATTTTTTTCAAATGTTCGGGCTTGAGCACGTTGGCCACCGACAGGCCGATAAAGACGTCGGCTCCTTCGATGGCTTCGTCCAGGGTGCGGATGTCGCGGTCGGTGGCGAATTCCGATTTGGGGGGAACCAGGTTTTCGCGGTCCCGCCGAATTACGCCTTTGCTGTCGAGCATGACGATGTTTTCGGGACGGACGCCCAATTTTTTGTAGAGGCGCGCACACGAAATGGCGGCCGCTCCGGCCCCCATGATCACCATTTTGATTTCGTCGATTTTTTTACCCGCCAATTCCAAGGCGTTCAACAGGGCGGCACCCGAAATGATGGCCGTGCCGTGCTGGTCGTCGTGCATGACGGGAATGTCGAGCTCTTCCACCAGGCGGCGTTCGATTTCAAAGGCTTCGGGCGCTTTGATGTCTTCCAGGTTGATGCCTCCGAAGGTGGGCGCGATTTTTTTGACCGTTTCCACGAAGGTGTCCACATCCTTGGCATCGATTTCGATGTCGAACACATCGATGCCGGCGAATATTTTGAACAGCACGCCTTTACCCTCCATCACGGGCTTGGACGCTTCGGGACCGATGTCGCCCAATCCCAATACGGCCGTGCCGTTGGAAATAACGGCCACCAAATTGCCCTTGGAGGTGTATTTGTAAACGTCGTGCGGATTTTTCTGAATTTCCAAACACGGATAAGCCACCCCCGGCGAATAGGCCAGGGCCAGGTGTCGTTGGGTGGCGTGTTTCTTGGTGGGAACCACTTCGATTTTGCCCGGTTGGGGTTTGGCATGGTATGCCAGCGCTTCGCGGCGCAATCGCAAATCTTTCATGGCGGCGCTTTTTGGGAATTCTACGGCGGCAATTTAGGCATTCGACGGGGGAAATGAAAAGAAATCGGGCACCCCGGAGCGAATTATTATAATATTTAAAGGTAGATATCCGAAAATTCCGATGAGTGAATGCTATTTGTCATATTTTCATTCGATTGGAGGGGAAATTTTTCGTCGAAAAGTCCGGGGAAATCAATTGGAATTGATATGAAAAAATCGGATATTTGTAGGGAAATTAAAACCCACCACCTATGAACAACCTCAAAACTCTTTTGCTGGCAAGTTTCTTCCTGCTTGCCGGTATGGCTGCCTATGCGCAGGGAAAAGTCGTCGGTAAAGTCATCGACGGAGAAACCAATGAACCCCTTCCGGGAGCGAACGTGGTGCTGAAAGGCACAAGCTACGGAACCACCACCGATTTCGACGGCAATTTCGTCATCACCGCCCCGGCGGGGCAATATACGTTGGTGGTCTCCTACGTGGGCTATCAACAAAAAAGTTTGCCCGTCCGGATCGAAAACGGTAAGACGGTGAACGTGGGCGTGGTCAAGCTCAAACCTTCGGCCGAAGCTCTGGGCGAAGTGGTGATCGTGGGTGTGGCCGACATCGCCCGCGAACGCGAAACGCCGGTGGCCCAAACCACCCTCAAAGCGGTGGAAATCCAAGAAGTGTTGGGTACCAAAGAGCTTCCCGAAGTGCTCAACTACACCCCTTCGGTATATGCCACCAAACGCGGGGGCGGCTGGGGTGACGCCCGCATCAACGTGCGCGGATTCGACCAACGCAACATTGCCGTGCTCATCAACGGTATGCCCGTCAACGACATGGAAAACGGATGGGTATATTGGAGCAACTGGGCCGGCCTATCCGACGTGGTATCGGCCATTCAGGTACAACGCGGTTTGGGAGCTTCCAAATTGGCCATCTCCTCGGTGGGCGGTACCATCAACATCCTTACCGCCACATCTGAACGCAAAAAAGGCGGAAGCCTCGGATTTTCCATCGGTAACGACGGGTATATGAAATGGTTGGCATCTTACTCCACCGGATTGCTCGACAACGGCTTTTCGGCTTCGTTCCTCTTGAGCCATACCAAAGGGGACGGTTACGTGGATGCCACCGAATTCGACGGATATACCTGGTTCATCGGTTTGGGTTACAAGCCCAGCGACAAGCTCAACTTCATGTTTACCGCTACGGGGGCACCTCAATGGCACCACCAACGTTCGCTGGCACCCGCCATTGAAGATTTCATGCGCTTCGGCGGCGGTGCCGAGCCCAACATCAAATACAACGCCGACTGGGGATACCTTCACGGAGAGGTGTTCAACATGCGCCGCAACTTCTACCACAAACCCATCGCATCGCTCAACATCGATTATAACTTTAACGACCGCATGCGCATCAACTCCGTGATTTACGGATCCTGGGGTCGCGGCGGGGGAACCGGTCCCATCGGAAACATCAACCGCAATTACCTCTATCCTTATTACCGTGCTTTCCCTTATGCCAGCATCGCCGATTTGGTCACCCGCGACCGCAACGGCCTCATGCGCATGGACGACGTGTATCTGTGGAACTCGGGTCACGACGTCCCCGATTTCGGTCCCACCCGTCAACCCGATGCCGAAGGTTATTATACCAACACCCGATATGAAGGTATCACCCGCCGCGCTTCCATGAACTCCCACGACTGGTACGGCGGAATCGTGAACTTCCACGACGATGTGAACGAAAACCTCAGCTTCGACATCGGTTTGGACGTTCGTACTTACACCGGATATCACTATCGCGTGGTGAACGACGTCTTGGGTGCCGACCGATACTTGGATCAACGCAACGTGAACGATACCCTCAACTATATTTATCCCGAAGATTTCGTGGAAGCCAAACCCAGCTGGAATCCCTTCATCGACATTTTGGGACAAAAGAAAATCGAATACTTCAACGTGGGTAAAGTGAAATGGCTGGGAACCTTCGGTCAGGTGGAATACAAAACCGAACAACTTTCCACCTTCCTCCAAGGTTCGTTCTCCCGTCAAGGCTTCCAACGCATCGACTACTTCAACTATCGCAACGACGATCCCGAACAAACCTCGCCTTGGGTGTACCTTCCGGGATATAACATCAAAGGTGGCGGTAACTACAACATCGACGAGCACAACAACGTGTTCTTCAACGCCGGCTATTACAGCAAGCAACCGCTGTTCCGCGCCGTATTCATCAGCTATAAATCCAACGAAATCAACCCCGAGCTGACCAACGAGAAAATTAAAGCCATCGAAGGAGGTTACGGCTATCGCGACGATCACTGGGGAGTGGACGTAAACCTCTATCGCACGGTTTGGTCCGACCGATATGCCACCATTCCCGTGGGTCGTGATTATGCCAAGCTCTACGGCGTCACCGAGGTGCACAAAGGTATCGAAGTGGAAGCCCGTGCCATCTACGGCAACCTCCGTTTGGACGGAATGGTATCCGTGGGCGATTGGAAATACAAAGGCGACGTAACGGCCTACGTATTCGACAACAACAACGACATCGTGGATACCCTCACCGTCTATCTCGACGGCGTTAAAGTGGGCAACTCCGCTCAGTTTACTTCGCGTCTCGGCTTGAAATACACGCCGATCGAAGGATTGACTTTCGACGTCAACCAATTCTTCGTGGATAACCTCTACGCCAATATCGACTTGCAATCCTTCACCCAACCCGATCACAAAGGGTCGCTCAAATTGCCGGCTTACAGCCTGGTGGATGCCGGATTGACCTACCGCTTCAACGTGAAGGATTGGGGCCGCATGAAGGTGCGTTTCTCCGTCAACAACGTGTTCGACAAGGTGTATATTTCCGAATCCGAAACCAACTACTTCCCCGGCGATGCTTACCGCGACGGCTCGGGTCAAACCGTGGCCTGGACCAAAACGTGGAAAGGCATCAACACCAAGAACCGGGTATTCTTCGGATGGGGGCGCACCTGGCGTTTGGACGTGAAATTCCGCTTCTGATCGCGGCGGTATAATAAAATCCCCGAACCGTCCGTTTTCATTACGGGCGGTTCTTTTTTTGTAACTTTGCCTTAATAAAATTTTTTGGAAATGGAAAACAAACAGTCTTCGCATCCGTTTACGCCTACTCCGTCACAGGGCCAGCAAAACAAAGCCCTGAAAATTCTGGTAGGTTTGTTGGCGGCCGTTTTGCTCATCGGCGGGGCGGTAGGGATCAAAAAGTACAACGACTACCGCAAGGTGACCGCACAATTGGAGGAAGAAAAACAGGCCCTTTTGAGCGATTTGGAAGAATTGAAAATTAATTACGAAGCGGCCATGGAAGAAAACACCCAGCTCAAAGACGAGCTGGCCCAGGCCAAAGCCAAGGTCGAAGAGCTCATCGCCGAACTGGAAAACGTGAAAGCCACCGATCTGAAAATCATTCGCCGATATAAGGCGCAATTATACAAGCTCCAAAAAGAACGGGAAAAACTCTTCCGCATGATCGATTCGCTCAAGCAAGTCAACCAAATGTTGGCCTTCCAAAAAGACAGCTTGGGCCGGGAATTGCAAGAGTTGAGCGAGACCCATCAAAAAGTGTTGGAAGAAAATCAAAAATTGGCCGAAACCTTGACCAAAGCCAAAACATTGGGCGTCACCAACGTGCGCGTGCACGGGGTGCGCATCAAAAAAAGCGGGAAGGTGATCGAAACCCACCGAGCCAAACGTACCCAGCAAATACGGGTATGCTACAGCGTACCCCGCAATCCGGTGGTGGAACCCGGCGACCAGGTGATGTACGTGCAAGTGATTAACCCCGACGGCGACGTAATCGGTTCCAAAGACATCATTCAAGTGGAAGGGCAAGAACAAATCGTGAGCGCCGCCAAAGAATTCCGTTACGACGGCCAGCCGCTGGACATTTGCGTCTTCGTGGTTCCCGAAACGCCCGAAGAAATCAAAAAGGGCGATTATGCGGTGAATATCTACCACAACGGTCAAAAAGTGGGTGAAGGGACGCTGACGCTGAAATAAAAATTTCCGCCCGTTCGGTTCAAAATGGCTATCTTTGACACGGAGATAGCCATTTTTTTAATCCCCCGAGTCATGAGCGAAGAATTGTTCAAAAAAATCACTTCCCACGCCAAAGAATACGGCTTTATTTTTCCCTCCAGCGAAATATACGACGGACTCTCGGCGGTGTACGATTACGGCCCCCAAGGGACATTGCTCAAAAATAATATCAAAGATTATTGGTGGAAAGCCATGGTCCAGCTTCATGAAAACATCGTGGGCCTGGACGCCGCCATCCTGATGCATCCCCGCGTATGGAAGGCCTCGGGCCATGTGGACGCCTTCCATGATCCGTTAATCGACAATAAAGATTCCAAAAAACGGTACCGCGCCGATCAATTGGTGGAAGATCAGATTGCCAAATGGGAAGCCAAAATCGATAAGGAAGTCAAAAAAGCCCGCAAGCGGTTCGGCGACGCCTTCGACCCCCGCAAGTTTTTGGAAGAATCGCCTCGGATTCAAAAATACCGGCAACTGGTGGAAGAAACGCGCCGGCGGCTGAACGAGGCATTGGCGGCCAACGACCTCAAATCGCTCAAGGATTTGATCGACGAGCTGGAAATCGCCGATCCCGTTAGCGGCTCCCGCAATTGGACCGATGTCAAGCAATTCAACCTCATGTTCGATACGCGGCTGGGAGCGGTATCCGATGCTTCGGCCAAAATTTATTTGCGACCCGAAACGGCTCAAGGCATTTTCGTCAATTTCAATAACGTGCTCAAAACTTCGCGGGTCAAAATTCCCTTCGGCATCGCCCAAATCGGTAAGGCGTTCCGCAACGAAATCGTGGCCCGCCAATTTATTTTCCGTATGCGGGAATTCGAACAAATGGAAATGCAATTTTTCGTCCGACCCGGTACGGAGAAAGAATGGTTTGCCTATTGGAAAGAGGAACGCATGCGGTGGCACCTTTCGTTAGGTTTCGATCCTTCGCTCTACCGGTTTCACGACCACGAACAGCTGGCCCATTATGCAGATGCGGCCACCGACATCGAATTCAAATTCCCCTTCGGATTCAAGGAGCTGGAAGGCATCCATTCGCGCACCGATTTCGACTTGCGCAGCCACGAAGAACATTCGGGCAAAAAACTCCGCTATTACGATCCCGAAACACGGGAGAGCTACATTCCTTACGTGATCGAGACATCCATCGGGGTGGACCGCATGTTTCTGGCGGTATTGAGCGCGTCCTATACGGAAGAAACCCTGGAAGACGGTTCGCAACGGGTGGTATTGAAAATTCCCGCCGTATTGGCGCCGGTGAAGGTGGCCGTGTTGCCGTTGTTGAAAAAGGACGGACTGCCCGAAATCGCCCGCGACATTTTCGACGAACTGAAATGGGATTTTATGGCCGCCTATGACGAGAAGGACGCCATCGGTCGCCGCTATCGCCGCCAGGATGCCATAGGCACCCCTTATGCCGTGACGGTGGATCACCAAACCAAGGAAGACGGCACCGTGACCGTGCGCGACCGAGACACCATGGCCCAATACCGGGTCCGCATCGAGGAGCTCAAAACCGATTTGCAACGCAAATTGCATTTGAAAACGTGGCTCGGCTCCCCTTCATAAGCACCCTGTCCCGTTTGCTGTTTCCCGAGACCTGTGCCGTATGCGGCCGCCCCCTTACCCGCGGCGAAGAAGCGGTATGCAACGCCTGCCTTCAGGAATTGCCTTTTACCGGAATTCCCTTCACGTCCGACAATGCGGTGGCTCGCCGGTTGCAGGCCCTGGCACCGGTAGAGAAAGCCACCGCCCTGATGTGGTACGGTAAAGACCGCCCTTCCGCCAAGGTAATCCGATTGCTCAAATACGGCAATCGCCCCCGCATCGGCAGGGCATTGGCCCGCCATCTGGCCCCTTATCTGGAAGACGACCCGCCGGATTTGGTCATTCCCGTGCCCTTGCATCCCCGCAAATTGCGGGCACGCGGGTACAATCAGCTCGAAGAATTCGGCCGCGTATTGGCCGGACGGCTCGGAAGCACCTATGCGGACGATTTGCTGGTCAAATTCCGTCATACTCCCAGTCAAACCAGGCACGGCCCCTGGGAGCGGTGGAAAAACGTGGCGGGCACTTTCAAGATAAATAATGCCGGTCGCTTGTGCGGGCGCAAGGTGTTGATCGTGGACGACGTGCTCACTACCGGAGCCACCCTGGGTGCCGCGGCTTCGGTAATCCGGGAGGCCTGTCCGTCGGCCCGGATTTATGCGGCGGTGATGGCGTTCAATTATTTTTAAGCCAGCGTGGCCACCATCACGGCCTTAATGGTATGAAGCCGGTTTTCGGCCTGGTCGAACACGATGGAAGCCGGACTTTCGAATACTTCGTCGGTCACTTCCATGGCTTCGAGACCGAATTTTTCGTAAATCATCCGCCCTATTTCCGTATCGGTATTGTGAAAGGCCGGGAGGCAATGCATGAATTTGACATCGGGATTGCCCGTTTTTTCCATTAGTTCTTTGTTGACCTGATAAGGCAGAAGTTTCCGAATGCGTTCGGCCCATACTTCTTCGGGTTCGCCCATGGATACCCAGACATCGGTGTAGATGAAATCCACCCCTTTGACGCCTTTGGCGGGGTCGGTTTCCAATGTGATGCGGGCCCCCGTTTCCTTGGCGATTTCGCGGGCTTTGTGCACCAGTTCTTCATGGGGAAACAGGTCGGGAGGGGCCACCAAACGCACGTCCATGCCCATCTTGGCTCCGCCGATCAAGAGCGAATTGCCCAAATTGTTTCGGGCATCCCCTACATAAGCAAAGGATATGCGCCGCAAAGGTTTGTCCGAATGCTCGCGCATGGTGAGAAAATCGGCCAGAATTTGGGTGGGATGAAATTCGTCGGTCAGGCCGTTCCATACGGGCACTCCCGCATATCGGGCCAGCTCTTCGACTTTGTCTTGTCCGAATCCGCGGTATTCAATAGCATCGTACATGCGGCCCAACACGCGGGCGGTGTCCTTCATGGTTTCTTTTTTACCGATATGCGAGCCGGTGGGCCCCAAATAAGTGACATGGGCGCCCTGGTCGTAAGCGGCCACTTCGAAGGCGCAACGCGTGCGCGTGGATGCCTTTTCGAAAATCAAAGCGATGTTTTTCCCTTTAAGTTGAGGCCGTTCGGTGCCGGCATATTTGGCTTTTTTCAAATTTTCCCCCAAATCGATGAGGAAAGCGATTTCGCGAGGGGTAAAATCCAGGAGTTTTAAAAAATGCCGGTTTTTGAGGTTGAATGCCATAGTCACTGTTTTTTTGCAAATCTACAAAAGGCTGGTTTGTTGTATTGTAAAAAACGCCTCCCGAAGGAGGCGCCGTGTATTCAAATCCAAGCAAATTATTCGCAATTGAGGTAAGTAATCGTCTGGGAATAAACCGGTGCGCCCCGGTCGGTAACGGCTTCGTAATTGACGGGAAATCCTTTGTTGTTATAATCGATGGAGATCAGCGTTTCTTCGCTGGTGGGACTGGTGCCGTACACGTTGCGAATGGCGCGAATAATATTGTTTACCCGCGTGGTGGGATAAGTTTGGGTCACCACGTTGCTGAAGGCACGTTTGCCGTTATCGTATTCATATAAATATTCTTCCTTCAAAGTTTGCATGTCGTCGGTATCGTACCATTGAATGCGGGTGACGTTGTCGCCGGTGTAAGTGTAAATTCCCGTTTCGTCGGTGGGATTTTGACCGTTGTTCCACAGGTCGTAATCGCGGATGCGCACGCGTTCCACTTTGTTGTCGTTGTTATAAAAATATTCCACCAACCAAGCCGAATACCACCGGTTGTTATAATAAAGCAACAATTCTCGCGAGGCGATCAATTCGTTGTTCAAGGTATATTCCACCTTGGCCACCAATTCCGAATTGGCATTATAAATATCGATGCGATCCAGCAACCCTTTGTCTATGTCTTCATATACGTATTGATAAGTATAACTCGACCCTCCCGCCAGGTTGCGCGTTTTTCGGTCGATGGCGTTCTTGACATAATAGTAGCGAATGTTTTCGTTATCGTTCGGATCTTGATGATCCACATATTCGATTTGTTCGGGCAGGCATTCATATACTTCTTCGTCTTCGCCGCCCGTTTCTTCCCCGCCCTCTTTTTTACAGGCGGAAAGCGCAAAAGTCATTGCCAAAAGCAAATAAAGCCATTTTTTCATTTTCCCGTATTTAATTTAAGCCAAATATACATTTTTCTTTTCAAATTGTTGCGTGAATCTTTCTTATTCATTTTCAAATAATTGCTTCGGTCGAGAGGAATTTGTTACCTTTACCTCAAAAAACGGATTATGCGCATTTTCTTCTTGCTTCTTTTATTCGCGGGAATTTACATGCTTTCGGCTCAGGAAATCACGGTGCGGAAAACATCCATGGGTAAGGTTTATATGCAAAACAACCGGTTTTTGAAGTTGTCGGAGGTTGTTCGCTTGATGGACAATGATCCGGTGGCCCGGAAATGGGCCCGGACGGCGCGCACATATTACGTTGCTTCCCAAATTTTGGGCGGGGCCGGTCTGTTTTTGGCGGGTTGGCATATTGGTGCTTCGTTGACGGGAACCAATCCTCGCTGGGATTTGGTCGTTGCCGGAGGAATCATGTTGGGCATGGCCGTTCCGCTGGTGATTGCGGCCAATCGAAAGTTGAAACGGGCGGTGGAAAGGTATAACGATCGGCACCGGGCGGCTTCGGCCTCCCGTTGGACGCTGGAGTTCACCGCGGGACCCGCCTCGGCGGGATTGCGTTTACGCTTCTGAAGAATTATACCGTTCGCCCGGCCAAATCTTCGGCCAGGTGGATGAGAATTTGTTTATGTTCGGGCATCAGGCGCGAGCTGTTAATCAAAAAAATGAATTCCCGGGTGAGGTCCTCCACCGTTTGTCGCGTAATGTAGGGGAGGTTATAAGTACGAAAAAGCGACACAATCCGCCGCACGTTTTCTTCGGTCTTGTTCTTTTGTCCGTAAAGCTCGACGAATTCCTTGCGTTTGTCGGGAGGTAATTTTTCCAGTAGGGTGACGTATAAAAAGGTTTTTTTGCCCGCTCGAATGTCGCCGCCGGTTTGTTTGCCGAATTTTTCGTCGCCGAAGGTATCCAGGTAGTCGTCCAGAATTTGGAAGGTGAGGCCCAATTTAATGCCCGCTTCGTACAGGATTTCCTGTTCGTCCCGGTTTCGTTCCCCCAGGATGGCGCCGTAGCGGAGGGCGGTGCCCATGAGGGCGGCCGTCTTTTTTCGGATCATTTCCATGTATTCTTCGCGGCTTACCTCGTTTTTGTCTTCAAAATCCATGTCGGCTTGTTGGCCTTCGCATACGGCGATGGCGGTATCGTTGAGCAATGTTTGAAGGGCTTGAAAGACGGCGGGCGGGTAGGGCTCCAAAAATTTTTGGGCGTAAAACATCAACACGTCTCCCGACAAAATGGCCACCGGCATTCCCCATTGCCGATGGACGGTAGGTTGACCCCGACGGAGAGGGGCATCGTCCATGATATCGTCGTGGATAAGGGTGAAGTTGTGAAACAATTCCACTGCCGCCGCGGCCGGAAGAGCCGTGGCAAGCGGAGTGCCGTATCCTTCGGCCGCCACCAGGGTCAGGACGGGACGAATGCGTTTGCCCCCTTGTCGGAGCATGGCCCGCAAAGGATCGTACAACCGGCGGGGACGGGACGGCAATTCATGGGCCCGCAAGAATTCTTCGAACGCTTCGCGATATGGACGCACGCTCTCCCACATCAGGCGCCGTAATCTTGAGTGAAATATTGATAAAAATAAGGAATGGTTTCGATGCCTTTAAAGAAATTCCACAATCCCAAATTTTCGTTGGGCGAATGAATGCGGTCGCTGTCCAATCCGAAGCCCATTAATACCGATTTGGTTCCCAATTCTTTTTCGAACAAAGGTACGATGGGGATACTTCCGCCGGTGAAGAAAGGATAGACTTTTTTACCGAAAGTGGTTTCCAATGCCTTTTCGGCCGCTTTGTAACCGGGATGGTCCACCGGCATCAGGTAGGGATATCCGCCGTGGTAGGTTTTGACTTCCACTTTGGTGCCCGGCGGGGTATGTTGTTCCACATATGCTTTGAACAGGCGGGCGATTTCGTCGGGTTCCTGATCGGGGACCAGGCGCATGGTGATTTTGGCCGAGGCTTCCGACGGAATGATGGTTTTGGTACCTTCGCCGGTATAACCGCCCCAAATGCCGTTGACGTCCAAGGTGGGACGTATGGAAGTGCGCTCCACGGGAGTATAATCCTTTTCGCCCCAAAGCTCGTCCACGCCTATGGATGCTTTGTATTTTTCTTCGTCGAAAGGAATGGAATTGATCAGTTCCCGCAATTCGGGTGAAAATTCCACCACTTTGTCATAAAAACCCGGAATGGTGATTTTTCCGTCTTCGTCGTGCATGGATGCGATGAGGCGGGCCAGCATATTGGCCGGATTGGCCACGGTGCCGCCGTACAATCCCGAATGCAAGTCGTGCGAAGGCCCTTTGACCGTCACTTCCACCGCCGCCAAGCCGCGCAGGCCGGTGGTAATGGAAGGCACATCCTTCGAAATTAAAGCCGTATCCGAGATTAAAATGATGTCGTTTTTGAGCTTATCCTTATTGTTTTTGACGTACCAGGCCAGACTTTCGGAACCCACTTCTTCTTCTCCTTCGATCATCACCTTGACGTTGGCCGGTAGTTTGTTGTTTTTAATCATGTATTCCAGGGCCTTAATGTGCATGAACATTTGGCCTTTGTCGTCCGAAGCGCCCCGGGCGAATATGGCTCCTTCGGGATGTTCTTCCGTTTGGCGGATCACGGGTTCAAACGGATCCGAATGCCATTGATCCAACGGATCGGCGGGTTGTACGTCATAATGGCCGTATACCAACACGGTGGGTAACGAAGGGTCGATGATTTTTTCACCGTACACGATGGGATATCCGGGCGTTTCTTCCAGGGAAACGTTGTCCAAACCCGCTTTTTCGAGCAATTCTTTCACCTTTTTGGCGGCTTCCCATACGTCTTGGGCATGGACGGGATCGGCGCTGACGGAAGGAATGCGCAAGAGTTCGAACAACTCGTTGAGAATGCGGTCTTTATTTTGTTCGATATAGGTCTTGACGTCTTCCATGACGGAAAATTTAAAACCAATATACAAATAAAATCCCTATCCCAGGCTGACGGGGACGTTGACGAAATCGAGCACCGTTTTGCCTTCGGGGATTTCCAACCCTTTGAAAGCGGTATGGGCCACCAGAAAGGCGATTATGTCGGCATCGCGAACCGCTTGTTCGGGCGATTTGAGCTCGAATTCCGCGTAAGTGTTACCGTTGAGGTTGGGTTCGGAGGCTATGATGTCGAATCCTTCGCCTTTGAGGACCCTTGCCACATAAAGCGCCGGCGATTCGCGCAAATCGTCGATGTCGGGTTTGAAAGCCAGGCCCATGGCCGCAATGCGGGGTTTCCGACCGTGAAGGCGTTCGAATTCCAAGGCCGCATTTTTGATCTTTTCGATTACCCACAAAGTTTTATAGGTGTTAATTTCCCGGGCGGTCCGTATCAACCGGGCTTTATCGGAATAATCGTGAATGATAAACCAGGGGTCCACGGCGATGCAATGACCGCCCACACCCGTTCCGGGACGCAAAATGTTGACTCGCGGATGTTTGTTGGCCAATTCGATCAATTCCCATACGTCGATGCCCGCTTCGTCGCTGATGAGCGACAATTCGTTGGCAAAGGCGATTTGCACGTCGCGCGAAGCGTTTTCCACCAATTTGACCATTTCGGCCGTCCTTGCGTTGGTGGGATAAAGCTCCCCTTTTACAAAATGTTTGTAGAAGTCAATGGCTTTTTCGGTGGATGTTTCGTCGATTCCTCCGATGGCTCGGTCGTTATGCACCAATTCGTACAGCACTTTGCCCGGCAATACCCGCTCGGGACAATAAGCCATGTGTATTTTTCCATCCACTTCGGGACGGGCTTCCAGGATGATTTCTTCCATTTTTTCGGTGGTGCCCACCGGACTGGTGGATTCAATAATAATCAAATTGCCTTCTTCCAAGTAGGGAATAATATTGCGTACCGCCTGTTCCACGTAGGTAAGATCGGGCGAATAATCTTCGCGTACGGGAGTGGGTACCGCTATGACATAGACGTCGGCTTTGACGGGAGTGGTGTGGGCTTGAAGGTAGCCTTTTTCCACCACGTGTTTGACCAATCCGGCCAGGTCGGGTTCCACGATATGGATTTTGCCCTCATTGATGGTGCGGACCACGTCTTCGTTAATGTCCGTACCGTGGACCGGAATTTTTTTCGAAGCGATCAAAGCGGCCGTGGGAAGACCGATATACCCCAGACCTATAATATTTACAACCGGTTTATCTTTCATGGTGTATTATTTAAATTCAAAAAGTAGTTTTTAATCCGTTCCGCCGCCTTTCCGTCGCCGTAAGGGTTATGGGCCCTTTTCATTTGCCGGTAGAGCGGCCCTTCCGAGAGGAGTTCCTCGGTGTAGGAAATGATTTTTTCGGGATCGGTGCCTACCAGTTTGACGGTGCCGGCTTCCACCGCTTCGGGACGTTCGGTGGTTTCACGCATGACCAGTACGGGTTTGCCCAAAGCGGGGGCTTCTTCCTGAATGCCGCCGCTGTCGGTTATGATCATAAAACTTTTGTCCATTAACCACACGAAAGCGGGATATCGCAACGGGGCGATTAAATGGACGTTGGACAAGCCGTCCAAGACCGAATATACGGGGTCTTGCACATTGGGATTCAGGTGAACCGGATAGACCCATTCCACGTCGGGATGGGTTTCGGCCAATCGGCGTATGGCGCGTGTGATGCGTTGAAAACCTTCGCCGAAATTTTCGCGCCTGTGTCCGGTGATGAGCACGATTTTTTTATTGAAATCCAATCGGCGACGAAGATCTTCAATTTCTTCGTCGGAGTAATTTTCCAGTTTTTTTATGCTCCACAACAGGCTGTCGATGACCGTATTGCCCGTCACCAAAATATCTCCGGGCGTTTTTTCGGTTTCCAAGTTGGCTTTGGCCCGCGGCGTCGGGGCGAAATGCACATCGGCCAAACGGCCTGTGAGTTGGCGGTTGATTTCTTCGGGAAAGGGAGCGTATTTGTCGTAAGTGCGCAATCCCGCTTCCACGTGGGCCACCGGAATTTTTCGGTAAAAGGCCGCCAGGGAGGCCATCAACGTGGTGGATGTATCGCCGTGGACCAGCACGAAGTCGGGCCGGTAATCGTCGAGCACGGGTTGCAATTCGGTCAATATGCGGGCCGAAAGTTCGTGGAGGCTTTGGTTGGGACGCATGAGGTTGAGGTCGTAATCGGGCCGGATTTCGAAGAAATCCAATACCTGGTCAAGCATTTCGCGGTGTTGGGCCGTGATGCATACTTTGGACTCCAAACCCGCCGCCTCTTCCGTGGCACGGACCACCGGCGCCATTTTGATGGCTTCGGGTCGCGTGCCGAAAATATGCAACAACTTCATGCCCGTTTACAATTTTTGGCGCTCCACGATAACGTCGAATGCTTCGATAATGTCTCCTTCCTTGATGTCGTTAAAGTTTTTGATGGTCAATCCGCACTCGTACCCTTTGGTTACCTCTTTTACATCATCTTTAAAGCGCTTGAGCGAGCTCAATTCACCCTCATGAATCACAATGCCGTCTCGAATGACGCGCACCCGCGATTTATTGTGGATTTTTCCGTCGGTAACCATACATCCGGCCACGGTGCCCACCCGCGAAATTTTGAAGGTTTGACGCACTTCGGCGGTGCCGGTTACTTCTTCGCGTTCGACGGGCGAGAGCATATTTTCGATGGCGTTCTTCACATCGTCGATTACGTCGTAAATAATCGAATAGGTTTTGATTTGCACTCCTTCTTCATGGGCCAATCGGGCGGCGCTACCCGAAGGGCGCACGTTGAACCCGATAATGATGGCGTCGGAAGCGGCCGCCAGGTTTACGTCGGCCTCGGTAATTTGCCCCACCCCTTTGTGGATAATGCGGACTTCCACCTTTTCGTTGGAGAGCTTGGTGAGGGCATCGGACAGAGCTTCCACCGAGCCGTCCACGTCACCTTTGATGATGAGGTTGAGTTGTTTGAAATCGCCCATGGCCAGACGGCGGCCCAATTCGTCCAGCGTAATGTGCCGGCGGGCGTGCAATTGTTGTTCGCGGTAAATTTGATCGCGTTTCTGGGCGATCTTTTTGGCTTCTTTTTCGTCCAGGTAAACCTTGAATTTGTCTCCGGCCCTGGGGGCGCCGTCCAATCCGATGATTTTTACGGGAGTGGAAGGGCCCGCCTCTTTGACGCGGTTGCCCCTTTCGTCGAACATGGCGCGCACCTTGCCGTGGTTGCGTCCCGCCACCACGTAATCGCCCACTTTCAAGGTGCCGTTTTGCACCAACACGTTGGCGGTATAGCCTTTGCCTTTTTCCAGCGAGGCTTCCAGTACGGTACCCGAAGCGGGCCGGTCGGGATTGGCCTTGAGTTCCATCAATTCGGCTTCCAGGAGGATTTTTTCCAACAGATCTTCGACGCCCTGGCCCGTTTTGGCCGATATGTCTTGCGATTGGTATTTACCTCCCCAGTCTTCGACCAAATAGTTCATTTGGGCCAATTCGTTTTTGATGCGTTCGGGGTCGGCGTTGGGCTTGTCGATCTTGTTGATGGCGAAAATAATGGGTACGCCGGCCGCCGCCGCATGGTTGATGGCTTCTTTGGTTTGCTGGTTCACCTTGTCGTCGGCCGCGATGACGATCACGGCAATGTCGGTCACTTGGGCTCCGCGGGCCCGCATTGCCGTAAAAGCTTCGTGTCCGGGCGTGTCGAGAAAGGTGATTCGTTGCCCGTCGGGCAAGGTAACGTTATAAGCGCCGATGTGTTGGGTGATGCCTCCCGCTTCGCCCGCCACAATATTGGTTTTGCGGATATAATCCAGGAGCGATGTTTTTCCGTGGTCCACGTGTCCCATGATGGTCACTACCGGCGGGCGGGGTTTGAGTTTGGAAGGATCGTCTTCTACCTCTTCTTCGACTTCTTCGATTTCTTCCACGTCGGCAAATTGCACTTCGTAGCCGTATTCGTCGGCCAGGAGCTGAATGGTTTCGCCTTCAAGCCGCGTGTTGGGCGTAAGCATGAGTCCCAATTCCTGGAATCCGGTGGCGATTAGATCGTTGGGCTCTATACCCATAAGTCCCGCCAATTCGGATACGGTAATGAATTCGGCCACTTTGAGAATGGTCTCTTGCCGTTTTTCTTCTTCGATAAGTTTTTGAAGTTTTTCCCGTTTTTTCTCCCGTTTGAGGCGCTTGAATTTTTTCTTTTGTTGCTTGCCTTGAAGGCGTTCGAGCGTTTCGCGGATTTGACGTTTGATTTCCTCGTCGCTGGGAGTTTCCGCCGGTTTGGGCTCGGCCTTTTTTACGGGTCGGCGGATGCGTTTGCGTCTTTTTTTCTTTTTCTCCCCTTCGGCCTTTTCTTTGGGTTTTTCCTCGCTTTTTTTGGATTTGGAAGGAGAGGATTCCTCCGGCAATTCGATTTTGCCCAAAATTTTTAGCCCCGGTTTGGACGGTTCTTTTTCTTCTTTCGCCTCGACGATTTCTCCCGCTTGAG
The DNA here is from genome assembly GCA_013153605.1 of Chlorobiota bacterium. Lineage (GTDB taxonomy): Bacteria > Bacteroidota > Bacteroidia > Flavobacteriales > Flavobacteriaceae > JAADED01. The sequence continues at coordinate 2,324 of JAADED010000096.1, read as the reverse complement.
TCTTTTCGGGAGTTTTTTCTTGAGGTTCTTGAGTTAGGGTTTCTTCGGTTTGAGGTTGGGCTTCCGGTTGGTTTTTGGGTTGGGGTGCCGTTTTTTCTTCTTTGGCTTCGGCGGGTTCGGGAGCGGGTTTTTCTTTTTTCTTTTTCTTGGGTTTTTTGTCCAAATCGATTTTGCCCAAGATTTTCAGACCCCCTTTCTCTTCTCGGGTTTCCGTCGTGGTTTTTTCGGGTGCCGGCGTTTCTACCTTGACTTCCGCGGTTTGGGGTGCGGCCTTTTGTTCCGCGCTTTCGGCGATTTTGGCGCGGATTACGCCGTTTTTGTCGAATTTATCCAGCAACAATTCCAGCCATTGGCCTTCCAGCTTGGTGGGAGGCTTTACCGTTCCCTCATAGCCTTGCTCTTTGAGAAATTCCTCAATGTTCCGGAACCCGATATTGAGTTCCTTCATAAATGTTTTAACCGTAATTTTCTTTGCCATATGCCTCAAGCGAGTTTACAAATATAGGGCTTCGGGGAGAAATGGTTTTATTTTTCTCCTTCTTTGAATTCTTCTTCCAAAATGCGACGTATTTCCAGGAGGGTGTCCCGCTCCAATCCGGTGGCGCGCACCAGGTAATCCACGTCTTTTTCCAACACGCTTTTGGCGGTGTCCAATCCGATTTTGTGGAATGCTTCCACCATCCATTCTTCCAGTTCATCCAAGAATTCGGTGAGTTCGATGTCTTCTTCTTCCTGGTCTTCTTCGCGGATGATATCCAGTTTGTACCCGGTGAGTTCGCTGGCCAAGTTGATGTTGGAGCCTTTTTTGCCGATGGCTTTCGAAATTTCTTCCGTTTTCAGATAAATTTTGGCCTCCTTGTTTTCTTTGTCCAATTCGATTTTTTGGATTTTGGCCGGGGCCAGTGCCCGTTGGATGAAAAGTTCGGGATTTTCGGTGTAGTTGATCACATCGATGTTTTCGTTGCGCAATTCACGTACGATTCCGTGAATGCGGGAACCTTTAATGCCCACACACGCACCTACGGGGTCGATGCGGTCGTCGAAGGTAGATACGGCCACTTTGGCTTTCACTCCCGGGATCCGAGCCACCCGGTTGATGGTAATGATGCCGTCCATGATTTCGGGGATCTCTTGCTCGAACAGCCGTTCGAGGAAGCGGTTGTCGGTTCGGGAGAGGATGATTTCGGGTTTGTTGTTGCGCATGCGCACGCTTTTGATCACGCCCCGCACGGTGTCGTCTTTGCGGAACCGTTCACCCGGAATCATTTCAGAGCGGGGCATGATGAGTTCGCGCCCTTCGTCGTCGAGGAGGTAAACCGCATCCCGCCGCACGTGGTTGACATCGGCGGTGTAAAGTTCGCCCTCCATGTCTTTGAAGAAGTTGTATATCTGTTTGTTTTCGTATTCGGCGATTTTGCTGTCGAAATGTTGTTTGAGGGCGGCAATATAGCGGCGTCCCAGCTCTTCGATTTTCATTTCTTTGGAAATTTCATCCCCCACTTCGGCATCGGGGTCGATTTCCAAGGCTTGGGAAAGCGGAATTTGGCGATTGGGATCGTATTCCACCCCGTCGGGTACCACCTCCAGGTCCACCCAAATTTCAAGGTCGCCCAAATCGGGGTTCACCACTACAAAAAAATTGTCTTTGGGATCTTCTTCGCCTTTTTTCTTTTCGATTTTCAATTTTTTGCGCAACGTGGCGGTAATCACGTCTTTCAAGATGTTGAGCAAATCTTCATGTTTAATCATGCGTTCTTCGCGATATTCGCGAAAGGCCTCCATGAATGCTTTGTTTCCCATGGTTGTTCTTTTTAAAATCCGATGATGACTTTGGCTCTTTTCAGGTTTTCAAATGGAATTTCATGCCGTTTCACAACGGTGTGTTTGCCTTTGCCCACGGGCTTGGGTTCCCGTGTTTTGGTTTCCAGCACGATGCCGGTATCCGTCACTTCGGTGAGCGTGCCTTCGAACTCTTCGCCTTCCTCGGTTTGCACTTTCAGCTTGCGTCCGATGTTTTTGGGAAATTGACGTTTGTCCGAAAACCAGCGGCTGATGTCGAAGGTGCCCACCGTGAGTGCATAATTGTGGGTGTCTTTATCCACCTCTTCTTCCACTTCGCGGGTGATGCGGATACATTCGCTCAGCGGCACGGGCTTGTCTCCGTCAATGATAACGTTGACGTTATTGTCCGGGGTGATGTCCAATTCGAGAATGAACAACCCCGGTGTTTTTTCCACGCTCTTGCGGATGGCTTCGGTTATCTTTTTTTCGAATTCGTTCATGGCCGTTTGCGGATATGAAAACGGGGGCTGAATGCCCCCGTC
>JAADED010000074.1 GCA_013153605.1 Chlorobiota bacterium | reverse complement strand
TATGCCCGGCACGCGGATTTTGGCCGTGCATACGGGCGGTTTGCAAGGCATCGACGGGATGAAGCGCCGCATCCGGCAAAAGGGATTGCCGCCCTTGGAAGTGCCTTCGTTTTACTCCTAAGATTAAGTATAAAAGAATAAATTTCTTCTCTTTATTTTTTTTAAACCGGAATTTTGATAAATTAAAAAGGCGGCCAAAATACTTGACCCCCATAAGTATATTTATTTTTTTAGGTTATGGCATGATAAACATAGATTGCGTAATAAAGAAAAAAAGAAGCAGATATAAGTCGAAACCATAATTTTCGATTATATCTTTTACGTGTTTTTTTAGACAATTCGGTATAGAAATTACATTTTAATAAATAAAAAATGGAAATAACTAAAGCTATCAATGCGGAAAAGAAAGATACATATACCACTGGTGCTAAAGAGTATTCAAAATATTTGTAAACATGGTATGCTATTCCTGAAAGGATAAATGACAATAAAGAGAAAAAATTCGAAAGAAATATACCTATTTTTATGTCGGATACTTTCTTATTTTCCAACGAAGTTGTTTGCATCTTTTTTATATATTTAGCTTACACATTCTACAAATGAAACTACAGCTACCGCTAACCCTAGGTACCCTAAATATCTTTTCCCAATTAATTTTAATACAGCTATGGCCCCATCAACTGTAGCTAAAGCAGCCGTATTTTCTACAATTGCTATAATATCACTTATTCCTAATGCAGCGCTTAAACAATTTAAAATAGTATTCTTATCTATAGCTCTGTAACTCGTTCGATTCTCATCATTATTATTAGAGATTTCATTACAAATATGACTCACACTATATACAAAACCCAATAATCCTAATTGGTCTTCAGTCATATTTTGAATCGCCTCTCTCTCTTCTTGAGTTAAATTCAAAGAAGGATCATTTAAATCAATTTGGCTTAATATTTCATTATAATAGGACCTTCCGGTTTCAATTAAAGGTAAAAGGATTCGGCGAATCGAATCTTCGTTTTGAGTTTGTAATGTCCGGTTTTGAGCTGATAACTGTGCGGCAATGTCTTCAATCTCTTGCATTGTTAAAGGTTGAGTAGTGATAGTAAAACTATCATCAGATACTTTTTGTTTACAAGATGAGAAAGAAAGAATTATTCCAATTACAAAAATGAAGGATAATAATTTAGGTGTTTTCATTTTTTTATTTTTTCACAAATTTACCCCCCCCCCTCCATCTTTTGTCAATGATATTTATCATTTTTTGTTCAACTTACTTAGGTATTATAATCAACTCTTCCGCCACCGCCAAGGCTTCGCGGGTTTCTTTAACGTCGTGCACGCGAACGACGGAAGCGCCTTTCAGTACGGCTATGGCATGTGCCGTAACCGACGGAATCAGCACTTCTTCGGGGGTTTTGTTTAACAACCGGAAAAACATGGACTTGCGCGACATGCCCGCCAACAGGGGTTTGTCATGAATGAGGAAGCGGTCCAAATGTTTGAGCATGAAATAATTTTGTTCCAATGTTTTGGCAAATCCGAATCCGGGATCCACGATGATGTCGTTGACCCCGAGCTCGTGCAAGCGGGCGATTTGGCGGGCGAAGAACCGGTTGATTTCCGTGACCACGTCGGGTTCGTAATCGGTGAGTTGTTGCATGGTGCGGGGTGTGCCGCGCATGTGCATGAGGATGTACGGCACTTGCAAGCGGGCCACGGTATCGAACATGCCGGGGTCGGCTTGGCCGCCGGAGATGTCGTTAATCATACAAGCGCCGGCTTCCACCGCTTCGCGGGCCACGCGCGCCCGGAAGGTGTCCACCGAAATGCGGGCTTCGGGAAAATGTTCGTGTACGGCGCGCACCGCGGGAATTACGCGTTTGAGTTCTTCCGATTCGGGCACGTCCTCGGCGCCGGGACGGGACGAATATCCGCCCACGTCCAAAAAATCGGCGCCTTCTCGGAGCATCTTTTCGGCGCGGTACAAGAGATCGTCTTGGGAGACGCGGCTTCCGGCATAAAAAGAGTCGGGCGTGACGTTCAGAATGCCCATTACCCGGGGACGGCTCAAATCGATCAATTCCTCGCGGCAACGAACGAACAGCTTCATATATCGGGTTTGGACAAAAATACATAAAAACTCCCGCTCCTTTTTTGGGAGCAATTCGTTCTCTTTTTTGACGTTGTAGGGTACGAAAATCCCTATTTTTGTGGCATGAAAAAGTCGGTTTGGATTTGGGTGGCGGTTTTGCTTCTTCCGTGGGCGTGCAAAAAACGCAATCCCTTGGATGTGGACGTATCGGCCGTGCCCGCCGGGGTGGAGGTGATCCGGTTCGACACCCTTTTTTACGGAGGAGATCCGGCGCGCTTACCGGCCCTGAAGGAGGAGTTTCCCTACCTCTTTTCCCCCGGCATACCTGACAGCGTGTGGGCCGCCAAAATGCAAGACACCCTTTTGCTCGACCTCCGAAAGGCCACCGACAGCGTGTTTCCCGGCCCTTTGGGCGTGGAAGACCGGTTGGCCGATGTGTTTAAGCATGTCAAATATTATTTTCCCCGTTGGAAAGAGCCGCGCATCATCACGTTGTATTCCGATTGGGATTACATGAAAAAATTGTATTTGGCCGATACGTTGGCATTTTTGTTTATCGATAATTTTTTGGGAGAGGACAATCCCGTGTATGAAGGCATCCCTTTGTATTTGCGGCATACCATGTCCAAAGAATACATTCCGGTGGAATTCGCCCGAAAGACAGCCGAACATACGGTACCCTTGCCGCGGACCAAGGATTTTTTGAGCAAAATGATTTACCACGGCAAATTGCTTTATTTACAAAAGGCGTTTATGCCCCGCGCGCACGACAGCCTCTTGTTGGGTTATACCTCCGCCAAGTGGCGATGGGCCGTGGAAAACGAGAAGAACGTATGGTTGTATTTTTTGGATCAAAATCTTTTGTTCGATACCGATAAGAATTTGGACATGCGTTTTTTGAATCCCTCGCCCTTTTCCAAATTTTATACCGAAGTGGACAACGAATCCGCGGGTATGATCGGACGCTACATGGGGTATCGCATCGTGCAAGCTTACATGGATCGGACCGGGGCCGATTTGCAAACGCTGATCAAAGCCGACCCGCACGACATATTCAGAGAATCCAAATATAAACCTTAAGGTATGGCAGTAAAACATCGAAGCAAAATCATTTTGGAAGTAGGTTTGGACGAAAACCGCATTCCCGAAGAAATTACGTGGACGGCCACCGATGCGGGCATCGAAAACCGGCCGGCCGAAGCCTTTTTGTTGTCCGTATGGGATGACGAGCGCAAGGAAGCCTTGCGGTTGGATTTGTGGACCAAGGAAATGAAAGTGTACGAAATGCAATTTTTCATTTGGCAAACCATCCGGTCATTGGCCGACACTTATCGCAAAGCCACGGGAGACGACCGCATGGCCGACACCATTCTGGACCTGGCCGATTACATGGAAGAAAAATTGGAATTGCGCAAAGGCCCCCAAAATCGTTGAGATGCGCGCCCGCATTCTCCCGTATCGGTTGCATTTTAAATTCCCCGCTCGCACTTCGCGTGGAGTGATGTACGTAAAAGATACCTATCTGTTGCTGTTGGAAAAGGACGGCCGCAAAGGAGGGGGAGAATGCGCTTTGTTCAAAGGACTGAGCGCCGACGACCGGCCCGAATACGAGGAAATCCTTCGCGAATCCGCCCGGCAATGGGAGGCGGGCAGGCTTTTCGATGCGGAAGAATGGAGGAGGTGGCCGTCGTTGGTGTTCGGATGGGAAACGGCTTTGGCTTCTTTGGCGGGCGACCGGCCCGACGTGTTGTTTCCTTCGCCTTTTACACGCGGGGAGGAGGGCATCCCCATCAACGGATTGATTTGGATGGGGGACAAAGATTTCATGCTCCGCCAGATTGAAGAAAAAATCGAGCGGGGATTTCGGGTGATTAAAATCAAAATCGGCGCCCTTCATTTTGAAGACGAACTGGATCTGATTCGCCATATTCGGCGCCGTTTTTCGTCCCGCGAATTGGAAATCCGTACCGATGCCAACGGCGCGTTCCGTCCCGAAGAGGCGTTGGACAAGCTGGAGCGATTGGCCCGTTGGAACGTTCATTCCGTGGAGCAACCCATTCGTGCCGGCCAACCGGAGGCTATGGCCGAGATATGCGAAAAATCGCCCGTGCCGGTGGCATTGGACGAGGAGCTGATCGGCGTGTTCGATCCCTCAGACAAGCGGCGGTTGCTCCGCTACATCCGCCCTTCTTACATCATTTTGAAACCTTCGCTGGCGGGAGGTTTTTCGGGAACCAAAGAATGGATACGGGCGGCCGAAGAAGCGGGAGCCGGTTGGTGGATTACTTCGGCATTGGAATCCAACGTGGGGTTGAATGCCATCGCCCAATTTACGGCCCGCTTGGGCGTACACATGCCCCAAGGATTGGGTACCGGCGGTTTGTTTACCGATAATTTTCCTTCGCCCCTGTATTTGGAAGGCGATACCTTGAGGTTCGACCCCGCCCGTCGTTTGCAAGTCCCCGGCCTATGAGTGCGGTTCCGTCCATCCATCCCGCTTTCCGCCTGGCGGGTCGTTCTTTTAAGCATCCGGCCGACTTGCTTACTTACGTGGAGATGTACGCTCCCGCCCATGCCCCCTTTTTATACGATTGGTTTTCCGATTCCCCTACCGTGCGTTTGCACACTTCGGGTTCCACGGGCAAACCTTCCGTTCACATATTCGCGAAGGATCAATTGACGGCTTCGGCTCGCCGCACCGCCGATTATTTTCGCGCGGGGGCCGGCACCGGAGCCTTGCATGTGTTGGACCCTTCGTTTGTGGCGGGTAAAATGATGTGGGTTCGCGCCTTGGTGGCGGGTTGGGATTTGCATCTTGCCCCGCCCGGCGGTCCTTGGCCTGAAAGGCGATTCGATTTTGCGGCCATGGTGCCGCGTCAAGCCCGAAAATTTGCTTCCCGCTTGGAAGATTTCGGCGTCCTGTTATGGGGGGGAGCCCCCGTGGACCCTCCTTTGGCCCGGTTGGCGGAAAAAATTCCCGGAGCGGTATTTCAAACCTTCGGAATGACCGAAACCCTTACCCATGTGGCCGTGATGCCGCTGAACCGGACCGCTTCGCAATGGTGCGGGTGTACGCCGGGCCTTTTCCACCTCCTTCCGGGGGTAACGGCCCGTACCGACCCGGAAGGCCGCTTGTACGTGGAAGACCGCATCACCGGCATTCGCGCCCGTACCAACGACCTAGTGGAAATAAAAGGCGAACGATCGTTCCGGTGGCTCGGACGCGCCGACGACGTCATCAATACCGGGGGCATCAAAGTGCACCCCGCCGCCGTGGAAGCCAAGTTGGCCCCCTATTTTTCTTCCCGCTTTATGATAGGCGCCCTCCCCGATGCCCGATGGGGACAAAAAATCGTGCTGGTGATCGAAAATTCACCCTTCGAGTTGCCTTCCGATTTATACGAGCGGGCCGGCCTGGCTTATTACGAAAAACCCAAAGAAGTGTTTTTTCTTCCCCGTTTTCCTCTTACCCCTTCGGGAAAAATTCGCCGGAACGAGGTGATGCGTGCGGTGCGTGCGGAGCGTCGGTAACATTTGTGCATGCTTCGCGTAATTTTTCGAGCCCCGGTTTTCGGCTTTTGAATAGGGAAATTTTTCCCGGCTCTAACATACGATATTTCCGCCCCTTTTCGAGTGCTAATTTTTGATTTTCAGCCGGATTCGCCGTACCTTTGTAAAGAATTCAATTTAGAATGATTATAAAAAAGATTTGGCGATTCTACTACGAAGGGTTCCGGGATCTTTCGGACGAAGGCCGCAAGCTGTGGTTGATCATTTTGATCAAATTGTTCATCATGTTTGCGGTGCTCAAGCTGTTCTTTTTTCCCGACATTTTAAAAAAGAATTTCGACACCGATCGCGAACGCATCGAATATATCGAGTCCCGGCTGATTCCCGGGGCGGTACAAAACACGACGGATCATGGAACAAATTAATTGGGAACTGGTAGATTGGTCGCGGGCCCAATTTGCCCTGACGGCAATGTATCATTGGATTTTTGTCCCGCTGACGTTGGGATTGTCTTTCATGATTGCCATCATGGAGACGATCTATTACAAAACCGGTGACGAAAAATGGTTGAAAATCGAGAAGTTTTGGTTAAAACTTTTCGGCATCAATTTCGCCATCGGGGTGGCTACGGGGATCATCCTCGAATTCGAGTTCGGTACCAACTGGAGCAATTATTCCTGGTTTGTGGGCGACCTGTTCGGCGCACCGCTGGCCATCGAAGGGATAATGGCTTTCTTTATGGAAAGCACTTTTATCGCCATCCTGTTTTTCGGGTGGAACAAGGTGAGCAAGAAGGCCCATTTGATTTCGGCCTGGTTGGTGGCCATAGGAAGCAATTTATCGGCTCTATGGATATTGGTGGCCAATGCGTGGATGCAAAATCCCACCGGCATGACGTTTAATCCCGATACCATGCGCAACGAGATGACGGATTTCTGGGCCGTGTTGTTCAATCCCGTGGCGGTAAACAAATTTCTTCACACCATCACTTCGGCCTATACCTTTTCGGCCCTGTTCGTGATTGCGGTGAGCGCCTGGTTGTTGCTCAAAGGAAAAAATAAGGTATATGCCAAATACAGTATGTTGGTGGCTTCGATTTTCGGCTTTTTGTCCGTTGTGGCCACCATCATCACCGGGGACGGATCGGCCAAACAGGTGGCACGCTATCAGCCCATGAAGCTGGCCGCCATGGAAGGGTTGTACGAAGGACGGACGGGCGCTCCCCTCATCGCCATAGGCGTGGCTTTGCCCGATAACGACACCTTGCCCAAAGAACATATCGTGGGCGTGGAAATTCCCAATCTGTTGTCCATTCTGGCCTTTAACGATCCCGACAGATTCGTGCCGGGTATCAAGGATTTGGTCCATGGCAACCCCGAATACGGCATTCCGTCGTACGAAGAACGCATTCAAAGCGGAAAAATCGCCATCGACGCCCTGGCGGCTTATAAGGAAGCCAAACGGGCGGGCGACGAGAAAAAGGCCATGGAACATTTGGAAACCTTCCGGGCTCATTACAAAGATTTCGGCTACGGCTATTATTACGGCATGGATCCCCATATGTTGATTCCCCCCGTAGCCCTCACTTTTTATTCTTTTCATACCATGGTATTGCTGGGCGGATGGTTTTTGATCCTTTTTATCCTGATTTTTATTTCCGTCATGAACGACACCATCGAGCGCAAGAAATGGCTGTTGCGCGCGGCCGTGCTCAGCCTTCCTCTCGGATTGTTGGCCCAGGAAATGGGCTGGGTGACCGCCGAAGTGGGACGTCAACCCTGGGTGATTCAGGACCTCATGCCCAATTTGGTGGCCATTTCACATATCGAAACGGCGGGCGTAAAGCTTACCTTCTTCCTGTTTTTCGTTACCTTCACCGCCTTGCTGATAGCCGAACTTAAAATCATGGCCTCGACCATCAAAAAAGGTTTTCCCGAATAAAAAAATCGTGTCTTATGTTTGAAAAAATGTCATACGAAGCCTTGCAAATGTACTGGTGGGGCATGATCGCCTTGCTGGGAGCCGCTTTGGTCTTTTTGTTATTCGTGCAAGGGGGACAAACGCTGTTTTACAAACTCAGCGGCAACGAGCGCGAGAAAACCGTGCTTATCAACCTTTTCGGACACAAATGGGAACTGACTTTCACCACTCTGGTGACTTTCGGAGGGGCTTTTTTCGCTTCCTTTCCCTTGTTTTATGCCACCAGCTTCGGAGGGGCGTATTGGGTATGGTACATCATCCTGTTCGCCTTTATCCTTCAGGCCGTGTCGTACGAGTTTCGAAGCAAAATCCACAATTTTTTGGGTCAAAAGACCTATGAAGCCTTCCTCTATTTCAACGGGGTGATTGCTCCTTTTCTTCTGGGGGTGGCGGTATCCACTTTTTTTACCGGTAATTATTTCAGCGTGGAGAAAACGCGGTTGGTGAAGGCGGGTTCCAACGTGGAAGCGGTGATCGCTCATTGGGAAACGCCGTGGTACGGACTTGAAGCGCTTTGGAACACTCACCAGTGGGCTTTTTTGCAAAACATCGCTTTGGGATTGGCCGTTTTCTTTTTGGCGCGGGTCAATGCGTTGCTCTACGTGCGAAAGAACGTGGACGATCCCGAAATTTTGGCCCGTAGCCGCAAGGAATTGCGCCGCAATGCGGTTTTGTTTTTGGTCTTTTTCCTTTTCTGGCTGATTCGCCTGATGTTCATTTCCGGATTTGCGGTGGAACCCGGCACGGGCGAAGTGTTTATGCAAAAGGGCAAATATTTCCGCAACCTGGTGGAAATGCCCGTGGTGGCCCTCATGTTGGCGGCGGGCATAGCCGCAGTCCTCGTGGGATTGTATAAAGGCATCTTCCGCGACGAGGAGAAGGCCTTTTGGTACACCGCGGCGGGGACGGTGCTCACGGTATTGAGTATTTTCTTCCTGGCCGGATACAATCACACGGCTTATTATCCTTCGCTCTACGATTTGCAAAGCTCATTGACCATCGCCAACAGCTCGTCCAGCCGCTTTACCCTGATCGTGATGGGGTACGTGTCCCTCATGGTGCCGTTTGTGGTGGCATACATCGCATGGGCATGGCGGGCGTTGGATCGCCATAAATTGTCGGAAGAAAACATCGAACGCGAACCCGAAAAATATTGACCATGACCACTTATGCCTTAATCCACTTTTTGAGCTGGCCGCTTCTTATTTGGCTTTCTTACAAATTGATTTGGTGGGCCGTCCGTTATTACGAACGGAAATACGGGGTGTAATCTCATCCGGAGGTTTCCCGGAGGCGGGCGGCCGTGAGTTCGTTAAACAAAAGGGTGTACACGTAATCCCGAAGGTCGGATATATCTTCTTCGGTAAGGCCTTCGGTTTCGACGGGCGGGAGGATTTTGTAGCGCAATTTCCCGGGTCCTCCTTTAAAAAAGGCGTAAGGGAGCCGTTTTTTATTGTCATAAAACACCACGGGCAACAAGGGGAGGCGATGGGCGATCGCCATGCGGAAAGCCCCGTTTTTAAAAGGAGCCAACAAAAACGAAGGATCGGGAACGCCTCCTTCGGGGAAAATGGCGATGCTGAGTCCTTTGCGAATAAACCGTGCCGCTTCGTCGTACACTTTTTTGCGGCTTTGGAGCGAGGCCCGGTCCACCAGGACGTTGGTCTTGCGGTAGAAGTAGCCGAACACCGGATATTTGGCCAACTCGGCTTTGCCCACGAATGTGAGGGGCGTTTTGAGCACCGTCAGAAGAAGGGGAATGTCGATCATGGAAGTGTGGTTGGCCACCACGATATATTGCCTTTTCGGATCATAAGAGGCCGAGCCGGGCATGCGGCGGGGGCGGAATCCCAGGGCAAACAATATCCACCGGGACCACCACCGCTCGATGCGCCAAAACCACTTGAGATTACCCGTGGCCACCAACAACATTAGCAGCGGCGACAGGAGAAGGATGGGCACGTAAGCGGCCAGGAGGCCCCAGAATTTCCAAAGAATCAGGAAGAAGCGGCGTACCGATTCGCGGGCTTTTCCAATCATCGAAAAGCCGTATTTTTGTCAAAAATACACAATTTATGGCACGTATTCTCACCGGCATCCAGAGCACGGGACGTCCCCATTTGGGCAATATTTTGGGGGCCATTATTCCCGCCCTCCAGCGGGCGGCCGAGCCGGGGAACGAGAGCTATTTGTTCATTGCCGATTTACATTCGCTCACCCAAATCAAAGACGGCGACACTTTGCACGACAATACCCTTCAAACGGCGGCGGCCTGGTTGGCCTTCGGCCTCGATCCCGACAAAACCGTGTTCTACCGCCAATCGGACGTGCCCCAAGTGACGGAATTGGCCTGGTATCTCAGCACTTTTTTTCCCTATCAGCGCCTCACGTTGGCGCACTCTTTCAAAGACAAAGCCGACCGCCTCGAAGACGTGAACGTGGGCCTGTTTACTTATCCCATGCTGATGGCGGCCGATATTCTCTTGTATGATGCCGATATCGTGCCGGTGGGTAAGGATCAAAAGCAACATTTGGAAATGACGCGGGACGTGGCCCAAAAATTCAATCGCATCATGGGCGAAACTTTCGTCGTTCCCGAAATCGAGTTGCACGAAAAAACCATGTACGTTCCCGGCATCGACGGGTTGAAAATGAGCAAATCGCGCAATAACATCATCGACATATTCCTACCCGAAAAACAATTGCGCAAGCAAATCATGCGCATCGTGACCGACAGCACGCCGTTGGAAGCGCCCAAAAATCCCGATACCTGTAATGTGTTTGCCTTGTATTCCCTCCTGGCCTCTCACGAAGAGACCGAGGCGCTTCGACAAAAGTACCTGGCCGGCAATTTCGGCTACGGCCATGCCAAGCAAGCCTTGTTCGAATTGATTTTGGAAAAATTCAAAGAACCGCGCCGCCGCTTTGCCGAACTGACGGCCCGCCCCGAACAAATCGAGCAAATCCTTGCCGAAGGCGCCCGCAAAGCCCGCATAAAAGCCGGCGAAGTGCTGGACCGCGTGCGCAAAAAATTCCGATTCAATCCGCTTTATGCCCGTCATCACGCTTCAAAGGAATAAGTGTATCGGATGCAATTATTGCGTGGAAGCCGCTCCCGAGCTGTTCCGAATGTCCCGAAAAGACGGGAAGGCCGTGTTGCTGGGAGCTTACGAGAAAAAAGGCTTCCATACCTTGCGCACCCCGTTGGAAGAATTATACGAACCCGCCAGAAGAGCGGCCAAGGCCTGTCCGGCCCGCATTATTCAAGTTAAAAAGTAATCCGGGGAAATTCCGTGAGCAGGGTTATAAGGCGGGATAGGATGAAGGGGAAAATTTGGGATAACTTTTAAAAAATTTTTGTATATTTCCCCTCCAAAACAGAAACGTATGTACCCGTTGTTCGATTATTCGGCCGGAGCGTGGCAAGGAATTCTCTTTTTTACGGTTGCCATTTTGTTGAGCGTGATCGTGATTGTATTGATTATTAAAGGGAGCAAAAAATAAATCCTCCTTCCGCGCATCCCAGGTGAGGGACCGGAAATGACCGGTCCGCGTCTTCCTTTTTTCTTTTTACCTTTGTGAGGTTCAATTCCTTTTGTGCATGGAGGCTCCGCGCACCCGCCCCTGGCTGTATTTGGCCATCCGTTTTTTTACCCTGGCCATCCGCTTTGTTTTTGTAGCCCTCTTCTTCCGGTATTCCGAGGCCGTTTACGGGGAATACGGATTGCTGGCCACTACCGTGGCGCTGGGAGTGTATGTGTTGGGCCTCGAATTTTATGTTTACGCCCAACGCGAACTTTTGAAAGGGAGCCGGTCTCCGGGCCGTATTTTCGGGCATCAATTGATATTTTACGCCGGGGCCTATGCACTGCTGTTGCCCTTTTTCTATCTCCTGTTCAAGTGGGGATTTCTCGATGTGCGATATCTCACGTGGTTTTACCTATTGTTGGTGGCCGAACATCTCTCTTACGAAGTGCATCGCCTTTTGTTTGTGCTGGAAAAACCCTTGGCCGCCAATATCAATTTGTTTTTTCGAAACGGTTTCTGGATGATTCCGTTAATATGGAAGCTGTGGCGCGGTATGCCTGTGGATATGGAGGAAATATTGCGATGGTGGGTGGCGGGCGATCTGTTGTCGCTGGTGCCGTTGGCGGCGGCGCGCGGAAGGCTCGGCCGGGGAGGCGGAGGCCTCCGCCCCGATTGGCGATGGATTGTCCGGGGCATACGGGTGGGATTGCCCTACTTTGCCGCGGTATTGAGTTTTAAAGCCGTCGAATTTTCGGACCGTTACTTTATCGATTATTTCTACGGCAAAGAAATGACGGGCATTTATACTTTTTTCGGCAATTTGGCGATTTTGGTCAATACCGTGGTCACCACCACGGTGGTGTCCTTGCGTTATCCCTCGCTGGTGCGGGCGGTATTGGACGGTGATGCCGGAAAAATTTGTGCCGAAATTTCCCGTTTTGTGCGTAGCCTCACCCGGTGGACTTTATGGACGGCGGCGGCTTTGTTGCCGTTGCTTCCCTTGATTCTTCGTATGTTGGGAAAAGCCGTGCATTTGCAATATTATCATGTGTTCGTGCTTTTGGTGGCGGCAAACGTCGTTTTCAATTTATCCTTGATTTACCATTTTTTGTTGTATGCCTTGCATAAAGACCGGGTTTTGACTCTGGCGGCCGTGTCGGGCATGGTGTTGAACGTGGCGGCTAACCTGTGGATGATTCCCCGCTACGGACTTACGGGGGCGGCCCTCACCACCCTGGCGGCCATGGGATGGATGGCGGTTCTCAAATATTTGGCGGTACGTCCTTATTTGCGAAAGTGGAAGCGACAAATCCCTGCGGGGTGTGCGAAGGGATTTTTGACGTAACTTTGAACAAAATTGATTTTATGAAAATCACGGTCATCGGAACCGGATACGTGGGCCTGGTCACGGGTACGGGCCTGGCCGAAGCGGGCAATGACGTGGTGTGCGTGGACATTAACGAAGAAAAAGTCCGCAAGCTGAACAACGGCGAAATTCCCATTTACGAACCCGGCTTGGACGTACTGGTGGACCGCAACCGACGGGCCGGACGCTTGCATTTCACCACCGATACGGGTAAAGGAATCGAACACGGGGAAATTATTTTTCTGGCCCTCCCCACTCCCGAAGACGAAGACGGCTCGGCCGATCTCTCTTACGTAAAATCGGTAGCCGAACAAATCGGGGACTATTTGCGCGAACACGATGTCAAAGATTACAAAATCGTGGTCAACAAAAGCACGGTGCCCGTGGGTACGGCCGATGAAGTTCGTCGGATCATCCGCGAAAAAGCGCCCGAAGCCGATGTGGACGTGGTGTCCAATCCCGAATTTTTGAGAGAAGGTTTTGCGGTGGACGATTTTATGAAACCCGAACGCGTGGTGATAGGCACTTCCAGCGAGCGGGCGGCCCGGAAAATGGAGAAGCTGTATCAGCCCTTCGTACGCTCGGGTAATCCCATCCTGATTATGGACGAAAAGTCGGCCGAAATCACCAAATATGCGGCCAATGCTTTTTTGGCCATGAAAATCAGTTTCATGAACGAAATCGCCAATTTTTGTGAGCGCGTGGGTGCCGACGTGGACAAAGTGCGCATCGGAATGGGCACGGATTCGCGCATCGGCATGCGTTTTCTCTTTCCGGGCATAGGATACGGGGGGTCGTGTTTCCCCAAAGACGTGAAGGCTCTTTACAAAACCGGCCAGGAGTACGGCTACGATTTCAAGATCCTCAAATCGGTGATGGAAGTCAACGAACGCCAGCGCAAGGCGTTGGTGCCCAAAATGCTTCGTTTTTTCGACGGCGATCTCAAAGACAAAAAAATCGCGGTGTGGGGGCTGTCGTTCAAACCCGAAACCGACGACATCCGCGAAGCGCCTTCGCTCTACATCATCGAGGAATTGCTCAAGCACGGGGCGCAAATCACCGCATACGATCCCGAAGCCATGGAAAACGTCAAGCGACGCTTGGGTGACAAAATCGCATATGCTTCCAATCCGTACGAAGCCCTTAAAGACGCGGACGCCTTGCTGATCAGCACCGAATGGAATGCCTTCCGCTCACCCGATTTCGAGCGTATGAAAAAGTTGATGAAGCAACCCGTGGTATTCGACGGGCGCAATATTTACGATTTGGACCAAATGCGTAAGCACGGCTTCGTGTACTACTCCATCGGCCGGCCGCAAGTGAACGTAACCCGAAAATTATGGAAAGAGTTCTGATCACCGGCGTGGCGGGGTTTATCGGTTCCCATTTGGCCGATTATTTTCTGGATAAAGGATTCGATGTAGTGGGGGTGGATAATTTTATTACCGGCAACCCCCGGAATATTGCCCACCTGAAGGAACATCCCCGTTTTCGCTTTATCGAACACGATGTGACCCGTCCTCTCGAAGTGAGCGATAAAATCGATTACGTGCTCCATTTCGCTTCGCCCGCCAGCCCCGAAGATTATCGCCGGATCCCCATACAAACCCTCAAGGTGGGAGCCATGGGCGCCCATAACATGTTGGGGTTGGCCAAAGCGCACAAAGCCCGCATTCTGATGGCTTCGACCTCCGAAGTGTACGGCGACCCCGAAGTGCACCCCCAATCCGAAGATTATTGGGGACACGTAAATCCGGTGGGGCCGCGGAGCATGTACGACGAAGCCAAGCGTTTTCAGGAAGCCCTGACGGTGGCCTATCGCGATTTTCACGGCGTGGATACCCGTATCGTCCGGATATTTAACACTTACGGGCCGCGTATGCGCTTGAATGACGGGCGGGTGGTGCCCAACTTCATGGGTCAGATCTTGCGGGGCGAAAACCTCACGGTGTACGGCGACGGAAGCCAGACCCGCTCGTTTTGCTATATTGACGACCAGGTGGAAGGCATCTATCGCCTCTTGATGAGCGATTACAAAAACCCGGTCAACATAGGCAATCCCGACGAAGTGAGCATCCTCGAGCTTGCCCGAGAGCTTCTCGAACTTTCCGGCCGCAAGGATTTGCAAATCGATTTCAAACCTCTCCCCAAAGACGACCCCAAGCGCCGCTGTCCCGACATCTCCCTGGCCCGCCGTCTCCTGGATTGGGAGCCCCGGGTGGACAGAAAAACCGGATTGCGTAAAACATTCGAGTACTTCCGGTCGTTACCTCAAGAGGAATGGGATCGTAAAACGCCGAAAGATTTCGAGAAATACATTAAGCGTTGAGTAAAAAAACGCCTTATCGGAAACATCGCCACCGGTTTTCCTTTTTGATTCTGCCCTTCGTTTTTACGGGCGATCTCCTCATTATTACCTTCTTTTTCCGCTATTTCTTCCGCCTCGAATGGGGACATGTGGCCGTTTTGGGCTTATTTTGGTTTGTGCTGGCCGCCTTCACCGGCTATTACGGCACCGGACGGCATACGTCCTACAACGAATTGTTGAATAATGCATTCCGTCATCTTTTTATTTTTTCGGTCACGGCCGTGGCTTATCTCAAGGTGTTCGATGCCGAAGCGGTGTCCGACAAAAAATTGCTGGCCGTCCTCTTGGCCGCCGATTTGGCGTTGGTGCTTTTTAAAACTGCGGTTTATATTTCCCTCAAAAAATACCGCGCCAAGGGATATAATTTGCGTACCTACGTGATATTCGGATATAACGACGAGTTGAAGGAATTCAAACGGCTTTTGGATCGCCGCGTGGATTACGGATATAAATTCGCCGGATATTTTACCGACCAAAAAACCGACAACCCGGAAGTGTTGGGCGGATTCGAAGAGGGAATCCGCTACCTCCGGGATCCTGCCAATCGGGTGGATATTCTGTTTACCTCCATCAAAGAATTCAACGACGCCCAAATCGACCGGTTGATCAAAACGGCGGACGAAACCTTTAAGGACATTAAATTCATTCCCGACAACAAGGATATTTTTAAGAAAAAACTCCGGGTGGAATATTTCGAATATCTCCCGGTGCTCAGCATTCGCAAATCCCCGTTGGACGATCCGCTCAATGCTTTGCTCAAGAGGGCTTTCGACATCGTGTTTTCGCTTATCGTGGTGGTGTTGGTATTATCGTGGCTTACGCCCCTGTTGGCCTTATTGATCAAGCTGGAGTCGCGGGGCCCCGTATTTTTCAAACAATTGCGCAACGGACTTAATTATCAACCGTTTTATTGTTATAAATTTCGATCCATGTATCCCAACCCCGAAGCCGACCGCAAACAGGTAACCAAAGGCGACCGGCGCGTAACCCGGATCGGAAGAATTTTGCGCAAAACCAGCATCGACGAATTGCCGCAATTTTTTAACGTGCTCAAAGGGGATATGTCGGTGGTGGGGCCCCGACCCCACATGATTGCCGAAAACGAGCGGTTCAAAGGAAAGGTGGAGCGGTTTTTGGGGCGGCATTACATCAAACCGGGCATTACGGGATTGGCCCAGGTGAAAGGTTATCGCGGCGAAGTGGTGACGGATGAAGATATTAAAAACCGGGTCAAATACGACTTGTATTATATCGAAAACTGGTCGGTATTTTTGGATCTGAAAATAATCTTGCAAACGATTTTGAACATTTTTAAAGGCGACCGCAAAGCATATTGAGATGGATTCGGACGAATTTTACATGCAAATGGCCTTGGCCGAAGCCCGCCGGGCATTGGAAGAAGGCGAAATTCCCGTAGGGGCGGTGGTGGTATGCGGCGACCGGGTGGTGGCCAAAGCCCGTAACCAGACCGAGCGGCTAAACGACAGTACGGCCCATGCCGAAATGCTGGCTCTCACGGCGGCCATGAATGCATTGGGCGCCAAATATCTTCCCGATTGCACCATGTACGTCACGCTCGAGCCGTGCCATATGTGTGCGGGTGCCGCCTATTGGTCCAAATTGGGGCGGCTCGTGTACGGCGCTTCCGACGAACAGCGGGGATACGCCCGATTGGGATGCCCCTTGCATCCCCGTACCCGGGTGAGAAGGGGCGTATTGGCCGACGAGGCCGCGGCATTGCTCAAAATCTTTTTCGAAAATATTCGGAAGTAGCTCGGGTCACCCGAAAAATTCGGATTTCAATAGGAATGTTCATCTAAATATTTTTAAAACGCAAACTTTCGCGGGAGAAAGGTTTCTTCACCACATCCGGGTAAAAGCTCGAATCCTCCACCCGCCGAATGATAAAGCGGAGGAGTTCTTCATACGAAATGGCGTAAAAAGCGAAGAAAAACTTCGGGCGAAACCTTCAATTGACGATAAAGAAAAAAGCGGAAGAGAAGGTTGTCGGGATGACAGGATTTGAACCTGCGACCTCTTCGTCCCGAACGAAGCGCGCTAACCGGACTGCGCTACATCCCGAAAAAAATTAGTCGGGATGACAGGATTTGAACCTGCGACCCCCACGTCCCTAACGTGGTGCGCTAACCGGACTGCGCTACATCCCGACTTCAAAAGCGGTGCAAATTTACGCAATTTTTTTGAATTCACGAAATTTTTTCCGCTTTTTTATTCCAATTCTCCGAATACGTCCATGGCGTTATGGGTGGTGAGGCATGCGATCTCTTTGGGAGTGGTTCCGTAGATTTCGGCCAGTTTATCCACTATAAATTTTATGTAAGCGGGCTCGTTTCGTTTGCCGCGGTAAGGAGCGGGTGTCAGCCAGGGCGCATCGGTTTCCACCACCAAACGTTCCACCGGTATTCGATCCAAAAACCGGTCGATTTTCCCGTTCTTGAACGTCACCACTCCGCCTATGCCCAGCCACATGTTCAGATCCAGGGCTTCCAGTGCCTGCTCGTACGTGCCCGTAAAGCAATGCAAGACGCCCCGGAGGCGGCCGTCCTGTTCTTCCCGCAAGATGCGGAGGACTTGAGGAAAGGTTTCGCGGATATGGATGCTTACGGGCAAATCCAATTCCTTGGCCCAATTAAGTTGGGTGCGAAACACCTCTTCCTGTTCCTTGGCAAAGGCGGTGTCCCAATAAAAATCCATACCGATTTCGCCTATTCCGTAGTAGGGGCGTTCGCTCAAAGCTTTTTCGATGCGGGCCAGTTCTTCACGATAATTTTCTTTGACCGAAGTGGGATGCAAGCCCATCATGGGAAACATCTCTCCGGGGTAGGCATCCGCGGTTCGGAGAAGGCGGTCGATGGTGGATGAATCGATGTTGGGGAGGAGAAACTTTTCCACTCCTACATCCTTGGCGCGGCGTACCGTTTCGTCCCGGTCTTTATCGAATTGTTTGACAAACAAATGGGTATGGGTGTCGATGATCATGTACCGAAAATGTTTTTCTTTTTCTTGGCGATGAATTCTTTCAAATAAAAAGGTTCGAAATAGGCGATATCTTCGAATTCGCGTTTTTCCCACTTTTCCAGAACAAGGGGAAGCATATCGGCCGCGCGGGGATAGCGGTGTGAGGTAAATACGGCTCGCGGGTGGCGGATCACTTCGCGGGCTTTATCCGTGGCATCGCCCGCAAAATATACGGGCCCCCGTTCCAAGAATTCGCGGAATGATTGTTCGTCTAAAATTTCGGCTTTGATTTCCCGCACGGGCCAGTAACGGTGGTCGAATACCGCCGTGTAGGCTTCCATCCGCCGGGCGTCGATCATGGGCACGATAAATCCTTCCGTAGCTTTCACTCCCCGAGCCAATATTTCGAGGCTGCCGGCCGAGAGGAGGGGAATGTCCAAGGCGTAGGCCAATCCTTTGGCTGCCGATACCCCGATTCGCAAGCCCGTATAAGAGCCGGGACCTTTGCCCACCGCCACCGCGTCCAAATCTCCCGGGTGCCATCCCGTGCTATAGAGGAGTTCTTCCATGCAAGGGTGCAATTTTTCGGCGTGGGAATACCGGTCGGGGGCCATGTCCTTTGAGGCCACGATGCGGTCGTCATCGGCCAGGGCCACCGAGCAATTGCGGGTGGAGGTTTCGATGAGGAGAAATTTACTCATCCGCTTCGATTTTGATGCGCCGCGTCTCGGGTGTTTTGGGCGTGTGGGCGATAATGTCTTTGATGGTGCGGTAATATCCCGGGTTGGCTACGAAATCCACTCCCGTGATGTCGAGAATGAGCACGTTGAGTTCCCGCTGGGAACGGATGAATTTCATGTATCCTTCGTGCACGCTTTTGAGGTAATCGGCCGTAATGTTTTTTTCGTACTCGCGTCCCCGCTTGGCGATGTTTTTCAATAAATCGTCGGTGGTGCGGTAGAGATACACGTACAAATCGGGTTTTTTGATGTCCCTGTACATGATATTGAAAATCTTACGATAGAGTTCGTACTCTTCGTCCTCGAGGGTTACGCCCGCAAAAATCAAGGATTTGATCACGTAATAATCCGACACCGTAAAAGGGCTGAACAAATCGGGGGAAGTGAGTTCGTCGATGAGTTGTTGGTAGCGGTCGGCCAGGAACGACATTTCGAGCGGAAAGGCATATCGCTTGGGATCTTCGTAAAATTTGGGCAAAAAGGGATTTTCTTCGAACCTTTCGGTGATGAGTTTGGCGCCGTACTCGTCGGCCAGCATGGTGGCCAGCGTGGTTTTGCCCGCGCCGATGTTGCCTTCAAACACGATGAAATCAAAAGGGATGGGTGTAAGTTCGCTTTGCTCGCTCATGCGGATCACGGGTGTGGAATCGTCACACAAAGATAGCAATTCCCCCACGGTTTTGTCGAAGCCCGGCACGCGGAAGTCGGGGGCGATGTCGTACCAGGGGCGCAATACGAACCGCCGCTTGTGAAGAAGAGGATGGGGAATGCGGAGACGTTCCGTTTGAACTACCAGGTCGCCGTAGGTGAGGATGTCGATGTCCAAGGGGCGGTTGTCGTATCCCCGTCCCGAACGCCGGCGGCCCGCTTCTTTTTCGAGGGTGTGAATGACGTCCAACAATGCTTCGGGTTCCAGGGGCGTGTCCAAAGCCGCCGTCACGTTTACGAACGGCGCGCCGTCGAATCCCCAAGCCGGCGACCGGTAAGCGGGCGAAACGGCGCGCACGGTGCCCGCCCGTTTGTCCAATTCCTTCAGGGCGTGGAGGATGTTTTCCCGTTTTCGGCCCGTATTGGCTCCCAGAGAGAGGTAGGCAAGGGGCATAGGCGGATTTTAGGATTTCACCGGCCGGACGCAACGTCCGGGACGAATGCGCCTGTAATTTTTAAATCCGATGTAGTAACCCGTATGTTTTTCGACCCATGCTTTGAACCGGTCTTTGAAAGATCGGGTGCGGTAGCCGGGCGGCGGGTCGAATTTCCAATTTTTCCGGGCGATGCGTTCGTGTATAATGCGGGGATGGGTTCCGCGAAACGGTTCCAGGGCCCGCACTTCGCTGTCGTATGCGTATGCGGGGGTGTTACGGACGTCCACTTGGGGCGTACCTTCGGCATGCCAGAGGGCGCGAAACAATTTTTGTTTTCGCCCCATGGCCACGGGGTCGCGCACCCAGCCGTAATGAAATATGCGTCCCCCCGACGGTACCACGCGCAACCGCTTTCCGCCGGGTCGCCTGAAGCCTTGAGCGTCGCGGTAAGAAAAAATTCCTCGTCCGGGGCGAATGATGCGCACCTCGTGGCGATACCATTTATATGAAGCGCCCGTCCAATCGTAGGAGCCGTAAAAGTGGACGTAGTCGAACAAAAGGCCGTCCACCCGTTTGCAATCCGCATATTTGTGCATGGCCTCCCGAATGGCGGGGTAATCGTCTTCGTGCACCACTTCGTCGGCTTGAATATAAAAGGCCCAATCGGCATCGGCCGGGACGGCGGCCAGCGCTTTGTCGGTTTCGGCGGCCAGTACCCGGCCCCCGGTGCGGAGGCTCTCGTCCCATTCGGTGTCGATAATGCGGATTTTTCCGGGAGCGATGCTTTGAACCAGTTCCCGCGTACCGTCGTCGGAGCGGCCCACCGCCACCACGAATTCGTCCACCAGCGGAAGCACCGATTCGATGGCTTCCTTCACGGGATAATCCAGAAGGATCGCATTGCGGACGAAAGTAAATCCAACCGCTTTCATATCTCACAAAATTAGTAAAAGGGGGCGCCACAAAAAAAGCCCGGCCGAAAGGGACCGGGCTTTTATGATCGGCCGAGGCAAATTTTATTGGCCTTGGCTTTGTTCGGCTTTGGCTTCGGCCATCTTTTTGGCCAACAGCAACGCGTTGTAGGCATTTACGATGCGGCCGCTTTTGGAGAGGTTTTTAAAGTAGTCCAAATCGGGTATTTGTTTGTCCTCGGTGGGAACAAACACCAGTAGGGTGGGCAAAATTCCTGATTTCATAAGAATCTCCTTCACTTCGGCGGCGCTCAATTGAGGATAACGCGAACGAATGAGGGCGGCAACTCCCGCCGCATCGGGAGCGGCCATGGAAGTGCCGTTGAAAGAGGCGTATTTGTTGAAAGGCACGGTGGAATAAATATCCACTCCGGGAGCGAACACATCCACCGTGGTTTTGCCGTAGTTGCTGAAAGGAGCGGGAAGGTCGGCTCCGAAGTGGGGACTGTAGGCGCCGATGGTGATGAAGTTGTCGGCGATTTCCATGCCCGGTTGGTCTCCGTCGTTGGGGTAGGAAATGTATTCGCCGAATTTGTCCATGTCTTTGGCATCGTTGCCCGCGGCATTCACGATGAGCACGTCGTGATCGGCCGCATATTTGATGGCGTCCCATACCCACTCTTTGTGGGGCGAGTAGTATTTGCCGAAGCTGCAATTGATGATTTTGGCTCCGTTGTCCACCGCATAGTGGATTCCCAAGGCGATGTCTTTGTCGTATTCGTCCCCGTCGGGTACGGCCCGTATGGGCATGATCAGCACTTTATCGGCCACTCCGTCGATGCCGATGCCGTTATGCCGCACGGCGCCGATGATGCCGGCCACATGGGTGGCGTGGGCTTCGTCTTCGCTCACCGGGCGGACGTCGGGATTACCGTAGTTGCGGTCGTTAATATCGTCGGGATTATCGCCCACCACGGCGCGGCCGTCGAAGTCCACGTTCAGGTTGTATTTCAATTGGCCTTCCACATATTTTTTGAAGCGTTCGATGCGTTTGTTGCCCGAGTGCAATCCTTGCAAATATTTTTCCCGCGCTTCCATAACGGCTTTGTCCTCGCTGTCGATGGCTTTGACCTTTTCTTCCGTCAATTCGTCCGTGCCCAAATAGTCCTTGAGCGTTTGTTCGATTCGCTCGATTTCATATTCAAGCATTTTGACTTGCTGTTCCATCATTTTGGCCTCTTTGAGCTTTTGTTCCAGCTCTTTTTCGGCCCGTTTGTAGAGGCGGAACATTTCCAAATCTTCGGGAGCGATGTCGGCTTCGGTTTTGTCTTGCCAGATGCTTCGGTATTTTTTAACGATGCGTGCCAATTCCAATTGTTCGGGATAGGCTTTTTTGCCGTCGCGGCTTCCCAGGAAGTTCCATCCGTGCACGTCGTCCACGTACCCGTTTTTGTCGTCGTCGATGCCGTTGCCCGGAATTTCGTCTTTATTGGTCCAGATATGGTCTTTCAAATCTTCGTGGTCGATGTCCAAACCGCTGTCGAGCACGGCCACGATGACGGTATCCCCTTCGGGAAGGAGGGGCAATACTTCGGCATAAGCTTTGCGCACGCTCATGCCGGGTAATTTGTCGGTCCGGGCGTCGGTGTGTTGCCACCCCCGTAATTCCTCACGGGTATAGAGGGAGCCCAGTTCCGAAGGCAAAGGTTCGGGTAAGGCGGCGGGTGCCGTTTCGGTTTCCGCGGCCGTTTGCTCGGTTTGTTTCTTCAGCGAGCCGCATGCCGAAAACGAAAAAATCACCCCCGCGATCAATAAAATTCGAATGAGTTGTTTCATGGTTATCATTTTTAAATTAAAGAATGTCGGAAAGTTTAAAGGTGCGGTCCAGGCGTACCCCTTTGTCGGTATGTTTGACGGTACATACTTCGATTTGGGGGTCGTGTTCCAAAAAGAGGTAATATCCTTTGTCGGCGGCTTCGTTGAGGAAAGCCTCTTTTTCGCGTAAAGTTTCCAACGGCCGCACGTCGTAGCCCATGATGTAGGGTAGAGGAATGTGTCCCGCGGTGGGGATCAGGTCGCCCATAAACACGATGGTTTTATCGCCGTAACGAATCACGGGCAACATTTGATTGTCGGTATGTCCTTTGAGGAATAAAAAATCCATTTTCAGATCGGTGCTTCCCAGCATGTTTCCTTCATCCGGCACGGGAATGAATTCCAACACGCCCGCTTCGCGGAGAGGCACGAAATTTTCGGGAAGAAACGAAGCCCGTTCACGCCGGTTGGGATGTACGGCCCATTCCCAGTGGGGTTCGTTGGTCCAATAGCGGGCATTGGGAAAGGCGGGTTTGAGACAGCCTTCCTCGTCGCGGACCACCGAGCCGCCGCAATGGTCGAAGTGGAGGTGGGTCATCACCACGTCGGTGATGTCGTCGCGGCTATAGCCCAATTTTTCCAAGGTGGTATCCAGCTCGTTGACCCGCCGGGGTTTATAGTAGCCGAAAAATTTTTCGGATTGTTTGTTGCCCAATCCCGTGTCGATCAGGATGAGACGGTCGCCCGTATCGATGAGAAGGCTCCGGGTGGCCATGTCGATGAGGTTGTCTTCGTCGGCCGGATTGGTGCGTTGCCATATGGTTTTGGGAACCACGCCGAACATGGCGCCGCCGTCCAGTTTAAAATATTCGTGAATGACCGGATAGAGTTTCATGCATTGAGTTTTTCGTAGAGTTCGTCGGTAAGTTCCAGGTTATGATACACGTGTTGCACGTCGTCTTCGTCTTCGAATTTTTCCACCAGCTTGAGGATTTTTTCCGCCTGTTCCACGGGTAATTGCTTGGTGGTTTTGGGAATGCGTTGCAATCCGGCGTTTTTCACTTCGATGCCCAATTCCTCCAATTTGGCCGACATGGAGCCGAAATCCTTGTAATCGGTATAAATGGTGATGAATTCTTCGTCGTGTTCGATATCTTCGGCTCCCGCATCGATGAGTTCCATTTCGAATTCTTCGGGATCCAGATCTTTGACTTTGTCTTTTTCGATTACAAACACTCCTTTGCGGTCGAAGATGTATTCCAGCGATCCCGTTTTGCCCAATTCGCCTCCGTGTTTGTTGAAAATGGAGCGAATGATGCTTACCGTGCGGTTGGTATTGTCGGTGGCGGTTTCCACGATAAAGGCGATTCCGTAAGGGCCGTATCCTTCGAAGGTTACTTCCTGGAAGTTTTCGGCATCCTTGCCGGAGGCCTTTTTGATGGCCCGCATAATGTTTTCTTTGGGCATATTGACTCCCCGGGCGTTGGCAATGGCGCGCCTGAGCGCCGGATTCCCGTCGGGATCGGGGCCGCCCTGGCGTACGGCTATGTTGATTTCCCGCAAAACTTTCGTAAATATTTTGGCCCGCTTGGCATCTTGAGCTCCCTTGCGGTGTTTGATGTTGGCCCATTTGCTGTGTCCTGCCATAAGCGTGGAATTTCCGGTTGCAATTTTTACAAATTTACGGGATTTTTCGGTTCCTCGCCGCTCCTTTCCGGCAACCCGCGCGGCCACGATAGGATTGATGAAAAGAATTTTTCGAAGGATATGCCAAAAACTTTTAAATTTGTAAAAAATACCGCTATGGGAATTTTGAAAAAATTACAATCGTTGTTCGGAAGCGCCAAAGAAAAGGCGGAAAAAGCCATGGACGAACTTAAGGAGGAAATGGAAGAATTGAAAGACGAATTGGAAGAAAAGGCCGAAAAGGTCAAAGAGGAATTGAAGGAAGAATTGGAAGAGCTCAAGGAAGAAGCGTCCGAATGGAAGGAAAAAGCCGAAAAGGTGAAAGAGGAATTGGCCGAAAAGGCCGACGAGCTTAAAGAAGAATTGGCCGAAAAAACGGAGGAAATCAAAGAAAAGGCCGCCGAATGGAAAGACGAGCTTCGTGAAAAAACGGCCGGTTTGAAAGAAAAATTGGAAGAAACCACCGAAGAGCTGGCTCGTAAGGCGGAGGAAATCAAAGAAAATCTCGAAGAAAAGGCCGACGACCTGAAAGACAAATGGGCCGGTAAAGAAGAGAAAAAAGATTCGCCGGACGAAGGCACCGCCTGATCTTACAAGGCGTTTATCAGGGATTCCACATACCTTTCGATGGCGCGTTTGACCTCCTTATGGGAGGTGTCGAAGTGGTTCACCATAACCGCAAAGGCGTAATATTTACCGCTTTTTCCCCGAAAAATACCCGCATAATTGCGTACTTTACTCACCGATCCGCTTTTGACCCAAACCCGGTTTTGAACGGGGCTTCCTTTCAGAAAATATTTTGCGTAGCCTTCTTCGCCGGCATGGGGGAGGATGTCCAATACCCGCTCGAGACCATCTTGCTCTACCCGGCGAACCAAAAAGGCCGTGAGTTCCGACGGGGCGATCAGGTTGTCGGGGGCCAGGCCGCTTCCGTCTTCCAAATCGATTAGGGTGAATCCGCGGCGGCGGAAATAGGCGTTGAGGCTGTCTTTATTCAGATAGCGGTCCGATTGCATGCGGTCTTTTTCGATCACCCAGCGGGCCATGGCTTCGCTGTAGAGGTTGACGCTTTTGTTCAAGGTATGGCGGGCCAGTTCCTTCAGCGGAGGCGAGGTATGGCTCCAAATCGTTTGCTCCCGCGGATAAGTAATATGTTTGGGACGTACAAACCATTTACCCGTCAAACTTATGCCTTCGTTTTCGAGCCGGTCTTTCCACATCCATAAAAAAGTAAGCGGCGGATAGGGAATTCCTCCTTTGAGGCGGTAGAGGGTGTCGGTTGCGGGAACCGATCCGATCAGCGTGCGGGTAAAGGAGGTGGGGTCGCCGTACAGATAAGCGGTATCGTCGGACCCCGGAGGTCCCGTCACGGCCAAATTGTATATGTGGAGACGGGGAATCGAAGGTTCCGTTCGTACGATTTCGGGCACCCGTCCCGGTTGGCGGGCGTCCAAATATAAATAATAGGTATTGTCCAAAAAATTGAATCCCCAATATCCCGTGCCGTAGTAATTGCCTATGTCTTCGATGGGCCAGCTTCCGTGGGCGGGATAGGGATTGGCCGGCAATTGGAGTTCCAGGTTTCCGTCGATCACTTTAATGTCCAGCCGGTGGAGGGCGGCCGACATTTCTTCCGCAAGGCGCCGAAAAGATTTGGCATCCGCCGCTCCGCCGAACGAAGGGTCTCCTTCGCTTCGGATAATCACATGACCTTTGAGCGTATCGTTTTTGACCGGTCCCGTAATCAGCAAGAGGGTGGCTCGCGTATGGGCGTCGCCCAATTCGTCGAGGGCCGAAAAGACGTAGAGCAATTTCAAGGTGGAGGCGGGTACGAACAAACGGTCGGCATTTCGCGAAACCACCGACTTCCCCGACGGTATCTCCCGTACGTCGATTCCCGTTAAGGCATGCCGGACCGCCGGAGCGGTGACGAATTTACGCGTAAGGGCGGATACCTGTTGGGCATAATTGAGCGCATTCCCCCACAAAATGCCGGTCAATATAAGGAGTAAGATGCGTCTCATAATTTCTTTTGTTTGGCAAAGAAAAATCCTGCGACGATTACCAAAATCAATACCAAAAGCATGCCGGTTCGGGCTTTTAAAAGAGCCGGTTCCAGTAAAACGGCGGTCAAAATACCGGCCGCCGCTCCTCCGAAATGGGCTTCATGGCCGATGATGCCCGATTGCCGGCTCATGCCGAAGGTGGTGTAGAGAAGGTAACCCACGGCATAAAGGATGGCGGGAATGGGAATGGGAATGGGGAAAATAATGATGGAGGCGTCGGGATTGAAAAGTATGGAGGCGAACACCACCGCATTAACCGCTCCCGAAGCGCCGATGGCCGAATACCAGGGATGATCTTTGTGAAAATAATAGGCCGTCAGATTGCCCAAAATAAGACCCGCAAAATAAATCGCCAGAGCGCCGCCCGTGCCCACCCATTGCTTGAGCGGAGGATAAAAGAAATAAAGGGTGAGCATGTTAAAAATAAAATGGGTCCAACTTCCGTGAAGAAAACCCGAGGTGATCAGCCGGTAATATTCGCCGCGGCGAATGGCGGACACATTGAATTTGTATTTGTCGAAAAAGACCGGATCTTCCAATCCTTTATAAGTAAAAATCGCATTGGCCAATATCAAAAGGAGCAATTCGAAAGACATAAGCGGAAATGTTTGCAAGCTTTTCACAAAGATATGGGAAAATTCAAAAGTCGAATTGCCGGCCCGGAGCTTTTTCGCTCGTTCCCGGGTAATTCCGAAAGGGGAAGTTTAAAACTTATCGGTTTTGGTATAAAAAAGTTATAAATTTGCACCAAAATATTTTCGACGATTATGGATATGACCATCCTTTATGCGGTGCTGGTTGTCAGTATTTTGGCATTGGCTTATACTTGGTGGCGTTCGAGCTGGATCGCCAAACAAGATTACGGAACGGAACGGATGAAACGCATCGCTTCCCACATTCGGAGGGGGGCCATGGCGTTTTTGATGGCCGAATACAAGGTGTTGATTATATTCATCTTAGTGGTCTTCGTATTGCTGGCCATTTCGGCCGACCCGGTGGAGTCCTCGTGGTTGATCGGAGTCTCCTTTATTTTGGGAGCCTTTTCGTCGGCCTTGGCCGGGTTTATCGGCATGCGTGTGGCCACCAATGCCAACGTACGTACGGCGGCCGCGGCCCGCAAGAGCTTGGGTAAAGCTTTGGAAGTGGCGTTTGCCGGCGGTAGTGTAATGGGCTTGGCCGTGGTAGGTTTGGGTATTTTGGGGCTTTCCTTGCTCTTTATCCTTTACCACGATGTATTCGAGTGGGATTTGCATAAGGTGATTACCGTCATCACCGGCTTTTCTTTCGGCGCTTCGTCCATCGCCCTGTTTGCCCGTGTGGGCGGCGGTATTTATACCAAAGCCGCCGATGTGGGTGCCGACCTGGTAGGTAAGGTGGAAGCCGGCATTCCCGAAGACCATCCGCTGAACCCCGCCACCATTGCCGACAATGTGGGTGATAACGTGGGCGACGTGGCCGGTATGGGTGCCGACCTGTTCGAATCTTATGTGGGGTCGCTTATCAGTGCCATGGTCCTGGGCGCTCTCTTCATCGAAGCCGAACCTTTTAACGGGTCGTTGAATCCCGTGCTGTTGCCTTTGGTGTTGGCGGCGGCCGGTATTATCAGTTCCATTATCGGAAGCTTTTTCGTCAAGGTGAAAGAAGGAGGCAGTCCCCACAAGGCCCTTAACCGCGGCGAAATCATCGCGGGCGTGATCATGATAGCGGCTTCCTGGTTTATCGTCAACTATTTCCTTCCCGAAAAATGGGAATACGGCGGGCGTACCTACACCGCCACGGGCGTATTTCTGGCCATCGTGTTGGGATTGTTGGCGGGAATCGCCATCGGCATGGTCACCGAATATTACACCGGTACGTATAAAAAACCCGTTTGGCGCATCGTTCGCCAGTCCACCACGGGTCCCGCCACCAATATTATTGCGGGCTTGAGTGTAGGTATGCAATCCACCGCCATTCCCATTCTCATTTTGGCGGCCGCCATCGTGGGAGCGTATTATTTAGCCGGCTTGTACGGCATCGCTTTGGCCGCGGTGGGTATGTTGTCCAACTTGGGTATCCAGCTGGCGGTGGACGCTTACGGTCCTATCGCCGATAACGCGGGAGGTATCGCCGAAATGTCCAAATTGCCCAAAGAGGTGCGTGCCCGTACCGATAAGTTGGACGCCGTGGGTAACACCACCGCCGCCATCGGTAAAGGGTTTGCCATCGGTTCGGCGGCATTGACCGCCCTGGCCTTGTTTACCGCTTACATGCAAACGGCCAAAGTGGAAAAAATCGACGTGTCGGATCCCAAAGTAATGGCCGGTTTGTTGATCGGCGGAATGTTGCCCTTCCTCTTCTCGTCCATGGCCATGGGAGCCGTGGGTCGGGCGGCCAAAGACATGATCGACGAAGTGCGCCGTCAGTTCCGACAAATTCCGCAACTGAACAAAGCCTTGCAACTGATGAAAAAATATGCGGGCAAATCCGAAGAAGAGTGGAGCGAGGAAGATCGCAAAGCCTTCGAAAGCGCCGATGAATATGCGGAATACGAAAAATGCGTGGAAATTTCCACCAAAGCATCGTTACGCGAAATGGTATTGCCCGGATTGGTGGCCATTCTCACTCCGGTGGTGGTGGGCTTCCTCGGAGGTCCCGAAATGTTGGGCGGCCTGCTGGCCGGCGTGATGGTCAGCGGCGTAATGATGGCCATATTCCAAGCCAATTCGGGAGGTGCCTGGGATAATGCCAAGAAAATGATCGAAGAAGGAGTGGAAGTGGACGGAAAAAAACTCACCAAAGGGTCCGAAGCCCATGCCGCCGCCGTAACGGGCGATACGGTGGGCGATCCTTTCAAAGATACGTCCGGTCCTTCGCTCAATATTTTGATCAAGCTTATGTCTGTGGTGGCCCTGATTTTGGCACCCATTATCGCCTAACCGCTTTCTTTGTATAAAATTCAACCGCCGGGAGGCCCGCGCCTTCCGGCTTTTTTTATTCGCCGAATTATTTTGGCTATATTTGGAAAATTTGAAATTGTAGAAAATGAAGATTCGACATCCGTTTTGGCGCCGCTCCTTGTGGATCGGCCTTTTGTTTTTTTGGCTTACGGGACCGTTTTACGCTCAAGAAGATCCTTGGAAAGAATATCCGGCCCGTTCGCATACAGGTTGGGCGAATGCCTTGGAGCAAATATTTTCATCCCGCGATTCCCTGTGGCCCCGCCTCACGGGATTGTCCAAAGGTTCGGGGTTAAAGCCTTTTGAACGGACCCGCTATTTTTGGCAAGATTATGCCGAAGCGGGCATAGACCCCTCGGAATCATGGTCCCGGGCATTGAATCGGGAACTTACCTCCCGCCCGGCTACCGACCGGAGCAATTGGCAACTCTTGGGCGAAACCGCCTATACCCGCACCGGCGGAATGGAAGGTAAAGGGCGAATCAACGTCATTGTGGTGGACCCCACCGATCCCGATGTGATTTATGCGGGTGCGCCTGCCGGCGGATTGTGGAAGACCGTGGACGGCGGGGCCACCTGGATGCCCTTGACCGACGAATTGGCGGCTCCCGGGGTGTCGGGAATCGCATTGGATCCTTTGAATCCGCAAGTAATTTACATAGGAACCGGAGACGACGATGCTTGGCAAGGTCCCTCCCGGGGGATGTTCAAATCCACCGACGGAGGCCGAACGTGGCAACATCTGACCCTTCCCGTCAGCGGAAGTGCGTTCGTATCCGACATTGTCATTCCGCACGGCCAATCCTCCGTGATTGTGGCGGCCACTTCGCACGGCGTATGGCGATCGTCCGACGCGGGTGCCACCTGGCAACGGGTGCTCGACGGAAGATGCCGCAACTTGCGGTTGCATCCTTCCGATCCGCAAATTTTGTATGCGGCCACCGAAAATCCCGTCGGGTTTTACCGCTCGGCCGACGGAGGTCAAACCTGGCAACAGGTCACCCGCGGGTTGCCCCTGAGCGGGGTGGACCGGATGGTGATGGATGTGACTCCCGCCGATCCTTCGCGGGTGTATGTATTTGCCAAAAGCGGCAATACCTTTGAAGGATTTTACGTATCCCGCGACAGCGGACTTTCTTTTACCCGAACTGCCGAAACCGACAATCTGATCGACAGCCGCCAATCCTGGTACGATTTGGAAATAGGAGTGTCGGATACCAATCCCGATTTGATCTTTAAGGGAGAACTCAACCTGATGATTTCCACCGACGGAGGCGATTCGTTTACCACCCACAATTCCTGGTATGTGGAAGACGAGCGTTATACCCATGCGGATATTCATTTTATCCGTTATTTCAACGGCGTGCTTTATGTGGGTACCGACGGAGGGATTTACAAAAGCACCGACGACGGCTTGCATTTCACCCCCTTGCACGACGGAATGGCCGTTTCGCAAGTATACCGGTTGTCCGTAGGCAAAAACAGCGACGTCTTGCCCGTGTACGGCGGATTGCAAGATAACGGCGGCATAGCCAAGCGAGGCTCTACCTGGAATATTTATCACGGAGGCGACGGAATGGACAATGCCGCGGATCCGCGCAATCCTTTCCATGCCTACAGCCTGTTGTATTACGGATATTCGGGATATGAAACTTTTGACGGGGGAATTTCCGGTCGTCCCATTCTCCAAATTCCCGAAATGGGAAGCTGGGTGGTGCCGGTGGCGGTGGACATGCAAGGACGGTTTTATGCGGCCACCTATTATCTCTACCGGTTGGACGGTAATTCCTGGACCCGCATTCAGCAAGCCGGCTTTTCCGATCCCGCCGACGTGTTGACTTTCGACCCTGCCGATTCGACCCGCATGTGGGCGGGGGTGCTTAATAATTTGTACGTCAGCCGCGACGGAGGACAAAGTTTTAGTTTGTTGCACACCTTTTTCCGGCGAATCAAAAGCGTGGCCAAGCATGCTACGGACGATACCCTTTGGGTGGCAGTATTCGACAAAGTATGGAAATATGCGGGCGGCTCCTGGTCGGACGTCTCCGCCGGATTGCCGAGAGGCGTGCGCGTAAACAAGGTGGTTTATCATCCTTACAGCGATCCGCCCGTTTTGTATGCGGGCACGGATTTGGGCGTATATCGCAAAGAAGGCGATGCGCCCTGGGAATTGTTTTCGAACGGGTTGCCCCGTACCTTGGTGTATGATTTGGAGGTGGACGAAACCGCGGGGTATTTATATGCCGCCACTTTCGGGCGAAGCGTGTGGGTGACGCCCGTCAACCGCTATCCAGCCGAGAGGGATTTGGCCGTGGGCGGACGCCGAACCTCCGGCACGTATGGTTGCGATACGGTACATAGCCTCTCCGTGCCGGTGGTAAATGCGGGCTTGCAAGACATCACTTCTTTCGATTATTCGTGGAACGACGGCATTCATACTTTTTCGGGAACGCGAACCGGCGTATTGCGTCCCGGGGATACAGCCTTTGTGGACCTGGTTTTGGACTGGGGATCCGCCCGAGGCTCGATGACGGGCACCTTCTCGGTGAGCGTTCCCGGCGACAGGGTGCCCGGTAACAATACAAGGGTTTATTCCTTTTTCGTAAACATGTCCGGCATGCCGGGAATGTATTTGGATTTCGAAAGCGACGCCCATACTTTGGCTACCGCATCGACCCGCGACATATCGGAATGGGAATTGGCCGTACCCTCGGGTACCGTATTGGGTTCGGCCGCTTCGGGACAGCGGGCCTATTGCACCGATGCCGACGGCAGGTACTCAAACACCCGGCGGGATTACCTCTATTTGCCTTGCCTGGATTTTTCCGGTTACCGCGACTTGGAAATTTCCTTCGATCTGGCATTCGATATCGAAAACAATTGGGATGCCCTTTACATGGAATATTCGGTGGACGGATACCGGTGGTATATTTTGGGAAGCGCTTCGGATCCTTCGTGGTACAACAATTCTTCGGTGCAAGGGGCTTGCGTGGGCGGCCAGTGGTCGGGTACGGACGCCACGTTCCGCACCTATTCGCATTCTTTGGATTTCCTTTCGGGAGAGCCCCGCGTGTATCTTCGCTTCGTGATGGCTTCCGACAATTACGTAACCGGCGAAGGGGCGGTGGTGGACAATTTGCGCATTACGGGCACCTTGGGCGCGCCTTCGGCCGTGCGCGAGGTAGCCCTCAATTTGTATCCCAACCCTTCCGACGGAGAGGTAACCCTCGAAAGTTCCGAGCCCGTTACGGCGGTGGAATGGATTTCACCCGACGGCCAGTTGATTTTCCGGATGGAAACCGAAGGGGCGCGCCGCTTGTATTTCAATACCTCTTCCCTGGCCAAAGGGATGTATCTGTGGCGAATTTATTGGAAAGACGGCGTACGGACGGTTCCGTTTATTAAACGCTAAAAAGATATTCGCGTATAAGCAGAACGCCCGCCTCTCGACGAAGGGGCGGGCGTTCGTGTGTGCGGTCGGGAAAGGGTCACACGAATTTGCTTTCCTTGCCCAGCTCTTTCACAATGTAGTAATAAAAGGCCACACGCATTTTTTGACGTACGTCGCTGAATTTGTCGCACGCCTTTTTCAGCACGTTGTCGATGGTGGTTTGGTCCGTCACGCCGAGTTTTTTCACCAGGAAGTTGTCTTCCACGCGCTTGAGTTCACCGGCATCGGCACACGACACCAACGAAGCATCCCGCAAGTACACCGAAGGGCCTTGCGATTTCACGATGGCGCGCAACAGGGTTTCGTCCACGTCTTTGATACCCACGCTGTTCAATTGCGCGATGGCTTTTTCTACTACTTCATCGAATTTGCTCATGGCGGTAAGTTTTTGATTTTGTAAAACAAATATAAAGATTTTTTTCTAAAACCTCTCCATGCTTATGCAAAAGCGGTAGCACGCTCGCGG
The DNA here is from genome assembly GCA_013153605.1 of Chlorobiota bacterium. Lineage (GTDB taxonomy): Bacteria > Bacteroidota > Bacteroidia > Flavobacteriales > Flavobacteriaceae > JAADED01. The sequence continues at coordinate 28,503 of JAADED010000074.1, read as the reverse complement.
CAAGCTTCAAAACTCGAGAATGTGTCCCACGGGATTGGTCCCGAAATAATAGGGAATTTCGCCGTAGTGTTCCATGGGTTGCGAGATCCACAGGCGTGCGGGTGCGCCCCGTCGAATCATGCCGGCCCGATCGGCGGCTTCGAGGGCGTGGGCGGCATTTACGGTGGCGGCATTGATGGCTTGTTCGGGAGTGAGTTTTTGTTTGATCACCGCCAGGGCCACCGCCATGGGCATGCTCCAGGAAGGGGCCGAGCCGGGATTGAAATCGGTGGCTACGGCTACGGCGATGCCGCGGGCAATCATCTCTTTGGCCGGGGCGTAGGGGATGCCCAAAAAGAAGGAGCATCCGGGAAGGACGGTGGCAATGGTTTCGCTGTCGGCCAGGATTTCGAAATCCCCGGGAGTCATAACTTCCAAATGGTCCACCGATACCGCCCCGTGCCGTACGGCCACTTCCACCCCGCCCAGGGCGTGGAATTGATTCACGTGGACTTTGGGTTTGAGCCCGTACCGGGCCGCTTCGCCCAGGATAAGGTCCATGTCGCGGGGGGTAAAGTAACCTTCTTCGCAAAATACGTCCGCATAATCGGCCAAATGCTCGCGCGCTACGGCCGGCAACATCTCGTCGATAATAAGTCGCACGTATTCCTTTCGCGTCATGCCGGGCGGCACGGCATGGGCTCCCAGAAAGGTGGCTTTGACCGGAATGCCGCTTTCGCGTCCCAAACGGCGGATCACGCGCAACATTTTCAGCTCGGCATCGGTGGAGAGCCCGTATCCCGATTTGATTTCCATCAAGCCCGTTCCGTAGGCTCGAGCGGCTTCCACATAGCGCATCGCCCGTTCGAAAAGTTCTTGTTCGGACATGGCGGCCAACGCTTCGGCCGACCGGACGATGCCCCCTCCGCGCCGGGCGATTTCTTCATAACTCAAACCTTTGATTTTATCGATAAACTCCCCGTAACGGGGGCGGGCGAACACCGCATGGGTATGGCTGTCGATCCATGCCGGCAACACCAATCGGCCCGAAGCGTCGATGATGCGGTCGGCGTCGGAGGAGGGGAGGGCCTCCATGGGACCGTAATCGGCGATTACTCCGTCTTCAATAATCAGATATGCATTTTCGATCACGGGCAAGCGGTCCATGTCGTCTCCCCGCAAAGGCGGCGGCACGCGGTCGCGCACCTGAACCAACTGGCGGATGTTTTTGATCAGCCGGCGCATGGGTCAATGGGTGAAAGCATAGTACAGGATGTTCACTCCCATTTTAAGGGCGGCTTCATGTTTTTCGGGCGGGTCGTGATGAACTTCGTAGCTTTCCCAGCCGTCGCCCAAATCGGTTTCGTAGGTATAAAGGACCGCCAACCGTCCGTCGATAAAGATGCCGAAAGCTTGAGGCCGTTTGCCGTCGTGCTCGTGAATTTTGGGCAATCCTTCCGGGAACTCGAAGAAGTTGTGAAACAGCTCGAAATCGGCGGGCAATTCCTGTAATTCCTTGTCGGGAAACAGCTTTTTGAGTTCGCGGCGAATGTAGGGGTCCATTCCGTAATTGTCGTCGATATGGAGGAATCCGCCCGCTTCCAGGTAGGCCCGCAAATTGCGAATGTCGTTTTCGTCGAAATACACCCTTCCGTGTCCCGTCATGTGCACGAAGGGGTAACGAAAAATTTCGGGACTGTCGCTCTCCACCACCGCCTGTTCGGGTTCCAATGCAAACCCGTGGGCCCGGGCAAAAGCGATCAGGTTGGGCAACGAAGTGCGCCGGTTGGCATACCAATCGCCGCCGCCCTTGTATTTCAGTAGGGCCAATTGTTGCCCTTGGGCGCTAATAAAGATGAAGTAAATCGGTAACGTTAAAATAAACCTTCTTAAGCTCACCGGAAGGCATTTTAATAATAAAGACTTCAAAATATTCCTCACCCCGCTTCAACCATTGGAAGTCGGTTACTTTTCCGTCGCCTTTCTCTTTTTCGAGAATGCGGACGATTTGCTCGGGCTTGTAAATTTTGTACGCCGTGTCAAAATCCGTTCCTTGTACATGGGTGTTTTCCATGGCATTAGTTTTTGTTGTCGCGTATGCGCATGTTGATCATCTCTATAATAAACGAATAAAAGAAGGTAAAATATACATAACCTTTGGGAATTTCGTAATGAAAAGCTTCGGCAATGAGCAAAGTGCCGATCATCACCAGGAAAGACAACCCCAATACCTGGAGTGTGGGATGTTTGATGATGAAATCGCCCACGGTGTCGATAAAGAGGATCATGATAATCATGGAAATAATGACCGCCACGATCATGACGATCACATGGTCGGTAAGGCCGATGGCGGTAAGAATGCTGTCGAAGGAGAAGACGATGTCCAATAATACGATTTGAATCACCACGGACGTGAGCGATACCCGGCGCGGCTCTTTGGCCAATCTGGGCGTACTGCCCGTTACTTTTTCGTGGATTTCTTTGGTACTTTTATAAAGGAGAAACAATCCGCCGGCCAATAATACCAAATCGCGTCCGCTGAGGGCAAAACCCATCACCGTGACCAATGGGCGGGTGGAGCGAATAATGAGGCTGATGGCCAAAAGGAAGAGAATGCGGAATAACAAAGCGAACATCAAACCAAGACGGCGGGCTTTGGATTGCCGATGACGCGGCAATTTGGCGGTGAGGATGGAGATAAACAAAATGTTGTCCACTCCCAGGATGATTTCCAATACCGTGAGGCTGAGAAGGGCCAACCATGTTTCGGTATGCAAAAAAATCTCCAAAGATTCCATGCCGCGCTTTGCCGCAATATAAAAAAATCCCGCGAAGGGGGAGGGGAGAGCCGGAGATGCACAACCCGAAAATTGCGTATTTTCGTAAAAATTTGCGACGCATTGGCCGCCAAAGATAAACGTACTCCTTTGATGCAACAATACTACCGCATCAAGCGGCAATACCCGGACGCCCTCTTGCTGTTCCGGGTGGGGGATTTTTACGAAACTTTCGGCGACGATGCGGTGAAGACGGCCGAAACCTTGGGCATCGTGCTCACCAAGCGGGGCAACGGCTCCGAAGCCGATACCGCCTTGGCCGGATTTCCCTATCATGCGCTCAACACCTATTTGCCCAAGCTGGTGCGGGCGGGACATCGCGTGGCCATTTGCGAACAACTGGAAGACCCCAAAAAGGCAAAAAAAATCGTTAAACGGGGCGTGACCGAAGTGGTTACCCCCGGCCTTGCCTACAGCGATACGGTGTTGGACAAGGACAAGAACAATTTTTTGGCCGCCGTATATTTCGGCAAAAAGTACATCGGATTGGCTTTGACGGACGTGTCCACCGGCGAGTTTTACGTAACCCGCGGCGGAAAGGAGTATATCGGCAAATTGTTGCGTCATTTTGCGCCCAAAGAAATCATCTTCTCCCGTCCCGACCGCCGTCTGTTCGAAGAAACCTTCGGAAAAGAATTTTATACCTATCCTCTCGACGAATGGGTTTTTCAACGGGATTACGCCGAGGAATTATTGCGCGCCAAATTCGAAACCGCTTCGTTGAAAGGGTTCGGCATTCACGATTTGGACGAAGGGGTGATAGCCGCCGGAAGCATATTGCATTACCTCAAACAAAACCTCAACGACCGCACCGATCACATCAGGGCCATTCGCCGCCTCACCGACGACCAGTATGTATGGATGGACGATTTTACGGTGCGCAATCTGGAATTGCTCGACAGCCCCCACGGCAAGGAAGCCACCCTTTTGGGCGTATTGGACAAAACCCTTACTCCTCCGGGCGGCCGCCTGTTGCGGCGGTGGATTCTGTTTCCGCTCAAGGACAGGGAGGCGGTCGAAAAACGGCTGGACGTAACCGAAGCTTTGGTGCGCGACGACGCCTTGCGCGAAAAGCTGTCGGCCCACCTCAAGTCCGTGGGCGATCAGGAACGTATGCTTTCCCGCATCGTGACGGGTAAGGCCAATCCCCGCGAAACGGTCCAGCTGAATCGTGCCCTGCGCCATACGGTGCCGATCAAAGAAGCTTTGTCGGCCCATTCCGAAGGGGCCTTGCGCGAGATAGGAGAATCCCTTCATGCACTCGAAGAATTGCAACGCCTCATATCGACCACTTTGGTCCCCGACCCGCCCGCCCAGTTAAACAAGGGAGGCGTCATTGCCGAGGGAGTTTCGCCCCAATTGGACGAACTCAGGGCCGTCAGCCGCGATGCCCAAGGCATGCTCGACGCCATCCTTCAACGGGAAATCGCCCGGACGGGCATTCACTCGCTCAAAATCGGATACAATAACGTATTCGGTTATTATTTGGAAGTCCGAAACAAATACAAAGAGCGGGTCCCTTCGGACTGGGTACGCAAACAAACGCTGACGGCGTCGGAGCGATATATCACTCCCGAGCTTAAAGAATTGGAAACCAAAATTCTGGGCGCCGAGGAGCAAATTCTGGCCCTCGAAGAGCGCCTCTACCGGCGTTTGCTCGAACAAATCAAACCTTATGTGGAGCGTATCCAGCAAAACGCCCGCGTGCTGGCCCGCCTGGACGTATTGCTCTCCTTCGCCAAAACGGCGGTCAAAAATTATTACGTACGCCCTTCGATGAACGACGGGTATGCCTTGGATATCAAACAAGGGCGGCATCCCGTGATCGAGCGCCATTTGCCCGAAGATCAAACCTATGTGGCCAACGACGTGTATTTGGACCGCGAGCGCCAACAAATCCTCATCATCACCGGCCCCAACATGTCGGGCAAGTCAGCCTTTTTGCGCCAAACGGCATTGATCGTACTTATGGCCCAAATGGGAAGTTTCGTGCCCGCCCGGTCCGCCGATATCGGCATCATCGACAAGATTTTCACCCGGGTGGGGGCCAGCGACAACATTGCCATGGGGGAATCCACCTTTATGGTGGAAATGAACGAAACGGCCAGCATCCTCCACAATCTGTCGCCGCGATCGCTGATATTGTTGGACGAAATCGGGCGGGGCACCAGCACGTACGACGGCATTTCCATCGCCTGGGCCATTGCCGAATACTTGCACGAACATCCGGCCCGTCCCAAAACTTTGTTTGCCACCCATTACCATGAGCTCAACGAAATGGAGAAATGGTTTCCGCGGATCAAAAATTTTCACGTATCGGTCAAAGAGCACGACGGGCGGGTGATTTTCATGCGTAAATTGCGTCCCGGCGGGAGCGCCCACAGCTTCGGCATTCACGTGGCCAAATTGGCGGGCATGCCCTCCTACGTGATTCGCAAAGCCGAAAAAATGCTCAAGCAATTGGAAGAAACCCACCGGCACTCCAAAGAGGATAAGCCCCTCCGGCGCGAAGAACCGGTACAACTCAGCTTCATCCAGCTGGACGATCCTTTGCTGGAAGAAATTCGCGATATGATCCTCCGAACCGATATCGATAACCTGAGACCCGTAGATGCATTAAATTTGTTGGACCAAATCAAAAACAAACTGGAAAAATGAAAAAACACCTCCTTTGGATAGGAACGGCCCTCCTAATGACACTAATGCCCGGATGCCGCCGCGAAGCGGAAAAAACACCGCAATTCGAAGAAAAAATCACCCAAAAAGACCCTTCGGCCCTCCGGTACCAAATGTTTAAAGTGGAAGATGCCACCGTAACCGACGTGGCCAGGGCTTTCAAAGATTATTTGGAAGAAGAAGGGATGTTTTATCCCCGGTTCGTGGATTTTCACCGCGCCGCCACGGTGGATAACATCGAATTCGAGATGAATCCCACGGTGTTGGCTTTGTTCGGCCATCCCAAGGAAATGGGCCTGTTGATCCGCGAGAATCCCGAAGCGGCATACGATTTGCCTTTCCGCATCCTGATTTTCCGAAACAATGAAGGGGAAGTTTGGGTGATGTACAAGGATTTCGATTCTTTCAAAGCCCAATATTTCCTGGCCGACCAGATGAACATTTTGCCCAAATACGACAAGCTGTTGCAAGGGTTTAAAAAACGTTTGCCTCATTATTTGAACTTTTACAGACAAGCGCCCGAATGAAAAAGAAAAAGAAAAAACGCAAAGACCCGCTCAAAAATTTCCTTTATTCGCGCGGATACCGCGGAGTGAAGCTGAAGAAAATCATACCGCCGGGAGGCCGTAGTTTCCACTATTTCGTGGAAGTCAAAATCAACGGGGTGCCCGGACATTTTATCGTGGATACGGGTTCGTCCACCACGGTGGTGGACCATGGCAAGATGGAAAAGTTCGGTATGGAAACTCCCGCCGACGGGCCCGAAGTGATTGCTTACGGAGCCGCACCCGGGGAGTTGGACGTGCGGTTTGCGGGATGGAATCGCATTGCCCTCAAAAAATGGAAGGGCGGCATGTTTCCGGTCATTGCGATGGATATCAACCATATTATTGATGAGTTGAATTATTCGGGAACCGAGCTGGACGGCATCCTGGGAGCCGATGTGTTGAACGCCGCCGAGGCCGTGATCGATTACGGCCGAAACCGTTTGTATTTGCGCAAACCTTCCAAAAACAAAAAAAGACCGTGAACCTCCGGCGCATCGGTGCCGCTCTCCTCTTCGTGTTGGGATTGGCGGTAACCCTTCAAAATCTTTATATCGCCCTGTTTGCGGCGCGGGAATGGAAATTTCGCCTTTATTATCTGTTACTGGCCGCCGCCACCGCTTTCTTTACCGCGGGAGCGAGGTATGTGTGGAAAAAATCCCGATGAATCGCTCTTCTACGGGAACGGCGTAAGCAATCCCCCCTTTCGGTTCGATACGGGCGCCGGATGATTTCCCGAGCGGTGCAATAAAATCGCGGCGGGTATGTTATATTTGTAACCGGACAGAATCAAAACTTATATGCGGACATTGATTGCATGGAGCATCTGGCTGGCGGGATGCGCATGGATGTGGGGCCAGGAAATAAAAACGGCTTATGCCGTACGCTTCGACCAACCTCCCAAAATAGACGCCAAAATCGATCCTCAATGGGAAAAGGCGCCCCCCGCTACGGGGTTTTACGAATACGAACCCGGTAACGGGACGCCGGCCCCGCCCGAATATCGCACCGAAGTGCGCATAGGTTACGACGATACGGGCATTTACCTCCTTGCCGTGATGTATGATCCCGACCCTTCGACCATTGCCCGCCGGTTCGGGTTGCGCGACCAGTGGACCATGTCGGATATGTTTTTCTTTGCGGTCAATCCCTTTAAAGCGCCGGGCAACAACTATTTGTTCGGAGTGAGCGCTTCGGGCACCCAAATCGACGGGATGCAATGGCGGAGCGATCGCACCGATTTTTCCTGGAATGCGGTATGGAATTCCGCCGTGCGCATTACGGACCGAGGTTGGGTGGTGGAAATGGCCATCCCCTATTCGGCGTTGCGGTTTCCCCGGGCCGAAGAGCAGGAATGGGCGGTGAATTTTACGCGCGAAGTGGTGCGCACGCGCAAAAAATATTCATGGATCAAAATCGACAAAACCAAAAAGGGCGATCTTCTCCTTTTTATGGGACGCCTCAAAGGGATTAAGCACATCAAGCCTCCCGTTCGTCTGAGTTTGTATCCTTATTTTACTTCCAAATTCGTGAAATATCAAAGCAACACCGAATGGCATCCGGCCTTCGGAATGGATTTGAAATACGGGCTGAACGAAAACTTTACGCTCGACATGACTCTGATTCCCGATTTCAGCGACGTTCCTTATGACGATATTGTGTTAAACCTGGGCCCGTTCGAGCAATTTTACGGCGAAAACCGCCCTTTCTTTACAGAAGGCATGCAACTTTTTAAACACGGATACACCTTTTATTCCCGCCGCATCGGGTCGCGACCCATCGATTATTACCGCCCTTATTACGAGAAATTGCCCACCGAAATTATTTTGGAAAATCCGGCCAAAACCAATCTGCTGAATGCCGTCAAAATTTCGGGACGTACCAAAGACGGATGGGGAATCGGCGTGCTCAACGCCATCACGCGCAAGGCCGAAGCCGTATTGAGGGATACCGTGACGGGAGAAACCCGGAAGATCCTGACCGCCCCTTATACCAATTATAACGTGGCGGTGGTGGATTATGCCTTCGGCAAGGGCAATTCGGCGGGAGTGATGAACACCTCCACCTGGCGGGCCGGCGATTTTCGCGATGCCGACGTGGTAACGGGCTTTTTTACTTTGTATTTGATGAACCATACCCTTCAGGTGGACGGTAAATCCAGCGTGTCTTTCATTTTCGACACCGTGGTGACGCCCGGATTTTTCAATCGCACCGCCCTCTCCAAGCGATGGGGTAAACATGAATTGGGCCACGAATTTCTCTTTTCCGACACCAAGTACGACAACCGCGACCTGGGTTTTATGCGGCGAAACAATTATGTGATTTACGATTTCTTCTATAGTTACCGCATCCTTCAACCCACTCGCCGGTTTAACGCCTTCCGGTTTTCGGTGGACGTGGGATTGGATCATTTGTACAAACCCTACGGCATTTTCCGCAAAGACGTCAGCGCGGGTATTTTCGCCACCACCAAAAAATATTTGAGCTTCGGCGGACGCCTCAGTTGGATCTCCGATACCAAAGATTATTACGAACCCCGCGTACCGGGGCGTTTTTATCTGGACCCCGCCAAAGTGCGGTATCATGCCTTTATTTCCACCGATTATCGCAAAAAGGCGGCCTTGGATGCCGGTGCGGGCGGCCATGCCTACTTACATACTTGCGGGAAGGGATATTTTTTCCGGCTTAAGCCCCGCCTTCGACCCACCAATCGATTGGTGCTGAATTACCAGTTTCATTTCGAAAAAGTTTTTGACGAAAAAGGGTTCGTCACCGTCTTGCGGGACGGAAACATCCTGTTCGGCAACCGGGACAAAAAAATCGTCTCCCAAAAATTGGAAGGAAGCTATTATTTTACCGTCAAATCGGCCTTAAACCTCAGTTTCCGCCATTATTGGGCACCGGTAACCTACGACGCCTATTTTCTCTTGCGCGACGATGGCACCTTGCGCCCCGTTCATCCCGGTCCCCGCTCCGACGATTTGAACTTTAACGTGTGGAATTTCGATTTCGGATATACATGGGAATTCGCTCCGGGCTCTCAGCTCACCCTGCTTTATCGCAACAATTTGCAAACGGACCGGGCGGATCCCGCCTTGTCTTATACCGAAAATTTGAACTTGCTGTTCGACATGCCTCAATATCACTACTTCATTATCAAAGCCATATATTATTTGGATTATAATACCACCATCAGAAAATGGTTTTAAACTCACGGAAAAACGGGGACGGCCTTTTTAAAAAAATGATATAAGTATAGGGTTTTGTTAGAAAAAAATTATTATATTTGGGTTACACGCAAAATGAAGGCCTTATGCGAGTAAAACACTTATTGGCAGGAATTTTCCTCTTGGCGTTCTCATGGATGTGGGCCCAGGAGGTAACAGTCAGCGGGACTGTGAAAGATGTGTCCGGAGAACCCCTTCCGGGTGTGAATATTGTAGTGAAAGGAACCACCCGCGGAACCACCACCGATTTTGACGGTAAATACCGGCTCAAGGTGCCGGCGGGTTCCACGTTGGTATTTTCCTACATGGGTTATAAGCCCAAAGAAATCAAGGTAACCAAAGGAGGTACCTACAACGTGGTGCTGGAACCCTCGGCCGAAGCATTGGAAGAAGTGGTGGTTACGGCTATGGGTATTAAAAAGGAAGAAAAATCCTTGGGTTATGCGGTGCAAGAAGTGAAGGTGGACCACATGAAAGTGGCCCAAACCGACCCGTTTACCAGCTTGCAAGGCGAGGTATCGGGCGTGCTTATTCAAAAAACCTCGGGTGTGCCCGGTTCGGGTGTGGATATTCTCATTCGCGGTTTGAGCTCGCTCGACCCCAATCAAAATAACCAACCTTTAATTGTGGTGGACGGTATTCCCGTGAGCAACAATATCGATGCCAGTTCGTTGATTTTGCCCAGTGCGGGAACCAACGCGCCCAGCTATTTGCAACAGGTATCCTTTGCCAACCGCGGTCTTGACATTCCGCCCGAAGACATTGAAAGCATCACTTTCCTCAAAGGTGCTGCAGCCACCGCCCTTTACGGATTGATGGGGGCCAACGGCGTGATCGTGATTACCACCAAAAAAGGCGTGAGAGGAGAACCTACGTTCACTTTTAATTCCAAGATCACTACCAATCACATCACCAAATGGTTCGAGCCCCAAACCATGTGGCGCGAAGGTTATCGCCAGTTGGCCAAAGCTACGATGGATCCAAACCATCCCAACATTAACCCGGTTCAGGATCGCGGATACGGGCCCGGCAAAGGGGTGTGGTTGATCAACGGCGCCACTTATAGCTTCCATACATGGGGGCCTCGTTATGCCGACGATTTCGACCAAACCATTTATTTCCACAACATTTACGATGAATTTTTCCGTACGGGTGTCATGTACGACAACAACTTCAGCGTGCGCGGCGGAACGGAAAAAATGAATTACTACGGTTCGGTCACCCATCAGTATGCCAAAAGCGTGGTGCCTTATACCACCTACAACAAAATTTCCATTCTGGCCAAAGGACAATATAAATTATCCTCCAAATCCAGTATTCAATTCAATAACAACTACATTTATACCCACAACCTTTACCCCATCAACGGGGACAAGTCCATTATGAGCTCCCTGGCGTATTGGAGCACTTCGTTCGACTTGTTGCGCATTTGGGGGCCGGACGGCCGTTCGTGGAATTATACTCCTTATTGGATCGATAACCCCCGCTATTATGCCTATATAAGCAGCCTTACTTCGGACGTAAACCGTTATATCGGTTCCTTGCTCTTTACCCACATGTTTACGGATAAGTTGAAATTTATCTTCAAGGGTGGTATCGATACTTATACCGATGCCCAAAGCCGTATTGTACCTCCCGATTTGGACGTGGGTACTCAAGTGAATGGATATGCGTTCTTGGGCGACTACAAATTCCGTCAGTTGACCGGGAATGCCATGTTGGAATACTTTACTCCATTGGGTAAAGATTTTACCCTTACCGTCCGGGGAGGTATAGATGCTTTGGCCTGGAAACGCAATCAATTGCTTACGCGAGGACAAACATTCGTATTACCCGATTTCTACCATATCTCCAATACCACGACTTTCACGGTAATCGAACGAACCTTGCGCTATAGATTAATGGGTATTTTTGCCGACGCAAACTTCGAATACAAAGATCGTTTGTTCTTAAACTTAACCGGACGTAACGACTGGACTTCCACATTGATTAAGAAAAACCGCTCCTTCTTCTATCCTTCGATTAGTTTGGCATTTGTGTTCCATGACCTGATCGATCAGGAAGAAAACATCTTCTCCTTCGGTAAATTGCGCCTTTCCTATGCGGAAGTGGGTAAAGATGCCCGTCCGGGCGTTCTGGGTCAATATTTTTCTACCTTTACCCTGCCTAATGATGTGCTCGGTACCTATAAAGACCGAAGCGAGGGAGATATTAACGCCGTACCCGAACGTCAAATCACCAAGGAAATCGGGTTCGATTTGCGTTTCTTCGATAACCGATTGCGTTTGGACTATACCTATTATGACATCATGAACCTGAACATGTTGATGTATGCACCCACTCCTTATTCCTCGGGTATTATCCGACTTTACGGTAATGTGGGTACGCTTCACAGCTGGGGTCATGAATTTACCGGTCGTATGTATTGGATTAATAAAGAAAAATTCGGCTGGAATACCACGGTGAACTATACTTATCATCGCGGTAAAGCCGAAAAAGTAAAAGAAGGCATTGCCTATGTGCCTTTCGGACAAGGAAATGCCGGCGTGATTTACGGACGCGTTTATGAAGGAGATTATTTGGGATCCCTTTACGGATATACCTGGTTGTATAACGAAGAAGGTAAAGTGATTCTCGATTCCCGTTACCGACCGCAAATCGACTGGTCGGGCGTGAAATTGGTAGGTAACGCCTTCCCCAAATGGATTGCCAGCGTGGGCAACCACTTCAACATCGGTCATTTCGGATTCGGCTTTACCCTCGAATACCGCAAGGGCGGCGATATCTTCGACGATTTCATTCGTACCGCCACGCGTAACGGTAACTCCAAAGAAACCGAAGACCGTTATACCGAAGTGGTATGGCCCAATTCGGTAATCGAGGTGGCTCCCGGCCAATATGTGGATAACGACAGCCTGACCATGGTGAAAAACGAATACTGGTATCGTTACAGCCGTTATACTTGGGCTGCCGAAACCCAATTGCGCGACGGCTCCTGGTTCAAATTGCGCAATGCTTACGTCAAATTCGACATTCCGAAGAAATACCTCGAAGGCACTTTCCTGAAGAAAGTAAGCCTCAACCTGTCGATGAGCAATTACATCCTGTGGACGCCTCATAAAGGTTGGGATCCCGAGGGATCGTCCTACGCGGCCGGTAGTAACATCTACGGCTTCGTGGGCTACAGTACGCCTTTGACCACCAATTACAGCTTCGGATTAAACGTAACCTTCTAAAACCCGAAAAAGATGAAAAAGTATCTGATCATATCCTTAATGGTTGTCTTGGCCGGACTCACCGGATGTAAGGAATCTTTCTTTGATGTAAATAAACCCTCGGATAAAATTGACGAGGACATTGTAACTGCCAATTCTTTACTACCTTATATCCAATATCAAGTGGCCAATTTGCATTTCTCCATTGCCTCCGCTACGGCCCAATACAGCCAGCAATTGGCTTCGTATCATGTGGGAGGCGTGGATAACCATGAGAGAACTTCCCTTGCGGGAGCTTGGAGCAGGTATTATACCAGCATTCTTTCCAATTTGCGGGTATTGCGCAGGAAAGCCGACGAGCTGAATTCATCCGCTTTTACGGGTATTGCTCAGGTGTTGGAAGCGTTAGCCACCCAAATGGCCACGGACCAATGGGGTGATATTCCTTACACGGAAGCGGGATACGGTACCGAGATTCTGACTCCCAAGGTAGATCCGCAATCCGAAATTTATTCCCATCTTTTGGCTTTGCTGGATTCGGCGATTGTGAATTTGGATCCCGCAACGGCAACAGGGCCCGTGCCGGGAGCCGAAGATTTGTTTTACGGAGGCAACGTCGAGACATGGCAAAAATTGGCTTATACCATAAAAGCGCGAATCCATCTTCATTTGATGAAGCGTAACGGAGATTCCGAGGCCCGAGAAGTGTTAGCCGCTTTACAAAACGGAATTACTTCCAACGCCGAGGATGCCCAGGTCTTCTTCGGCGGGCAACGATTAAACCCTTGGTACACCTGGGCGGTAGCCGCACGTAATACGGGTAACCTTCATGTATTGTGGTCCGATCAGCTGATCAGTTACATGAACGATAGTGTCTTTATCCACTTTGATAGCCTGGATTACGATCCCCGTTTGCCTTTGTATGCCGATAACGGAGGAGATCCCTATTACCTCGGAGCCATCAACGGATCCGGAGCTTCCATGAGCCGGGTGGATACCATAGCTCCCAACACTGACGTAGCCAATGATGCTTACTTTACTTCTTCCTCTCCCATTTTGATCGTGACCAACATGGAAGCGCGCTTCATGGAAGCCGAGGCTCGCTTAAGACTCGGTCAGAGAGGACCGGCTTATCAAGCCTATTTGGCGGGAATTCGTGCAAGCTTTGAAAAATTGGCTTTGGATCCCAGGCGATATTTGGCCGAACCTTCCGTCAATGTGGGAGCGGGTAATTTGACCATGGCCCATATTATGGTTCAAAAATACATCGCTCTTGTACTCCATCCCGAAATCTGGTCGGATTTGCGCCGTCACGATTTCGACCCCAACGTATATCCCGATTTGGAATTTCCGGTGAACCGATCCACCGAAATTCCGCCCAACGAATGGCCGCGACGGGCCGTATATCCCGAATCCGAGGTGTCGCGTAATCCCAACCTGGAGCAAATAACCGAATATTGGTTACCCGTTTGGTGGGATGAATAATCCCCGGAACGGGGATAAAAGAAAACCGCCTTCCGAGAGGGAGGCGGTTTTTTATTGAATTCGATAAATAAACATTAAAATTCCTCGGCGTGGATTTGGCCGGGTTCTTTTTTGGTGTGTTCTTTAAAGCCTTCTTCTTTGAGCAAGGATTTCATGGATTCCACCATATGGGGATTGCCGCAAAGGAAAATATGGGTGTTGTCGGGGTGGGGGTCGAATCCGATTTTTTCCTTAAAGGCGGGATCTTTCCAGATGTCTTCGAAAAACCGGGTGTCCCCTTCCCAGGATGCGGGTTCCCGCTCGGGACGGGTAATGGTAGGATAGTAAGTAAGTTTGCCCGGAAACATGCGTTCCAGGAGTTTGAGTTCGCCGTCGTAGCCCAAATCCCAGCTGTTGTCGGCTCCGTGCACCACCACGATTTTACCTTTTCGGCTCAACGCATCGGTACGGAGCATGCTCATATAAGGCGCGATACCCGTTCCCGTGGCAAAAAGGATAAGGTTTTGGTCTTCGGGCACTTGGTCCAGCGTAAACATTCCGGTGGGCTTCTGGCTCATAAAAAGGCGGTCGCCCACACCCAGTTGAAACAGGCGAGGCGTCAGCTGACCCGATTTGACCAACGAAATAAAAAACTCCACGTAATCGTCCCGCGAGGATGAGGCAATGGAATAAGCCCGCCGAATCAATTTGCCGGGAGGAGCGGGTTTGTATTCGGGGTCGGCGTCGGGAATGCGAGGTTCTTCGGGCATCAAGCCCAACACCACGAATTGCCCGGGTTTGAAAGGGGGCAATTTCCATTCGTCGGGTTTGACCCGGATGATGCGCATTTTTGGGGAAACCTGTATGATTTGGGTAACTATGCTGTTGTATTTGCTTTTGTCGGTCATGGGTCGGATTTTATCGCAATGATACATATTTTTATGCAATCAAGGTCACAAAGGGGTTATAAAATTCCGTTATTCCCTCATAAGGTTTTTTCGATGCGCTCGGCGGGTTCCTGATTTTTTACATGGACAAGCCCGTGGGGATTTCCTATATTTGATTAAAATTCATGCCGGTGAAAAGTTTAATCATAGGATCTGGCGGCCAAATCGGGAGCGAGCTTACCAAGGCGCTCCGTGAAAAATACGGAATGGAAAATGTGGTGATCACCGATATCGTGGATAATCCCAAAGACGCTTATTTTTACCGGTTGGATGCCACCGATAAAGACAAATTGCGGTCCCTTATCGAACACGAACGTCCCGATCACGTTTATTTAATGGCCGCCATTCTTTCGGCCAAGGCCGAGCAATTTCCTTTAAGGGCCTGGAACATCAACATGGATATATTATTTAACGTTTTGGAGCTTCAAACTCAAGGGTTATTCAAACGCTTGTTTTGGCCCAGCTCCATTGCGGTTTTCGGTCCCCATACACCCAAAGAACATACGCCTCAATACACCGTCACCGATCCCAATACGGTATATGGCATCAGCAAGTTGGCGGGCGAGCGATGGGTGGAATATTACCATCAACGCCACGGATCGGATATACGCGGCATCCGCTATCCCGGAGTGTTGAGCTGGAAAGTACAACCCGGCGGCGGTACCACCGATTATGCGGTGGAAATGTTTCATTACGCCCTGCGCGGCGAACCTTACGTATGTTACTTGGAACCCGACCAGGCGTTGCCCATGATTTACATCGACGATGCCATACGGGCCACCTTGGAGCTTATGGAAGCCCCCGGCAACCGGTTACGCGTCCGCTCGGCCTATAATGTGGCGGGCGTGAGCTTTACACCCCGGGAATTGGCCCAAGCCATTCGCCGCTATATACCGGATTTTAAGGTGGAATACAAACCCGATTTTCGCCAGCGCATTGCGGCCAGCTGGCCCCGAAGCATAGACGATACCTACGCGCGCGAAGATTGGGGCTGGCAACACCGGTTCGATTTGGATGCCATGGTTCGGGAAATGCTCACCAACCTTCGGCGCCATTATTATCCCGATGCCACCCTCTTCCCGGGAGCCGAACCGACATAAAGACATATCGGCCTTTTGGCAGGGTTTTTGTATCTTTGCACCCGGGCAAGTCCCGCACAACCGGCTCCCTCCAAATCCCCCAGGGCAGAAATGCAGCAAGGGTAAGGAGGTCGTAGCGGTGTGATGCGGTGCACTTGCCTTTTTTATTTGCCCCTTTACAAATCGAATGATTGGAGGGTAACCAATTTGTGGTACACGCCCCTTTTTTCCATGAGCTCGCGGTGGGTGCCCGTTTCGATGACGCGTCCTTTTTCCATCACGATGATCAAATCCGCATTTTTGATGGTGGACAACCGGTGGGCAATCACGAGGCTGGTATGGTTTTCCATGAGTTTGTCCAACGCTTCCTGGACCAAACGTTCCGATTCGGTGTCCAGGGCGCTGGTGGCTTCGTCCAAAATCATGACGGGCGGGTTTTTGAGTACGGCGCGGGCGATGTTGATCCGCTGTTTTTGACCGCCCGAGAGCTTGTTCCCCTGATCGCCGATGACGGTGTCGTACCCTTGAGGTAATTGCATAATGAAGTCGTGGGCATTGGCCACTTTGGCCGCGCGGATGATTTCTTCCATGGTGGCGTCGGGCTTGGCCAAAGCGATGTTGTTGCGGACCGTATCATTAAAGAGGATGCTCTCCTGGGTAACGATGGCCATCAGATTGCGCAAGTCTTTCTTTTTGATGTCCCGGATGTCGATACCGTCGATTTTGATGGCCCCTTTGGTGACGTCGTAAAAGCGCATTAAGAGATGGGCGATGGTGGTCTTTCCGCTCCCCGATTGGCCTACCAAAGCCACGGTGTATCCTTTGGGGATGGTGAAGGTGACGTCTTTGAGGACTTCGTCCAGCTCGTATTTAAAATAGACATGGTCAAGCTCGATTTTGTCGTCGAAGGTTTTTTTGGAAATGGCATCGGGTTTTTCGGGTATTTGATCCCGCGCTTCCATGATTTCGAACACCCGTTCGGCCGACGCTAGGCCCCGACGGATGGCATATCCCGCCTTGGCGATATTCTTGGCGGGGGTAAGCACGTTATAGGCCAGAGCTATAAAGGTCATGAATACCGAAGGAGAGAGGCTCTTTTCAATAAGCACGAGGTGCCCCCCGTAGCCGATGATGCCGGCAATGACTGCTACGCCCAAAGTTTCGCTTAGCGGGCCGCTCAGGTTTTGCCGGTTGGCCATCCGGTTGGTCAGGCGGTACATGAGATCTTGAATTCGGTCGAATTTGCGGATAAACAAATTTTCCGCATTAAATGCCTTGATGATTTTGATGCCCGATAAGGTTTCGTCCACATGGCTGAAAAACCGGGCATTGACTTGCTGGACTTCAAGGCTGCTTTGCTTGAGTTTTTTTCCCACGGCGGAAATGATGAGTCCCGCCACCGGCACGAACATAAAAATGAACAGGCTCAATTTGGCGTTGAGCATCCACATGGCCACGACGCTGAAAAGAATGGTGGTGGGTTCGCGCACGATCATTTCCAAAAAAATCATGGTGGTGTTTTGCACCTCGTTCACGTCGGCGGTGATGCGCGAAAAGGTATCGCCTTTGCGGCGTTCGGAAAAAAATCCGATGGGCAAGGAAAGAATTTTTCGATACAAATCTTTACGCAAGTCCCTCAAAATTCCGTTGCGCAAAAAGGTGGCAAACACCATGGCGGCATAACCGAACATATTCTTGAGCATGATGACCGCCAGTACCAGGGCGATGACCGAAATCAACACCTGCGCCGTTTCGTGCGTTTGCACGTATTGGGCCCAATAATGGGACAGCCATTGTTCCAGGTAGGCTTTGGCTTTGGTAATGCCTTCCCACCGAGGCGGGGGCGGAATCTCGCCGGGCCGGACGTTGAACAAAATATCCAGCATGGGAATGAGCACCAAGAAGGAGAGCATCCCGAAGAAGGAATACAAGATATTGCTCAATACGTTGAGCGAAATGAATTTTTTATAAGGTTTGGCGTAAACCAGTATTTTTTTCAGATTCTTATCCATCTATACCCAACTCTTTGACAATTGCCCGGATTTTTTCCGCCAATTCCCGGTCTTTTTCGGGATACGCCGCTTTGGACGGCAAGTCGGTATTCACGCTGATGTAAAATTTGATTTTGGGTTCCGTGCCGCTGGGGCGTAAGGCTACCTTGGTTTGGCGGTCGGTATAAAAAATCAACACGTTGGAGCGCGGAATTTCGGTTATGGGTTCGGTACGGCCGGTGGTAAGATTGCGGATTTCTCCTTTCAAGTAATCTTCGATGCGCACCACTTTCTCGCCCGAAATGGTTGACGGAGGCGATTCGCGGAAGCGTTTCATAATCCGTTCGATTTCTTCCTTTCCTTTAAGGCCTTTTTTGACCAGCGCCACCAAGTGTTCTTTATAAAATTTGTATCGAATATAGATGTCCAACAAATATTCGAAAAACGACGAACCCTTTTCTTTCATTTCGGCGGCAATTTCGGCGGCCAGGAGTCCCGATGTGATGCTGTCTTTATCGCGTACGAAATCTCCCACCATGTAGCCGAAGCTTTCTTCGCCCCCTCCGAGGAATTTCAATTTACCTTCGTAATCGCGGATCAGTTTGGCAATCCATTTGAACCCGGTGAGGCTTCGTTTCACGATCACGCCGGTTTCGCGGCCGATATCCAAAATCAGGTCGGTGGATACGATGGTGGAGGCAATGAATTCGTTTCCTTTTAATCCGTGGATTTCCCGGTGTTTGTCGATCAAATACTGATCCATTACGGCCATGGTTTGGTTGCCGTTGAGGAGGGTCATTTTTCCTTCGATATCGCGTACCGCCACCGCAATGCGGTCGGCGTCGGGGTCGGTGGCCAGGATGATGTCGGCTCCGATGCGTTCGGCTTTTTCCAAAGCCATCAGGAAGGCCGAAGGTTCTTCGGGATTGGGCGATTCCACGGTGGGAAAATCGCCGTCGGGCACCGCCTGTTCTTCCACGATATGAAAATCGGTGAATCCCGCCCGTTGCATGGCCCGCGGCATGATGGTAATGGAGGTACCGTGCAAGGGCGTAAAAAGGATTTTGACGGCATCTCGCCGCTTGTCGCCGAAAGTGGCATGGCTCACCGCCGCTTCGATAAAGGCGTTGTCCATTTCTTCGCCTATATATTCGATGAGCGATTCGTCTCCGTCGAAGCGGATGTCTTCGAATTTTACCCGTTTGATGGCTTCCACGATGCCTATGTCGTGAGGAGGCACCACTTGGGCGCCGTCGTTCCAGTACACTTTATACCCGTTGTATTCGGGCGGATTGTGCGAAGCCGTCAGCACGATGCCCGCATCGGTTTTGAGGTAGCGTACCGCGAACGACAATTCGGGCGTGGGGCGGAATTCTTTGAAAAGATAAACTTTGATTCCGTTGGCGCTGAGCACCGATGCCGCGATGCGGGCGAATCGGCGGCTGTTATGGCGTACGTCGTAATTGACGGCTACCGATAAGTCTTTGTCGGGAAAAACCTGTTTGAGGTAATTGGCCAATCCCTGGGTGTTGCGGCCGATGGTGTATTTGTTCATCCGGTTGGTGCCCACACCCATGATGCCGCGCATGCCGCCGGTGCCGAATTCCAAATCCTTGTAAAAACTTTCGATCAGTGTATCTTCATCCTCTTCCAACAGGCGGAGAACTTCCCGTCGCGTTTCTTCGTCGAACGGAGGGCGTGTCCATACGCGTGCCCGGCGAATAACTTCTTCTTTATTAATCATGGTCGTTTTGTTTTATTCGTTTGCCAAAATCCATGCCGTCAAAAAGGCGAACCGCACCCTTTGGGTATAGAGGTCCCCGTCGATTTTGTCGGGCGTATCCTTGGGCGTGCGATTAAAAGGATAAGAGGGGCCGTTACTCAAAAAATAAACCGGAAATCCTCGGCTGTAAAAGACAATGCCGTCGGTGGACAATACGGGATCCTGATAAGCTTTTACCGGATTGATACGGACCAATTCCAGAGCGGGTCCCAGCCGGTTGGCTTCGTCCAATTTTTTCATCACCCGTTTATTGGGGTAAGATACCGCCAAATAAAGGGAATACGGATTTTGAAGCAGTGTATCCCTGTATCCCAACATGTCCAGGTCCACCACCGCTTTGAGCTTATGGCGGGCGAAAGGCATGCGTTCGAAGAAATATTTGGCCCCGATATGATTTTTTTCTCTCCCGCCCGAATGTACGAAGTACACGGTACGGGCCGGGGGATGGCCTTCTTCCCTTGCGATTTGGAACATCTTGGCGATTTCGGCCAAAGCGGCCGTGCCCGAGGCATTATTGTTGGCTCCCGGATACCAAACCGAATCGTTTTCTTTACCGAGATGATCGAAATTGGCAATCACCAAAATTACTTCGTCGGCTTTGAGGTCGCCGTCCACGCGGGCCAGCACGTTGCGCGCGGGATAAGATACGGTCTTGCTTCCGAATTCCACAGCTACGGGCACGGGCCATTTGCGGTCGCGCGGCCCTTCGTAATAGACGCCGTTCAAATTGTCGTATCCCGTCAGGCCTTCCAATACGCGGTCGTTGATGATAAAATCGTACAGAGTATCGGGTTCGATGGTGACGGTGCGGTCGGTATTTTCGTATATCCGGTGATAGATGTCTCGAAACAGGGCGTAAGTGCGGGGGGCGTAATACAGGAAGGCTTTGGCTCCGTGTTGCATGGCCACATTGCGCTTGCGGATATAGGCATGAATGGGATCGGCCGACCATTCGGAGGGGCGATCGGTGGCGGTGAGAATATTCACTCCGAAATTGTCTTTGGGTTCTCCTTCTTTGGCCAAGACGATTTTGCCCCGCACGTCATAGTAGGCGTAATCGTTCCAAGACGGGTCGCTGATGCCGTAGCCTACATACACGATATGATCGTCGAAAAAGAAAGCGCTGTCATGGGGAAAGAGGCTCAAAAAATCTTTACCCACCCGAAAGGTATCCATATCGGTATAAATATAAGCGTCGGGAATACCGGGCTTAACCACTTGAAATTCTTGAATGTATTCGTGTCGTCCGGGCGGGACGCCGTTATCTTCGTGCCAGCGGGCCAGAAGGCGGGCGGCCTTAAGTTCTCCGTCGGTGCCGGTTTCGCGGCCTTCCAATGAGTCCGAAGCCAATAAGTTTATCAAATACATCAGGGAGTCCATCGAAAGGCGGTAGGCATAGTGCAACCCCGGATCGTCGCGGCCGGGCAAACGATGTCCCGACACCAAAATGGACATGGCCGTCGTGCCGGTCAATAGTAAAATAAAAAGGTATTTAGAAAGAATCCGTGCGGGTTTGGTCTTCATCTGTTTTCTTTTTGCCGCCGCTTTGCAATTTATAAAATACATATCCGAACCCGATCAACAGGTGGAGCATCACGATGATAAACAAAACGGTGGCCAGTGTCATAACGTTCGTCAGGGCGTAAAATTACGAAATCCCCGCGGGAAATTCGTATGCATGTACGTGCGACGGCTTAAAAACGACGGACGTATGCCACCGAAGGAAGGACGGGGAACAAGCTGATTTGATAAAGCCGATATCCTCCGTCTTGCCAGGTGAGGGTATAGAAGAAAGGATTCTTCCGATTGTAGGCGTTATACACCCCTATGATCCATGTGCGTTCGCCCCGGCGTTTGGGTTTGGTGAATTGCATGCTCAGGTCCAATCGGTGGTAGGGGCGCAACCGGAGGTTGTTTTTTTCGGTATATAACAAAATTTGATATCCTCCGTTCCCTTCGCGCACATATACCAGGCCGGACGGGAAGCTCACCGGATATCCCGATCCGTAGGTCCATGCAAGCGACAACGTTCTGCCGGGCTTCCATTGCCACACGGCCGAGATGTCGATTCGGTGCGGGCGGTCGTAGTCGAAGGGGAAGGGTCGGCCCCGGTTGAGCTCTTCGAACCGGCGGAACGAACGCGAGTAGGTATAGGCTATAAATCCCTGCCATTTACCCTTGCGCTTGCGCAAAAGGATCTCGCTTCCCCCTCCGTATCCCGTTCCGTCGCGGGCCACGGCTTGTTCCCATTTGCTGAAAGCGAAATGGTAGAACGACATGCCCGGTTTGTAGGCGATCAATCCTTTCATGGTTTTGTAATACACTTCCCAACTCAAATCATAGCGACCGTTATCCCAAGAGCGGTAATATCCCGCCGCGATTTGACGGCTTACCGCCGGCGGCACCAAATCGGTGGCCGGCATCCACAAATCCACCGGCATGCCCAAGCGGCCCGAGCTCAGCAAGTGGAGGGGTTGGCTGATGTGTGTGTAGGAAAACTTCACGGCTCCCGACCGGCCGGTTGAAAATTTGAGATTAAGTCTGGGTTCGATCGTCACCGCATGATGATTGGAAAAGAAAAAGGTGTTGAGGCGAATACCTCCCTCCATTTCCGCAAAGGGGAGGGGGCGAATCCGTAGGGCGCCGTAACCATAAAGCAACCGGGAGCGGTAACGGAAATTTTCCACGGTGGTATCGAGCACCACCGTCCCGTCTTCGCGGTAATACATGGTCATGCGGCCGGGAAGGAAATCGTATATGACGGCTCCGCCGCCGGTTTCAAGGACGGTTTGGGGTGAAATGCGGTATTCCCAATGAGATTGAAGTCGGGTTTCGGTGATGCCCGATTTGTACCGAAAATCGGAAAGGTACCTTTCGGTTTTCCAGTCGTCTTTCATATGTCGGCCGTAGCGGTATCCCGAACGGGAGAGAGTGGTGTTCACAAACCATTTCGCCCCCACGGGCCTTGCCCATTTGACCGCCATAATGCGATTGCCCCATCCGAGGCGGTAAAGGGTTTTGTCGATTCCATATTTGAAAACCATGCTCACGGCATCGTCGCCCGTATAAAAAGTGAAATACAAATTATCGCGTCGTCCCAGGCGGTGGTGAATTTTCAAGTTTAAATCATAAAAGGTATATCCGTATCGTTCTTCGCCGCCCGTGGAAATGGCCGCCACGGTTTTGAGAAAAATATCGTAGGGAAACCGGCGTACGGAAAACATAAAGGAGGTGCGGTCTTTGACGACAGGCCCTTCGAGCGAGAATTTCCAGCTGAGCAATCCGATTCTGTACGCGCCGTGGTATTCGTTTTTATGACCGTCGCGGGTGCGGATGTCCACCACCGACGAAAGACGTTCGCCGTACCTCACCGGAAAGCCTCCTTTGTAGAGGGTGATTCGCTTTACCGCCTCGGGATTGAAGATGGAGACAAATCCTCCGAGGTGAAAAAGATAATATACCGGTACGTCGTCGATCAGAATAAAATTTTGATCCAAGCTTCCGCCCCGCACGTAAAGGCCCGCCGTTCCTTCGGTACCTTCTTCCACGCCCGGCATTTTTTGGAGGGCTTTAATCAAATCGGGTTCCGAAAATATGCTGGGCATGCGGGCGATTTCGGCCGGCCGCAAGGAAATTTTTCCCGTACGCACGTCTTTTTCCGGCCGCTCCTCCGTGTCGGCGGTAATCACCACTTCGTTCAACGTTTCGCCCGGTTCCAAAGCCACGTCCAAGCGAATGACGGGTTGCGCTTTCACGGTAATCAGGCGGGACCGGTAGCCGATGTGGGAAATTCCCAAACGAACCGAATCGGCCGGGGGTAATTGCAAGCTGAAAAATCCGAAAGTATTGGTTACCGTTCCTTTGCCCGCGTCGGGTGCATAAATTTGGGCTCCTTCCAGTTTTTCTTTGGTTTCGGCATCATACACGATGCCCGTCACCGTAATTTTTTGTCCGTAGGACAAAGTGAGCGCCAACCATAAAATATTCCAAACGAGAGGGCGGATTTTCATACGGACGGGTTTATAAAAAATTAATCGTGAAATATGCCCGTAAGCACGGTGTCGCGACGGGCGCCGAACACGCCGATTCCGCCTTCGATATTGTCGGGAAAGAGCATGGGTTCCACTGCCCCCAGTACGGATTCGCCCGCTTCCCGGCGATAAACTTTGAATTTTTCCCACAGATAGGCGTATTGATCCTGGGCATACAGGTTGATGCGGACGGTATCTCCGTCTTCGGGCCAACCGTGGTAATAGACCGTCAATCGGTAATCGGTGCCGTCAAAAGCAAGATCGGAGAAAGATACCGACGTGCTCATGAATCGAAATCCTTCGTTTCGTATCACCGGATCCTGGGCCGGAGAGGAGGCAATATGCATGGGATAAGCTGCGCTTCGTCCCGATTGGTCCCGGATGTGCCATGCCTGCAACATATAATAATTTTCGCCCGGCGGATCCCGGATTTCCAATACCACTTTCACCGCATCGCCATAGTATTCCTCCACGGGAATCATGGCGCTTTCGACCGCGATGAGCCGAGCTTGTGGTACGGGCGGAAAGCGGGTCACGGCCGTGGCCGTATATGAGTCGTATTTCACTTTGAGGCGGTATTCCGCATCGGGACGGGCCGGCATGCGGCCGATATAAGCTTCAAGCCCGGGCTCGAAAACCAGGGTATCGGTGCCGCCGGGACGGCTTTCCAAAATGACTGTGGCACCCGCCGCATATCGCCGGATGCTGTCCGCTCCGAGAGGTTGGCTCAGGTTGACGAATACCGTCGGAAGGCTGTCCGGTTCCAATATGGACCAAACCACCAATTCTTCTTCGTGCGATGGGAGGGGAAGGGGAATTTCCCGTACGCATCCGCCCGCCGCCAGGAGGGTCCATACCCATGCCGTCCAAATGACCGGTCGCCGGCTCATAAGGGGTATTTGGCGGGGTCGTATTGATGCATCACGCCGTACACGCCTTCCATGATGTCGTCCACCGAAGGTTTGGAGAAATAATCCCCGTCGGCGGCATAAGCCGGCCGGTGATCTTTGGCGTGAATGGTCAAAGGTTGGGCGTCCAAATAGGCCCAAGCTCCCTGTTTGTTAATAATTTGATCAAGGATATAAGCCGTGGCACCGCCCGACACGTCTTCGTCAATGACGACCAATTTGTTGGTTTTCTTCACGCTCTTGGCAATATCGCCGGGTGTGTCGAAGGGGTGGAGCGATTGCACGTCGATCACTTCGCTGTCGATGCCCAGCTTGGCCAGCTCTTCGGCCGCTTGCATAACCAGGCGCAAGGTGGAGCCGTAGGATACCAACGTGATGTCCGTGCCTTCCCGGAGGGTTTCGGTCACTCCGATGGGTACTTTGAATTCGCCCAAATTGGACGGCATTTTTTCTTTCAACCGGTATCCGTTGAGGCTTTCCACGATCAAAGCGGGGTTGTTGAGGTCCATGAGGGTGTTGTAAAATCCGGCGGCGCGCGTCATGTCGCGGGGCACCAGGATGTAGATGCCTTTGGACAAGGTATGCACTCCGTTCATGGGCGAGCCCGAATGCCAAATCCCTTCGAGGCGGTGTCCGCGGGTGCGAATGATAATGGGCACCATTTGTTGCTTGGCGCTTCGATAATGCATGGTGGCCACGTCGTCGCTGATGGTTTGTAGGGCAAAGAGGATGTAGTCCAAATACTGGATTTCGGCAATGGGCCGGAAGCCGCGTACCGCCAGGCCGATTCCTTGACCGATGATGGTGGTTTCACGGATGCCGGTGTCGAAAATGCGGAGTTCGCCGAATTTTTTTTGAAGTCCTTCCATTCCCTGGTTGACGTCTCCGATTTTGCCCACGTCCTCGCCGAAGGCCACCAGGTGGGGGTATTTTTCAAACAATTTTTCAAAATTATCCCGCAAAATAATGCGACCGTCCACCATGGGGGCGTCCGGGGCGTATTGAGGTGGTACCGATTGCATTACTTTGGGATCGCGCGGGTCGTCGGTGAAAAGGCCGCTGTCGTATCGCTCGCTGTTGTCGGCCATCCATGCTTCCAGCCATTTCTCCAATTCGGCCCGGGAAGGAATGGATTCTCCCGCGGTAATGAGGCGAATCCGGCGGGCGGCGGAGGAGATGTCCCTGCGTTTGGGCTCTTTGAGTTTGGCCAATTCCAGCGCCAGGGCTTCCACCTCTTTTTTCTTGTGCGATTCTTTGGCCACTTTGGCCAGAATGGGAAGCAATTCCTTCTTGGCTTCTTTCATGGGCGCGGTATATGCGGCCCATGCGCGTTTGGCCGCTTCTTTGGCGATTTTTTTGGCTTCGGATTCGATGGCGTCCAGTTCGGCTTCGTCGGCCAGGTTGTTTTCCAAAATCCATTGGCGCATTTTCACGATTCCGTCGTGGGCGCGTTCCCATTCCAGCCGCTCGGCCGATTTATAACGCTCGTGCGACCCCGAGGTGGAGTGCCCCTGAGGTTGGGTGAGTTCGGTTACGTGAATAATAACGGGTACATGCTCTTCGCGGGCAATTTTTTCGGCTTTTTCGTAGGTTTCGATCAAGGCGGGGTAGTCCCATCCTTTGACGGTAAAGATTTCGAAACCTTCTCCCTTTTCATCCCGTTGGAATCCTTTGAGGATTTCCGATATGTTTTGTTTGGTGGTTTGATCTTTGGCATGGACGGAGATGCCGTATTCGTCGTCCCAAATGCTGATGACCACGGGCACTTGAAGCACGCCGGCGGCATTTACCGTTTCCCAAAACAAACCTTCGGCCGTACTGGCGTTACCGATGGTGCCCCATGCGATTTCGTTGCCGTTTCGGGTAAACTTACGTTTGTAGTCTTCGGGCAAATCCAAATGGCGGTAAAGTTTGGATGCCTGGGCCAAGCCTACCAGCCGGGGCATTTGTCCTCCGGTGGGAGATATGTCCGACACCGTGTTTTTCATTTCCGCTTGCGGTAACCATTCTTTGTTTTCGTCGATCAGGCGGGTGGCGAAATGATTGTTCATTTGTCGGCCGCCCGAGTGGGGTTCGTATCGAAGGTCGGGATGGCCGTACACTTGGGCGAAAAATTGTTCGGGCGTTAGCTTGCCGATGGCCATCATAAAGGTTTGGTCGCGGTAATATCCCGAACGGAAGTCTCCGGGTTTGAACACTTTGGCCCATGCAATTTGAGGCAGTTCCTTGCCGTCACCGAAAATGCCGAATTGCCCCCGGCCGGAGAGCACTTCCTTGCGGCCCGTAAGGCTCATTTGGCGGCTTATGTTGATGAGTCTATAATCTTCGAGAACCCGGCGTTTGAATTCCTCCAAATCCATTTGCTCGTTGGCGAAAGGTTTTTCCGCGTCCATAAAAATTTTTTATTCAAATTTATGAAATTCCGCCGAAGCATAAAAGGACAAACCCGAGAGATCAATGAATTATTTTGCTTTAACCTCTTTTTTGTCAACAATTTGAAAAAAGTTCTTTAGGGTTTTGGTAAAGTTTGGCGGCGACGAACCGGGCGGATTTATTTCGAAAAAAAACGATTGTTTATTACCTCCCATGGCCCGATAAGAAGGGTGTCGATTAAAAAATAAAGCGGAAAATGCGGATATATAAAAGTTTTTTTTAACTTTGTTTGACAAACCACATCTTGCAAAATTTTGCAGTTATGAAAAAAATTACGCTATTATTTGTGTCATGGTTGACATTGTCCCTCACCGGGCTGTACGGTCAGGTGTTTTCGGACAATTTCGACTCTTACCCGGCAGGGTCGCCCCCTCCGGGATGGGCTTCGTACACCACCCAGTCGGATGATCCCGGCTTTGTGGTAATCGACGATTCGACCCTTGCCCGCAGTCCCGACCAGTTTTTGGGTCATTTGGGAGTGGATATTTCCCAGACGTCCGAATCCTGGATTGTTTCCCCGGCCATTACCGTGGGACCCAATAAAGAATTGGTATTTTATTGGCGTATTCGTTGGGCTTATGCCTACGATTACACCGGTGTGTATGTATCCGCGGGTTCAAACGATCCCATCAACAACCCCGGGGATTTCATCGAATTGGGCACTTTCGATCCCAACGATCATCCCACATGGAACCAATGGACCAAAGCGGCTTTCGATTTGCGTCCTTACGAAGGCCAAACCATTTACATCGCCTTTAAATATCGCGGTGATTTCGCCCATGATTTCTATGTGGACGATTTTGCCGTAAGCGATATTCCTTATTGTTCGCCTCCGGCCAACTTCCAATTGGCCGACCGTACGGATTCCACCTTGACGGTTACTTGGGAACCCGTTCAAGGCGTGGATGTGTATGAAGTCGTATGGGGCGATCCCGGATTCGACCCCGCCACCGCCACGCCGGTGCCGGTATATAATTCTTCCACTTATACCATCACCGGATTGCAACCCGGCACCTTATATGAGATTTACGTGCGCTCGGTTTGTAGCTCCTATAATATTAGTACGTGGGAAGGTCCCGTAACGGGACGTACGGTGGGTCCTCCTCCCGCCAACGATACCTGTGACGGCGCCATCGAACTCACAGTGGGCGACCAGGTATGTAACCCCGTAGTGGCGACCAACTACGATGCCACCGATTCGGGTGTGGGTGATCCCGGATGTGCCAACTATCGCGGAGGAGATGTTTGGTTTAAAGCCATCGTTCCCGCTACCGGCGTTTTGGTATTCGAAACCTCCGGAGCCACCGGAAGCGACGTACGCGATACGGGTATGGCCGCCTATTCGGGCGATTGTAACAACCTCGCTCAGCTGGATTGCGACGACGACA
>JAADED010000021.1 GCA_013153605.1 Chlorobiota bacterium | reverse complement strand
CGCCGAAAAATACCACTCCTTTGCGGAAAAAACCGGTGACCCGAAAAAGGAATTTCACCAAAAAAAGAACATAAAATTTAACAAGGTTCTGTACCTCCGTTTCAGACCGGATCCCGTAACCGGTTTCCTCTATCGGAAACCCGAACAATCCGGTTTCCTCGGTTATCAACGGATATCAATCTAACCATTTGATTTACAAAAGCTTGATTCATCCCACCATTTATTTAAAGGAAACCGATACTCTCGAGTTTCCACGTTTTCAAAAGATTAGGAGAACGTGCGCTTCAAAAGTGAAAGGAAGGCGTAAAAAATGTTGGGAGTTTTGTAACAAAATATACCTCATCTCGCGCGGTTGAATATACACAAATCTTTTTTGATATCCAACGCGACAAAATTTTTTTTTCAACGAAAAATTGTCAATTTTTGCTCCTGAAAACGGGACGAAGTAATCCTCAAATTTTAACAAGCATTTAACAAACGCGGCATATATGAAAAGGACGGCAGAACAGGTGTGGAATGAATGTTTGACCTTTATTGAAGGCAACGTATCCCCCAATGTGTTCGATACCTGGTTTAAGCCCATCCGGCCGGTGAAATTGGAGGACCGGACGCTGACCATCGAAGTGCCGTCACCCATGTATTACGAATGGCTCGAAACCCATTATCTCGACCTTTTGCGGGCCGCTCTTACGCGCGTATTGGGACGCGGGGCGGGCTTGATGTATCAGGTACGCATGTCGAACCGCAATCCGCGCAAGAAAGCCCTCACCTTTCCCGCCTCGGCCAAACCGCCGGTGGATACGCGAAATCCCCTCCCCTCTCTTAACGGGGGAGGCAAAACACCGCCCAATCCTTTCGTCATTCCCGGCATTCAAAAAATCAAAATCGATTCCAATCTGAATCCCCACTATACCTTTGATAATTTTATCGAAGGGCCCAACAACCGGCTGGCGCGAAATGCGGGTTTATCCATCGCCAAACGCAACACACTGACCTTTAATCCCCTCTTCATTTACGGAGGAGTGGGCCTGGGCAAAACCCATATTGCCAATGCCATCGGCGTGGAAGTCAAACGCCGCTCGCCGGACAAAAACGTGCTCTACGTATCCATGGAGAAATTCGTCCAGCAATATGTGGCCGCCGCCACCAACAGCTCGCGAGCGGACTTTATCAACTTTTATCAAATGGTGGATGTCCTCATCATCGACGACGTGCAATTTTTGGCGGGCAAATCGCGGACTCAGGACGTATTTTTCCATATATTCAACCACTTACACCGAGAGAAAAAACAGCTTATTTTCACTTCCGACAAAGCTCCCATCGACCTCAAAGACGTGGAGGGCCGCATCCTGTCGCGTTTCAATTGGGGACTGACGGCCGAACTCAAAGCTCCCGATTACAAAACGCGGCTTCAAATCATTCGCCACAAATTACGGGAAGACGGGGTGGAAATGCCCGACGAAGTGGTGGAATACATTGCCTCCCAAATCAAAACCAACATCCGCGACATCGAAGGCGTGCTCACGGGACTCATCGCTCAGGCCACATTTAACCAAAGGGAAATAAACCTGGATTTGGCCCGCGAAGTGGTGGGCAATTTTGTCAAACAAAAAAAGCCGGAATTTTCCTGTGACATGATCAAACAAATCGTAGCGCAATATTTCGGCCTCACCATGAAAGAGTTCGAATCCAATTCGCGCAAGCGCACCATCGTGCAAGCACGCCAAATTTCCATGTATTTGGCCAAAAAATATACCAAAGCGTCGTTGGAAACCATCGGTCGCCATATCGGCAAAAAAGATCATGCCACCGTGGTGTATTCTTTGCAAGTGGTACGCAATTTGATAGATGTAGATAAAAAATTCCGCCACATCGTGCGGGATATCGAAGCCTTATTGGTGGAAAGCTGAGTGCATGCAACCCAAAGACGGATATAAAATTCTTTTCGTTTGCCTGGGCAATATATGCCGTTCGCCCATGGCCAAAGGATTGCTTCAACAAAAAATCGATACCGACGTTCACTTTGTGGATGCGGCGGGCTTGGACCACTACCATTTGGGCGAGCCGCCCTGCGATCTGACCATGGAAGTGTGCCGCAAACACGGATGTATTCCCCGTCACCGGGCCCGCCTATTGCGGCGTAGCGACCTGGAAACCTTCGATCGCATTTACGTGATGGACCATCAAAATCTGGAAGCGGTTCGGCGTATGGCCACGCCCGAACAAATGGAAAAAGTGGACTTGGTGCTCAATGAGGTGTTTCCGGGCGAAAACCTGGACGTGCCCGACCCTTACATGAATCCCGGCATCATCGATACCGTGTATCAATTGCTGGATGCCGCCACCACGGCAATTGCCGATAAAATCAACCGGGGTGAGCTCTGAATCGACCAAGCGGGGCAAGCTGTATTTGATTCCCACCTTCTTGGATCCCGATGCCGACTCGCGGGAAGTGTTTCCCCCGGTGAATGCGGAAATTGCGGGACGCCTTCGCAAGTTTATCGCCGAGCACGAAAAACAAGGCCGTCGTTTTCTTAAAAAATTGGTCCCCGGAATTCCTCAAAGCGAGCTTTCCTTCTTTGAACTCAACAAACATACGCCGCCGGAAGAAATCCGCTCCTTCCTGGCTCCCCTCCGAGAGGGCGAAGATATGGGCTTGCTCACCGACGCGGGAATGCCCGGCATAGCCGACCCCGGAGCGGCGGTGGTACGGTTGGCTCATGACGAAGGAATCGAAACGGTGCCGTTGGTGGGACCTTCGTCCCTGTTTTTGGCTTTGGCGGCATCGGGATTGAACGGCCAACACTTTACCTTTCACGGCTATTTGCCGGTGGACAAAAAAGAATTGCGTACCAGGCTCAAACACATGGTCGCCGAAACCCGCCGCACGGGCCTTACCCACCTGTTTATCGAAACGCCGTATCGCAACAACCGGTTGTTGGATATCTTGATTGCCACCCTACCCGCCGATTTTCGCCTTTGCATGGCGGCAGGCCTGACGGGCAAATCTCCTCAAATCCGTTGTATGCCGGTGAGCCGCTGGCAAGCCGAAGGGTTTCGCCCCGGCAAGGTGCCGGCCGTTTTTTTGTTCGGTCTCTAAACCCCGTTACTCTTCGTCGTGATGATGGTGATGATGCCCGTGACCGTGTGCATCGGGCGGAAGGGATTGAAGGGTGCCTTCAATAAGTTTACGAATCGCTTCGTCGGGATCTTTTTCCGCCACGGGATAAGCCCGCTTGCCGACCAAAAAAAGTTTTTGGATGGCCCCCATACCCATGCCGCCGGCCAAAATGATATCGGCCTCCTCCAAAGGATGACCCGAGAAATCGATTGGAAACCGGTGCAAGACCGCATGAAGGGTGTTATCCTCGTCCAATTCCGCCATTTGCTTACTCGTCACTTCGGGCATGCCGCCCGGACGTTCTTCGATCCGGTAAAGCCAAAAATGGCGCGCCCTTCCCAAATGACCGGCTATCCGCTTGCCGGGCCGGCCGGTAGCCACCGCCACCGTCACCCGGCGGGGAGATTCGCCGCTCATACGCCCTCCTTATTGGTGGAAATGCCCAACAATTTGTAAAGAGGGCAAAAATCCAAATAAGAAGTGAGGGCCAACAAAAAAGCCACGGCCAAGGCCACCACGATCCAGGTGGTGTCTTTGATCAGGTCGAACCACACGGCCAACAACAGGAGAAAAGCCAGAATCAACCGGATGTACTTGTCGGTGGTGCCGACATTGGGGGTGATTTTCATGATTTCGCCATTTTGCGTAAAGATAACAAAAATCAGAACATCATTTTCACGTTACCCGCAAACAACTTCACGGCAATGGCCAAAAGGATGATCCCGAACACTTTACGTATCACGTTAATCACCGATTTGCCCAAATATTTTTCGATGCGCACCGAAAATTTAAGGACCGCATACACGATCAGCATATTGAGCAAAATGGCCACGGCGATATTGAGCTGATGGAATTCGGCCTTAATGGAAAGGATGGTGGTCAATGTACCGGCACCCGCAATCAGGGGAAAAGCCAGGGGCACGATGGAGGCCGTTTCGGGAGCGTCGTCGTGAAAGATGCGAACGCCCAAAATCATTTCCATGGCCAACAAAAAGAGGACCAACGAACCGGCCACGGCGAAGGAATTCACGTCGATTCCCACGAATTTGAGGATGCCTTCCCCCACAAACAAAAAGGCCAACATCAGCAGCCCGGCGGCCAAAGTAGCCTTTTCGGACTGGATGTGGCCCACTTTCTTGCGCAAATCGATGATGACGGGAATGCTTCCGATGATATCGATCACGGCAAAGAGGACGGCCGTGGCGGTAAGGATTTCTTTAATGTCCCACATGCGGCGGAAAAATTTTTGCAAAGGTAGGAAGAAATCCCACCCTTTCCCAGCTTTCCGCGCCCCGTCGAATTACTCCGACCCCCGGAGGGACAACCGGTAAGTAACCGCCAAATTCAGCATCGGCCATGAGGGGGCTTGGTACCAAGTGAGATCAAACATCAAAAAGCCATAGCGGTAGCGCACGCCGAACAATCCCCATGCGGCGGGATAAAGCCAATCTTCGAGAACCGTACTTTCGTCGCGATAAATTTCATTGCCATTTTCATAGATGGTGTACACATAATCCCCGTGGCGGAAGGGAATGTAGGCAATTCCCGTTTTGAGCCAGAAATCCTTGTAGGTTTTTATTGCCACCAATCCTTCGGCACCCCATGCCTTTTCGCGTTGCACTACGTGGTAAAGCACGTTGTCTCTCCGGCGCTCCATCACCAATTTGGAGTAATAATAAGCCCCTTTCAATTCCAGGGCCGCCCTCAGGTTTCCGCCGAATTCCAATCCGCCGCCCAAAGCGGCGTTCCACACGGGACGGGCATGCTTGGTGTCATAAAAATCGTAATGATCGGGAAAACGAGAGACAAACGAATAACCGGCGGTGGCAATGGCGTAAAATTCCGTTTGGGC
This sequence comes from Chlorobiota bacterium, assembly GCA_013153605.1. Classification (GTDB taxonomy): domain Bacteria; phylum Bacteroidota; class Bacteroidia; order Flavobacteriales; family Flavobacteriaceae; genus JAADED01. The sequence goes on along the minus strand of JAADED010000021.1, from coordinate 17,907 downwards.
ATAAGAAACGGCGAATCCCCCCAAAAGAAGCATTCCCCAAAAAATCAAGTGTTTTTTCATGGCTCTGAAGGTTTATAATTCGTCTATTTTAATGGTACCGTGCCATCGCCCTTTGGTGACTTCCACCCTGTCGGTGCCGTCGGTCAAGCGGGCTTCGAATACGGCGCTCAAAAATCCCGTTTCTTCGTCCCATTCCAAGACCCTCAAAAAGGTGGGCCCGACGGGTGTGTCATACGCACGGGCTTGCCAATGGACTTGACAGGAATCCAATTGCCCGTATTGAAGGTCATACAACCCGGCCCCGTGAAAGTCGGTAATATAAAAATCGATCATGATTCCCCCGTCGTCGTCAAAAATCAACAGCGAGCGAAGCGAATCCAATCGATACAGGCCCGTAAAGGTGCGAACACCCGTTTCGCCGCCGAAGTTCACCGACCCCACGTGTTTTTCGCCGTTCAAATAATACACGAAGGTACGATCGCCCAATTCGTGATACTGAAGGTTACAACCGATGACGGCCGCCAAAAACAGAAAAACCCCGGAAATAAACACAAGGCGTTTCATGGAAAAAATTTTATAAGGATGTCTAAACAAAAGCAAAAATCATACCTCATCGAGATTTCCACATCCTTGGGATTTGGGCTTTATTTCGTAGCTTTGTCGGAAGGAAAAACCGGTGCGATGAACAAAAAGCGGGTGGCCGGCCTTCTGACGGCCTTGGCGGTGGTAGCCGCCGTATGGGCGCAACAACGCCTCCGACTGGAAACGGACACGGGCAAGAGCGAAATTTGGTGGAAATGTGACAAGCACAACGGCATATTCCCCCTCGATTCGGGATATATCGAGCTCTCGGGCGGGCGGCCGACGGCCGGCAAATTCTACATCGCCATCAAGGACTTACAGGTGTTGGATTTGGACTCGGCCAATTACAAAACGGCCAAAATGATTTTGGAAAACACCTTGAAAAACGAATTTTTCGAAGTGGACAAATATCCATTGGCCTATTTCGACCTCCAGCGTGCCGAACATTTGGGCGACGACAAATACATGATCGAAGGCGATATGCACATGCACGGCCAAACGGTATGTATGCGTTTTCCCGCCGAATTTCGACTCCGTTCGCGGGACGTGGTTTTGGAGAGCGACACTTTTAAAATCGACCGCACCGATTGGGGCATTTACAGGTTATCTCCCAAACGCCCCTACCCCGACGACGAACACGGCTGGACCGTTCCCGATACGGTGGAAATCAAAGTCAAGCTTCTGTTTCATCGCTAAAAGCGGGATAAAAAAGACCCGGCTCAAAAGAACCGGGTAATCCTTTTTTGCTTTACGAGTTTCAGTGCATGCGTCCCCGGCCCATGCCTCGTCCCATGCCGCGACCGCGTCCGTGACCGCGCCCGCGTTGCATATGGCCGAACCGCTCGTAGAGGCGGCGGGCGATATAGCGCAAGGTATCTTCGGGCAAGGGCATGGGCGGCATTTGCCCGAATTCGGCAATGGCACCCCGCATCACCGCCTTGGACGAATCGGGTTGGCGCACGTAATTCACCAAAGCCGATTCAAAGGCTTCGTAAGAAGGATAACGCTCGCGATAATGCATGACAATTCCCGGGAAGGGCGGCGCTTTGAGTCCCTCATGGTTGCCGCGGGCGGGTTCCAACGTATGACAGGCCGAACAATAGCGCTCGATCAGCTTATCGGCATATTCCGGGCTGTAAGGCGTCCCGGCCGGTTGCGCGTTTTCCTCGGGCGCTTTTGTCCGGGCGCTTTCCTCTTCCGTCACTCCTTGCGAAGCGTTCGATTCCGTCCGTTCGGTAACGGGTTGCTTCTCCGCTTCCGCGGCTTTCTTTTTGGTACTGCATTGTGCGGCAAATACCAGGGCGGCTACGGCGGCCGCCGCAAATAATCGGCGTATATTCATCAGTCGTCGAATTTGATCGGCTTACCCACCATTTTTTCGGGGCGTACGTATTTGTCGAATTCCTCTTCGGTCAAATAACCCAATTCCAAAGCCGCCTCTTTGAGGGTTTTGTCTTCCCTGTATGCTTTTTTGGCGATTTCGGCCGCTTTTTCATACCCGATCACGGGGTTGAGCGCCGTCACCAACATGAGGGAGTTGTTGACCAATTCTTTGATGCGTTTGAGATTGGGTTTGATACCTTTGACCAATTTTTCGGTAAACGATTCGGCGGCATCGGCCAGGAGGTCGGCACTTTCGAGGGCGTTTTTAATGATCATGGGCTTAAACACGTTAAGCTCGAAATGGCCTTGCATGCCTCCCACCGTAATGGCGGTGTCGTTCCCGATGATTTGAGCGGCCACCATGGTGATGGCTTCCGCCTGGGTGGGATTTACCTTCCCCGGCATAATGGAAGAACCCGGTTCGTTGGCGGGAATGATGATTTCTCCAATTCCCGAGCGGGGACCCGAAGCCAACATGCGGATATCGTTGGCAATCTTATTGATGCTCACCGCCAATTGTTTGAGAGCTCCGTGGGTTTCCACGATGGCATCATGGGCGGCCAAGGCTTCGAATTTGTTCTCCGCGGTGCGGAACGGAAGACCCGTGAATTCGGCTATATATCGGGCCACGTTTTCGGCATAACCCTCGGGAGTATTGATTCCCGTACCCACGGCGGTTCCGCCCAACGCCAATTCGGCCAGATGGTCCAACGTACGTTTGAGCGCGCGGATGCCGTGATCCAATTGGGACACGTAACCCGAAAACTCTTGTCCCAACGTCAGAGGGGTGGCATCCATAAAATGGGTACGCCCGATTTTGACGATATCCATAAATTCCTTGGCTTTTTCCTTGAGGGCGTCCCGTAATTTTTCGAGGGCGGGAATGGTTTTCTCCGTCAATTTTTTATATAGGGCAATATGCATTGCCGTAGGGAACGTATCGTTGGAAGATTGGGATTTGTTCACATCGTCGTTGGGATGTAACAGGCGTTTGCCTTCGCCCAATTTGTTTCCCAACAGGACGTGTGCCCGGTTGGCAATCACTTCGTTCACGTTCATATTGGTTTGCGTACCCGAGCCCGTTTGCCAAACCACAAGCGGAAAATGGTCGTAGAGTTTGCCTTCGAGGATTTCGTCGGCCACGCGGGCGATCAGGTCGCGTTTTTCTTTGGAAAGTATGCCCGCATCATAATTGGCATAAGCGGCCGCTTTTTTGAGAACGGCATACGCATCGATAATTTCCCGCGGCATGCTGGCCGGCGGACCTATACGGAAGTTTTGACGCGAACGTTCCGTTTGGGCACCCCAATATTTGTCGGCGGGTACTTTGACTTCGCCCAAAGTGTCGTGTTCGATTCGGTATTTCATTTTTCCGGGTTTTTTATTCAAATTTAACCCTTTCCCCCGGACAAAAGCTGTTTTTTGTCATACCCGCCTTTCGGGGGCTTGCCGGAGATTTACAAATATGCGAAAAATCAGAAAATCCTTGCGAACCGCCCGAATATACGGCGGATCCCGGCGGGGTCCGGGATTTTTTTATTAATTTTACGCAAAACATTTTGCCTCATGAAGAAAAAACTTCTCCTTTTCGTGCTCTCCTTGAGCATGTTGCCTGCCTTTGCGGGAGGCTACCGGGTGGCCTTGCAAGGGGCACGCATGCTGGGCATGGCCCATGCGGGTACCGCCATGTTTACCGGTGCCGAAGCCCTCTTCTTCAACCCCGCCGGTAGCGCTTTCTTGCAAGGAAACGTCAATGCCGCATTCGGATTGAGCGTGGTCAAATCCACCGTGAAATACCAAAATGCGGAATATTTGTGGACGGCCAAAACGCAAAACCCCCTGGGAACGCCGTTTTATGCCTATCTTACATGGAAACATAACGACCGGCTCTCGTTCGGATTTGCGCTGTACACGCCTTTCGGAAGCTCCCTCAAATGGGAAGAGGGCTGGGCCGGCGCCCACCTGGTGAATTCCATCAAGCTGACGGCCGTGTATTTTCAACCCACCCTCACGTGGAAGATGAACGATTACGTGGCCCTCTCGGCCGGATTCATCGCCGCCTGGGGAAGCGTGGTGTACAATAAAGACCTCAACCGCTTCATGCGAAACGAAGAAGGCGAAAAAACAGACATCACCCTGACGGCCAAAAACATTTCGTCGAGCGGATATGTGTTGAGCGCCGCTTTCAAACCCGCCGATTGGGTGAGTATGGGCGTGACCTACCGCTCCAAAGTGGTATTCCGCGCCCGAAAAGGAAAAGCCGAAATCAACGATGCGCCGGCATTCTTTACCCACACCGCCGACGCCTTCCGCGCCTCCCTTCCCATGCCCGCCGAGCTGAGCACGGGCGTGGCCGTCAAGCCCTTCAAACAATTGACGCTGGCATTCGATTACAATTACACGTGGTGGTCGATTTACGAAAGCCTCGATATCGATTTTGCCAATCATTTTCCCGACAACCGTATGCCCAAAAAATGGCAAAACACCTCCACATACCGGATCGGAGCGGAATATGCCTTCAGCGAAAACCTGGACTTGCGGGTAGGTTATTATTCCGACCAATCTCCCATCCCGCCCACCTACTTCTCCCCCGAAACACCCACCGCCGATTCGGACGGATATACGTTCGGGTTTACTTACCGACACGGACGCTATGCGTTTGACTTCGCCTTCCTGTATGTGAAAGGGCACGAACGCACCGATTCCTACGACTACTACGTGGAAGGATTGAGCGCTCCCCGATTTGACGGGACGTATGTATCCAATGCCTTGGTGCCTTCGTTCGGCTTACAAATCCAACTTTAAAATCGAAAGATTATGAAAAAACATATTTTGCTTTTACTCATTGCATTGGCCCTGGGTTTGGGGGCTTGCGAACCGGAATTCAGCAATCCCATCGATCCGGATAATCCCGACGTAAGTGCGGGCGAAGCCGATTTTTCCACCTATGTAGCCATCGGCAACTCGCTGACGGCCGGATACAGCAACGGCACCCTTTATCTGTCGGGACAGGAAAATTCGTTTCCCAAACTTTTGGCCGACCGCATGAAAGAAGCGGGCGGAGGAATTTTCTCTCTCCCCTTGCTTGAAGACGATAAAGACAACATCGGCGGGCTTAAAATCGGCAACACGATTATTATTCCCCCGCGTTTGGTGATCGACGCCTCGGAAAAACAAGTGGAACGCATCAACCGCGAACCTACCCAGCAATTGGACATCAAACCCGGCCCTTATAACAACATGGGGGTCCCGGGAGCCAAAATTTACCATTTGGTATATAACGGCTACGGCAATATCGCCAACTTGCCCGCCGGACGTGCCAACCCCTACTACGTACGCATGGCTTCCTCGCCCGACGCATCCATACTGGAAGACGTATTGGCCCAACAACCCACGTTCTTCACCATGTGGATCGGCAATAACGATGTGCTGTGGTATGCCACTTCGGGCGGTACGGGAACGGATCAAACCGGCAATCCCAATGTGAGCACCTACGGTCCCAACGACATTACGGACCCCGGATTGTTCGGTGCGTTGTACGCCCAAATTCTGGCGGCTTTGTTCCAGCAAAATCCGCAACTCAAAGGGGCTTTGGCCACTATTCCCGACGTGGCATCCATTCCTTATTTTACCACCGTCCCCTATAATCCCATTCCTCTGGACGACGCCACCGCCCAAGCGCTTAACCAAGCCTATGCCCAATACAACGGCGGCCTTCAGGCGGCCTACCAAAACGGGTTGATCACCCAGGAAGAATTGGCCAAACGTACCATCCAATTCGTACCCGGCCGCAATGCGGTGGTCATCGAAGACGAATACCTCACCGATTTGACCGCTTTGGGCTTGCCTTCCATCCGTCAAGCCACTCCCGCCGATTTGATCGTATTGCCCGCTTCGGGCGTGATCGGCCGGCCGGCACCCGGCAATCCCAATTTGATTATGGGCGTTACCAAACCGCTGGGCGACCGCTGGGTATTGGTGGAAAACGAACTGGCGGAAGTGCGCACGGCCACCCACACTTACAACCAAATCATCGAAGCCCTGGCCGACCAATATAATTTGGCCCTGGTGGATATGGCGGCCGCCATGGAAAAACTGGTGTCGGGATTGCGATTGGAAGACAACAGCCTCTACACCGCCGACTATTTCAAGGGAGTGGAAACCTTACCCAACCTGTTCTTCTCCCTCGACGGCGTGCATCCCAACACCAAAGGCTATGTGATTTTGGCCAACGAATTCATCAAAGCCATCAACAGCAAATACGGCTCCACCCTTCGCAAATACAATCCGGGTTATTACGATTCCGATATCTGGATCTTGCCCGCCAACTGATCCCGCGAAGGACTTATGAACATTCCGCCTTCCCTCGCCCGCCGGGGGAAGGTTTTTTATTTTAAGGATTTTTAATGGTTTTACATTTTCCGGGTCCGAAAATCCGGCGCATCACTTCCCATTTGCGTCGGACTTCTTCCCATTCGGCCGCCGGATCGCTTTGGGCGGTAATGCCGCCGCCCGCATAAAGACGTATGGTGTCGGGAAGTAATTCCATGGTGCGCAAATTCACGTGAAAAATGCCTTTGTCGCCCAGGCGGAATCCCGCGAAACCGGTGTAAAAGGCACGGTCGTAACCTTCGAGACGGTCGATGAGGTCCAACGCCCGGTTTTTGGGCATGCCGCCCACGGCCGGGGTAGGGTGCAATTCGCGCAAGAGAGAGGCGGGAAAGGAATCCTCCGGCGGAACCAAAAAACGTATGTCAGTCCGTAAATGGGCCAAATGCCCTTGGCGGTAGGTATAAGGTCCCGAGAGAGACAAGGGATACCCCTTTTTCATCAACAGATTTTTAATGTAGCGCGTGACGATGGCCTGTTCTTCCTCTTCTTTGGGCGTCCACGGACGCTCGCCGGTTTTGGTGCCCGCCAAACTGACCGTTTCGGCATCGAAGCCCCCTTCCGCTCGGGGTACGAAACTCAACAACGGCTCGGGTGATGCGCCGGCCCAATCGCTTCCGCCGGGCTCGTGCCGGTAATAGACGAAAGCTTCGGGGTAAGTGCAGGCAAGCCGACAGAAAAGATCCCGAGGAGAAGGAGGCGTCAGGGGTATGTCGTAACGATTGGAGAGCACTATTTTTTTCAAACCCTTCGATTCCCTAATCTTTTTGCGGGCTTCTTCCACGAGTTCGATATGGCGAGGATTCTCCGGCCGGCCGGAAGGAAGAGGAATTTCTTCAAAAGAAGGGGAACATAATTCCTCCAAAGCGATTTTTCGAAAGCGGGATGAATCGAAGGGGATCAAACGGGCGGGACGGGCGGGGTATTTGTAAGGCGCCAAATAAAAACCCGAAGCTTCGAAATCCCGGGTTTCGACGATTCCTTCCTCCGGCGCTTCCAACAGGTAAACTTCCGTTGCGCCCGGCAAACGGAAAGCCGCCCAAGCACCATGAGCGGGAAAATCCTTCATTTCTTATCCATTATAATATTGGTGAGCTTGGCGTGAGCCGTCAATCGTCCTTGGGCGTCGGTAATGCGGATTTCCCATAAATGAAGGGTATTCCCTTTGTGCACCAATTTGGCCTCGGCTTCCACATAGCCTTCCCGCACACTTCTCAAATGATTGATTTGCAAGTCGATTCCAAGAGCTTGCTTGGAAGAAGCATCTATGAACAAATAAGAGGCGGTACTGCCCACGCTTTCAGCCAGGGCGGCACTCGCGCCGCCGTGAAGCAATCCTAACGGTTGATAGACTTTGGGGCCCACCGGCATGCGGGCTTTCAAAAAATCTTCTCCCACATCGGTAAAATGAATTTCCAAAAATTCCAGCATGTTCCCTTTGGCAATCACTTCATTCAAAAAGCGTAAAAGTTTTTCTTTTTCATCCATAAGGCGGGGCTTTGTTCAAAATTACGGATTTCCCGTCAATGGCGGCACTTAGCGTGGCAATTCAAAAGCGAAATGCGTAAATTTCGGGGAGGAACGCATCCATGGATTTCAACCTCTTTCGCCGCTTGATCCCTTATCTTGAAAATTATCGTCCGGGCCCGCCCGGTGCAACGGAAGAACGCATCCTCCCCTACCGGCAAGTTCTCTTCCGCCTCTATCCGCGCCAAACCTATCGGCCCGCCGCGGTCTTGGTGTTGTTTTATCCGACGGAGGGTCGCATGCATACGGTTCTGATCGAACGGCCGCTGTACGACGGCATTCATTCGGGACAAATTGCCTTTCCGGGCGGTAAAAAAGAACCTCAAGATCCCGATTTGTATCATACCGCCCTTCGGGAAGCATCGGAAGAAGTGGGCTTAAACCCCGAACCCATACGACGGTTGGCCGCGTTGCGCCCCGTTAAAATCCCCGTAAGCGGCTTTGAAGTGACGCCTTTCATGGCATATACGCACATCCGTCCCCGCTTCCGCCCCGATCCGTCGGAAGTGCACAGCCTGTTGGAATTGCCCCTGGAGGACCTCCTTTTTACTCCGTGGCAAATCACCGAAAAAGTATATGACGGGCGAACGTATCCGGTATATTATCTTCCCGCCGGACCCCACCGCATTTGGGGAGCCACCGCCATGGTGATTGCCGAATTGAGGGATGTATTCGCCAGAGCGGCCCGGGCCGCGGGCTTGTCGCTCAGACGTTGAAGCGGAAATGCATGATATCGCCGTCCCGGACGGTGTAATCGCGCCCTTCGATCCGCAATTTTCCCGCCTCCCGGACTTTGGCTTCCGACCCGTATTTTACAAAATCGTCAAAGGATATGACCTCGGCGCGGATAAAGCCTTTCTCGAAATCGGAATGGATGACGCCGGCCGCTTGGGGGGCTTTGATGCCCACGGGCACCGTCCAGGCACGAACTTCCTTCTCGCCGGCCGTAAAAAAGGTCTGTAAATTCAATAATTTATATGCCTTACGAATCAATTTGGAAATACCCGGCTCGTCCATACCCAGGTCTTCCAAAAACATTTGGCGCTCTTCGTAGGTGTCCAATTCCGCGATGTCGGCTTCGGTCTTGGCATCCAGCATGAGCACTTCGGCTCCTTCACGCGCCGCCATTTCTTCGACCCGCGCCGTATGGGTGTTGCCCCCGGCCCTCAAGGTTTTTTCGTCCACATTGCATACGTACAAAACCGGCTTGGCCGTGAGCAATTGAAGGGGTTTAACATATTTGTCAAACGTTTCGGCATCCCAATCCGTCATGCGTACGGATATGCCCCGTTCCAATTGCTCCTTTAGTTTTTCCAGCACGGCCAGTTCGGCTTTGGCTTGAGCGTTTCCGGCTTTGGCCTGTTTGCGCACTTTTTCCAGCCTTCGTTCGACGGTTTCCAAATCTTTGAGCTGAAGTTCGGTTTCGATGATTTCCTTATCGCGCACCGGATCCACCGACCCTTCCACGTGGGTGATGTTGCCGTCTTCGAAGCATCGCAATACATGAATGATGGCGTCCGTTTCACGGATGTTGGCCAGGAATTGGTTGCCCAATCCTTCACCTTTGCTGGCTCCTTTGACCAGTCCCGCAATATCAACGATTTCCACCGTGGCCGGCACCACCCGTTGAGGTCGCACCAATTCGTTGAGCACGTCCAACCGCTTGTCGGGCACGTTCACCATGCCCACATTAGGCTCGATGGTACAGAAGGGATAATTGGCCGATTGGGCCTTGGCGTTGGAAAGACAATTGAACACCGTGGATTTTCCCACGTTGGGCAATCCCACAATTCCGGCTATCATAGAAAAATTTTGGCAAATTTACGACAAATCCTTCGGGGTATAAAAAAACCGCCTTTCCCGTGCGGAAAGACGGTCGAGAGGGTCTTGGTGTAAAGGGGTGGGATTAAACGGCTTTCTCGAGATTGGAACCCGGCTTGAATTTCACGACCGTTTTGGCCGGAATCGTAATTTTTTCGCCGGTGGCAGGATTGCGACCTTCACGGGCTTTACGCGTTACCGTGGAGAAGGTACCGAATCCGATTAACGTCACTTTGCCCCCTTTTTTGAGGGTTTCCGTCACATTCTTCATGAACGAATCCAAAGCTTTTTTGGCTTGAGCTTTGGTGATGCCTGCATCGGCAGCCATGGCTTCGATTAATTGGGTCTTGTTCATAGCATTTTGTTTTTGTTGGAACAAATATAAAAAAAATTTTAATTTCCTGAAGTCACTGGTTGCTTGGCAATCACAAAGCCGAACGTTTGTAAATCCTTCATTATCAATGAAAATCGATAAACAAGCTTTTATTTGAAAACCAATTCTTTAACATCTCTCAACCCGTTGAGAAAATCGCGAACGTCCATTTCTTTGCGATCCTGGGGTTTGAGGCGGAGAACGCGGATAAACCCGTCGGGAACGGCCACTTTAAGGGTTCCGTCTTCCACCGCGGCCACGCCGGGCACCATGGTATGCGCGCCCGGTTCGAATACGGCATCATAGAGAATGGCCCTTTTGAACGGCCCGCCCGCCGACCAGGTGGTCCATGCCCCTGGCACGGGAGAGAGGCCCAAAATAAAACGTTCCACCTCCGGGCCCGGTTTATGCCAGTCGATGCGGGTATTTTCTTTGGTAAGTTTGGGCGCGGGATGCACGGCTTTGGTATGGTCCTGGGGAACCGTTCGGACTTCCCCCCGGGCAATTAAGTCCAAAGTTTGCTCCGCCAAGCGGGCGCCTTCTTCCTTCAAAATGTCATGCATTTGGCCGAAAGTGGCGCGAGGGGGAATTTTGACACTTTTTTGCAAAATCATGTCGCCGGTATCCACTTTTTTCTCCAGAAAAAAGGTGGTGACCCCGGTTTCTTCCTCGCCGTTGATGAGCGCATGATGAATGGGCGCCGCCCCCCGGTAATCGGGCAATAGGGAGGCATGGACGTTAAAGGTGCCGTATCGCGGGATGGCGTAAACCGATTCGGGCAAAATGCGAAACGCCACCACCACCCCGGCATCGGGACGGAGCTCGGAAAGCGTGCGTATAAATTCGGGATCCTTGAGATTTACGGGTTGAAGCACCGGCCATCCTTGCGAAAGGGCGTATTCTTTTACGGGCGAAGCCTTGAGCTTGCGACCCCGGCCGGCGGGCTTATCGGGCGCGGTAACCACAGCCACCACTTCATGACCGGCCTCCGAAATGCGACGCAAGGTTTCCACCGCAAAATCGGGAGTGCCGAAAAACACCACCCGCAAAGGGCGGAATGCGGAATCACGGGATGGTTCGGCGGAAGAATTTTCAATTTTGGTATCGGACGATTGCGAATCTTTCATTTATTGGGGAAGTTTGATTCTTTTTTTGGTTATTTTCATAAATTTACAAGACAAAAATACGCAAAATGAAGTTAATCAAAATATTTCCCGCTTCCGTCATCAAGGAAATCGACCGATTGACTATTGAACGCCAAGGAATTACTTCCCTTCAATTGATGGAACGGGCGGTGGACAACCTGTATCCCGCCATTACCGAACATTTAACTATGACGGCTCCGGTCACCGTGGTGGCGGGTGTGGGCAATAACGGAGGCGACGGGCTGGTACTGGCCCGCAAATTATTTTTGAGGGGCTTCGACGTCCAAGTGCTCATCGTGCGTTTTTCGTCCAAAGAAAGTCCCGATTTTAAAATCAACTTGGAGCGTCTCCGGGATACGGGAGTGCCCGTGTCCGATTTCAAAGACGGGATTCCCTCGCGTACCAAGGTCACGGTGGACGCCATTTTCGGGGTGGGCCTCAACCGCCCGGCCGAAGGCATTGCCGCCAAAGCCATTCATGCCATCAATGCTTCGAGCACGCGCGTGTTTTCCATCGACATGCCTTCGGGCCTGTATGCCGACCGGGTCAATGCGCCGGAAGACCCGGTGGTGAAAAGCCATTTGGTTTATACCTTCCAATTTCCCAAACTTTCGTTTTTCTTTCCCGAACATGCGGAGTACGTACCCGCCTTCGAAATCATCGACATCGGGTTGGATGCCGAAGCCATCGCCGCCATGCCCACGGATAAGTATTACATGGAGGATGCGGGTCCGTTGCCGCCGCGCCGCCGGTTTTCGGCCAAATGGGATTACGGACACGTATGGGTGGTGGGCGGCTCGACGGGCAAGGCGGGAGCCGTATGTTTTGCAGCCCGCTCCGCCCTGGCATCGGGCGCGGGATGGGTGACGGCCTTTGTGCCCGCCCGACTTTGTGATATCCTTCAAGGCGCCTGTCCCGAAGTGATGTGTGCAAAAGGTGAAGGGGAAGATTTCCACACCTCTTTTGATTTCGACCCCTCGAGGCTTTATACGGCCATCGGGCCGGGATTGGGCACCGCCGAGCTCACGCGGAGAGCATTCGGAAAATTGCTGAAAAACCTGGACCACCCTCCCGTCATCGATGCGGACGGCCTTAACATCTTGGCAGCCGAAAAAAAATGGCTTTCCCTCTTGCCCGAAGGGACGATTCTGACACCCCACATTTACGAATTCAAACGTCTGGCCGGCGATTGGAAAGACTCGCCGGAAAAGCTGGACAAAGCCCGCGCTTTCGCCCGCGACCACCGAGCGATTCTGGTGCTCAAAGAACCGTATACCCTCATTACCGACGGAACCGATCTGTACTTTAACGGCTCGGGCAATGCCGCCCTGGCTAAAGCCGGCACCGGCGACGTGCTTACCGGTATGATCGCCGCTTTCCGGGCCATGGGTCTTTCGCCTTTGGATGCCGCCCGCAAGGGAGTGTTTTATCACGGCAAAGCCGCCGAGCGGTGGACCGAATCCCGGTCGGCTCATACCCTTACGCCGCCTCGCTTAATCGAGCAATTGCCATACGTCCTCCGTGAAGAGAAAAGCGTTTGATTTACAAAAATTTTCGTAAATTTACGCGTCAAAATCGTGGGAGGTATGCCCATTTCTTGGATCAGGCGGGGGACGCTGTTTTTCATTTTCATTCTCATCGGTTGTAAACTACCGGGCACCGAAGAAAAAAATACTTCGGCCGTTATTGCCGTCCAAACTTACGTCCAAGACGCCCCCGACGACCAACCCCGCACCGAGCCCGGAGTGGCGGTTACCCTCACTCCCGCTGAAGAAACAGGCTTTCCCCTCACCCTCCTCACCGACTCCAAAGGTTTGGCCGTGTTCGAAAACGTGGATGAAGGTGTTTACCTCCTATCGGCCGACTATTTGGATCCGGTCAAAAACATCTATTACTCGGCCGAATACGAAGAACCCCTCCAAGTCAAACCCGGCGACAGCCTGGCCGTGGAACTCGTCCTTCTACCGCGCTGAGGGAAGGAGAGTCCCAAGGATTAAAATTTATTTTTTCATTATAGTTACGTTTGCTTTTTGATAACAAAAAAATGCTTACCTTTGCACGAAATTTTTAAACCCGTAATATGAAAACAAGACTGCTTCTGCTCATCATCGCTGCCGGATTCGCTACCGCCCTGAGCGGCTGTAAGAAAGACACTCCGGAACCGCAAACCGAATTGACGGTGCAAACCTACATTGAAGACGTGGTATCGGGCACTTACCGCACCGAAAGCGGCGTGACCGTGCGCGTATTCAATGAAACGGGAGAAGTGACCACCGCCGAAACCGACGAAAACGGCGTGGCCGTATTCAAAAACCTCGAAGCGGGCACCTACTATGTGACGGCCGAATATTATGATGCGGATCAAGATACGTACTACGAATCGGCGCCCGTATCGGTGGTCATTACGGAAGGAGAGTCGAAGGAAATCGAAGTGATACTGACGGCCTGAGGTCGAGTATCACCGGAATCCGCAAAGGCCGTCCCGATTCGGGGCGGTTTTTTTGTGCTTTATTTCGCCCGGCCACATACCGATTTTTTAATATATTTATGGCTTCAAAAAAATTTGTTATGCCCAAGAAAAGTTCCGCCGCACAAGATCCCGATCGAAAAAAGAAATTTATCGAAGAAATTAAAAAAGGATATACGTTCGAAGGAGATTCCTTCACCATAGGGGGAGCCATGCTCGACGGCGAACCCATTACGGGCTTGCACGTGAACATCCCTCTCAAAACCCTTAACCGCCACGGCCTGATTGCCGGTGCCACCGGGACGGGAAAAACCAAAAGTATGCAAGTGATGGCCGAACAATTGTCGAAAAAAGGGATTCCCGTGCTGTTGATGGACCTCAAAGGGGATATCAGCGGGCTGGCCAAACCCAGTCCCGGACACCCCAAAATCGAGGAGCGGATGGAAAAAATCGGATTGCCTTTTACGCCCAAAGGGTTTCCGGTGGAATTTTTCTCTCTCACGGGTAAAGAGGGCATCCAACTGAGGGCCACGGTTTCGGAATTCGGTCCCATCCTCATGTCGCGCCTCTTGGATTTGAACGACACCCAAAGCGGCATCATGGCCGTGCTCTTCAAATATGCCGACGATCACGAATTGCCCCTGGTGGACCTCAAAGACCTCAAAGAGCTCATCAAATGGGCCATCGGCCCCGGACGCCGGGAATTTAAGGAAGAATACGGACGCATATCCTCGGCTTCGGCGGGTTCGATCCTCCGCAAAATCGTGGAGCTCGAACAACAAGGCGCCGACCTCTTCTTCGGCGAACCTTCGCTCGAAATCGAAGACCTGATGCGCACCGACGAAAAAGGCTACGGCATCATCAACATCATCCGGCTCACCGACATTCAGGACAAACCCAAGCTGTTTTCCACCTTCATGCTCCAGCTCCTGGCCGAGCTCTATGCCAAAATGCCCGAAAAGGGCGATACGGACAAACCGGAATTGGTCTTTTTTATCGACGAAGCACACCTGGTGTTTAAAAACGCGTCGAAAGCGCTGTTGGAACAAATCGAAACCATCATTAAACTGATTCGTTCCAAAGGAATCGGCATTTACTTCGTCACCCAAAATCCGCGGGATATTCCCGACGAAATCCTCAGCCAATTGGGCCTCAAAATCCAACATGCCCTCCGCGCTTTTACGGCCAAAGACCGCAAAAACATCAAATTGACAGCCGAAAACTTTCCCGTCTCCGAATTTTACGACACCGATCAACTCCTCCTCAAGCTGGGAATCGGCGAGGCGCTGGTAACCGCTCTGGGCAAAAAAGGGCGCCCCACCCCTTTGGTGCACACCCTCATGCGTGCCCCCCAAAGCCGCATGGACATCCTTACCCCGGCCGAGTTGAATGAAATTCTCGCTTCATCCAAATTGAAAAAGAAATACGAACAACCGCTGGACAAAAAAACGGCTTACGAAATCCTGAAAGAAAAACTGGCCGAAGCCGCGGAAGAGAAGGAAGAAAAAGAATCGCGCAAAAGCCGAAAAAAAGAAAAAAGCACTTTGGAAAAGGTGGTGAACAGCACGGTGGGACGCATGATTATCCGCGAAGTCACGCGCTCCCTGCTGGGCGTATTGGGCTTGCGCTCCTATAGCCGTCGCTCCTCCAGGCGGAAAAAACGGTCCTGGTTCTGACTAACTCCCCAAACGAAAGCCAAATAGGAAAAATAAAAAAGGCTGCCTCAAACGGGCAGCCTTTGCTTTTCATCCGTCGCTCTTGCGAATTATTCGCGGTTGTGGCTTATGTCCCCTTTCTTGGCCGCATAATTGATTTTCAGCGCGTTCACTTCACGGAGCTTCTCCTTGATATCCGTAATGATCCCCATGGACACGTCCTTATCGGCCTTGATGGAGGTAATCATTAAAGGACGCAATTCTTCGCTCCGCGCGTTACGCTCGGCCAAAATAAAGGGTTGAATGTCGTTAATGGTGGCGAATTTGTCGTTCAATTGGATACGCGGCTCGGTACCGAATTTTTTCTGATATTGCTCGATGGGCACACCCACGTAAATGTTGCTGATCAATTGTTTTTTCTCCAGTTTTTGCACTTGGTCGGCATACGGCAATTGCACTTGCACCAGCTTGGTGGTATCCCGCAACACGGTGGCCACCATGAAGAAGAACAGCAACATAAACACAATGTCGGGCAAGGAAGCCGTGGAAATGGTGGGTGTGCTGTCGGCCTTTTTCTTTTTGAACTGGGCTTTCATTCCTACAAGGTTTTGGGTGTTTGTTCCGCTACGATTTGCGGATATTTCTTTTTGATTTCTTCCTGTTGGGCTTTGGTGAGCTTGTCGAAGGGCTTGCCGTATTTGGCCATGGCCTCTTCGTTGCGCACCTGGTTGTAGGCCCGAAGGATCTCGTTATACACCGTCAGGTAAGCTTTGTAGGACGTACCGCGGTCGTGCGTGATGTTGATTACCGCCTTTTCGGGACTGACCGAATAATTGGGATCTTTCCCGAAGTTGGTAATGTGCTTGACCACTTCGTCCTTGATTTCGCTGTAGGATGCCGGACGTTCCTCGATCATGAGTTCGTCGTTGCGGTTGATGAGGATGTCCAGCACGTTACGTTCCTTGACGATGGGTTTTTCCTGATTGGGATCGGGCGGAGGCGGCAATTTACGCGCCACGCCGTAAAGGGTTTCCATGGTGGTGGTTACCAGGAAGAAAATCAACAACAGGAAGGCGATGTCCGCCATCGATCCCGCATTGATTTCCTGTAATTTACGTCGAGCCATGATAATCGGGCTTTGAGAATGTGAAAAGGGTTAGTCGGTGAAAAAATCGTAAATCCAGCTGAAAATCATAAGAATGATTGAAATTCCCGCCAGGAAATAGAAGGTCCACAAGCCGGTGTCCACCCATACCATGGTATCGGCGGAATAGACGGTGTCTTTGAGCACGTATTCGGACTTATCTGCAAACTGACGCGCCACGAACACGATAAGCCCGAAGGCTGCAAACGCCACCAGCGTGTGCACCAACGACCGGCGGTCCATTATAATGTCGAGAATCCATCCCAGGATGGCCATGAAGGCCGCGATATAAAGGAGCCACACCGTCAGGGTCAACAAAATGTCGATCTGGCGGTCGGCTTCGGTGCCGTATTTAAAGATGGCATAGTACATAACCAGGCTGAACACGGCCAGGGCCAGGAAGAGGATGGACGTTATTTTGGTAATCACGTTGAGTTTCATAACCTGCGGGTTTTATTATTCTTCCAATTCGCCTTCGGCCGCTTCGCCTTCTTCGCCTTCCTCTTCTTCGTAAGAAGCCGATTGGAGCGTGCCGTTGGAATAGCGTACCAGCAAGTCGATCAGGGCGATGGAAGCTTCTTCCATCTTATTGACAATCTTATCGATTTTGGCAATGATAAAGTTGTAGAAAATTTGGAGAATAATGGCCACGATCAACCCGAACACCGTGGTGAGGAGGGCGATTTTGATACCCCGAGCCACCAACGAGGGGTTCATGTCGGAGGCCTTTTCGATTTTATCGAATGCGTCGATCATCCCGATTACCGTACCCATAAACCCGAACATGGGAGCCAGGGCGATAAAGAGGGCCAACCAGGAGACGTTCTTTTCCAATTGTCCCACTTGGACGTTTCCGTAGGCAATCACCGCTTTTTCCGCGGCTTCGATTCCTTCGCCGTTGGCTACGCGAAGCAATCCTTGATAAAAGATGGAGGCTACAGGTCCCCGTTCGTTGCGGGCCACTTCCAGAGCCGCTTCGATCCCCCCTTCTTCGAGGGCCTGTTCGATTTTTTGGAGGAGTTTTTCGGTGTTGGTGTCGGCCAGCATCAGGTAAATGATTCGCTCAATGGCGATGGCCAACCCCAAAATAAGGGTGAGAAGTACGATACCCATGAAGAGCGGACCGCCTTCCACAAAACGTTTTTTGATGATTTGGTGGAAGGTTTGTTTGTCCTTTTGGGCATCCTGTTTTTTTTCTACTTTTTCCGTTTGGGCTTTATTTGCTTGGGCATGTACGGGTTGAGGCATCACGAACGCCAGCATGCCGGCAAGAGCGAGGATAAAAAGTAATTTTCTCATAATATTTCAATTTAGATTAATTGCGCAACGGTTGCGGAGAGAGAGGGATTCGAACCCTCGGTACGCGTTTTCGCGTACACACGCTTTCCAGGCGTGCACCTTCGGCCTCTCGGTCATCTCTC
>JAADED010000001.1 GCA_013153605.1 Chlorobiota bacterium | reverse complement strand
AAGGGAAAGAGGACACCGTGGCACATGCCGTTTGGAACTCGGGCCCGCTCACTGTAGTGCTGGTACCGTTGCTACCGCAATCGGCCGTAAGTTGCCATTCGTAACGGGTATGCGGTGTGAGGCCCGTTAGGGTATAAGACGTTCCCGTAGTAGTCACGGAATTCCAGGTGGTGGTGCCCACTTCACGATATTCGATGGTATATTGGGTGGTTGGATCGCCCGTATTGTCCGTCCATGACAAATCGGCGCTGGTCGCGGTAATGTTGGATACCGCCAAATCGGAAGGTTCGGGGCAAGGTACGTCGTAGATAGTCACGTAATCTACGGCCATATCGCTTAAATAACCGTCGCCTCGCACTCCTTTAAAACGAATTTTCGTGGTAGTGTTGGGAATATCGAGTTCTTTAAGAGTCCAAGGATCGCTTGAGGATGAATGATGAGAGCCGCCCGCGATCCATATTTCCGTCCAGCTGGTGCCGTCATAAATTTCAACGGATAATCTTCCCATGTCCGAACCGTACATATGGTAATAAAAACTTAATCGCGAGTGGCTTAATGCGCTCATATCAAAGTCGGGGCTGATGAGATAAGCCACGTCTCCCGTATTGGAGCCCGAAGCTTCGGTATAGGCATACTTGGTGCCGTCATAAGCATTATCGGGACCCGTACCGGATGAAGGAGTGGGACCTTCGTAGGGAGTCCAACGGAACGGGCCGGAGATAGATGAAGAACCCGTATTGGCGGGATCCGCTGTCCAACAGCTGCCCGTCCAGTCGGCTTCCACATTGGGCTCGGTATCTTCGAAACTGTCCACGTAAGGGAAGGTTGTTACCACCGTACATGCCGTCCAAAAGTCGGGACCGGGGATGGGACCTCCGGTATTTCCCCCGCCACAATCACCGGTGAGCTGCCATTCGTAATGAGTATGGGGCGTTAGCCCCGTAAGGGTATAAGAGGTGCCCGTAGCGATTACGGAATTCCAAGAGGATGTTCCAAATTCTCTGTATTCAATAATATATTGTGTGGTAGGATCTCCGGTGTTATCCGTCCAGGATAAATCGGCCGTAGAAGTGGTAATGTTGGATACGGCCAGGTCGGTAGGTTCGGCACAGGTCGGAGGGGTATTTACTTCGAAATTATCTACAAAGAAATCATAATTTTCAATATCATCCGTATTTCCTTCGGATGCCCAGAAAGCAAACACCACGTCGGATTGGGTATAGGTACTTAGGTCAATAATTACATGAGTGCCGGTATTGGAAGGCGTATTGGATGCATTCCATATATATAACGTGGTCCATGTTGAACCGCCATCGGAAGAAATCAATAATCTTACTTCATCATCCGATCCCATATTGGAAGGGGTTGTGTCGGCATGATCGGTAACCGCCACGTCCAATTCCAACTGATACCCGCCTGCCGAAAGATCGAAATGGGGAGAAATAAGCCATTCTTGGGCTGTATTGGAATAAAGATTAATTATGGCCGCTTTGCCGTTTGGATGTCCGGTGTCATTGGCAAAATCATCTTGGGTCCAACGCGATGATCCTATGCTTGTAGGACCGGTGAGAGGACCAGTGGCTTCTTCCCAGTAATTGGGGATGTAAGTTGTAAAATCTTGTAAATAAGGAGGACTATAAATTCCATAAGCCGTGGTAAAACTCACGGGACCCTCCCAATCGGAGAAAGAGCCTCCGCCGCAATCCGTGCGAACATAAAACTCATAATCGGTATGGGGTTGCAACGGTCCCGCGTTATCTACATCGGGATCGGCGGCGCCGGTTCCCGTTACCGTTCCCGAAACCACCGCATTTCCTTCGCCGGGATTTTGTCCGGCAGGTACGATTTCCCATTCAAAACCTTGGGCACCGGCCACTTCGTCCCAATATAAATCTACCGTTGTATCCGTAATATCACCGATACCTACATTTTGAGGGGAAGGACAAGAGACCAGGGCATCATTTTTGACATCGTCCACATATGCATAATACAGATGATCTCCATAATAATGCCAGGCAAAATAAATCGTTTGACCGTCGTAAGCGCTTAAATCCACTTCGGTTTTTTGCCAATCCGTACTTAAGGTAACTTCTGTCCATGAAGATACATTCGAGGATGATTGCCCTCCTATGGCAATGCCCCATTCCAATGTTTCATTATTGTCATTATATTTTTTATGCCAAAATGTAATCCGGTCATTCACACCCGTCTGTACCGTAATGGCGGGGGTAAATAAATATTGATTATAATCACCGGCCGAATTGTATGAACTGAAACGAGCGGAATGTTGCCCGCCGGGGGTATGATTTGCATCGGCGGACTGGGTTATATCATTACTGGTATCACCCAATTCCTTGGCCCATCCCGTAGGTAAAAATGTTCCTTCAAAATCTTCGGTAAATTGTGCCGAAGTTTGCCACCAAGCAAGTGTAACCAACAATCCAATTACAAAATGCAATGAGGTTTTCATGATGTTTTTATTATTTGAGGTTTTCATTTAATATCCAGTATGCCGATTAAAGAAATATTAATTTTTGAGTTAAAATCATGTCGATAAAACCTAAAAAGTATGTAATAGGTTACTATATCTTACAAAACCGCCCGCCGGGAGGCGGGCGGTTTGGTCAAGGCCGAATCACCCTGATCACGGGTTCGGCGTCCGAACCTTGGAGGGTGATTCGGAAGATCAATACTTGCGGCGCCGTGTCCAGGCGGATGCGCCATTCGCGTACGCCGGATACTTCCTTGTCGTAAAGCAAGCGGCCGGTGGTTTCGAAGATCCTGATTCGGCGGACGGCCGCACGGTCGAGGGTGCGTACCACGAAGGCATCGCCGTCGAAATACACTTGCAAATAATCCTTGGCGGTTTGGTCCACATCCATATCGGGCGTCATAAATTCGGGTCCCCGGACGGTCTCGCTCGGCGTACCGCCGCATACGGCCGTCACTTGCCACTCGTAACGGCTGTTGTCGTGCAAACCGGTGGCAGTGTAAGTAGTGTCGCCGGCCGCGGTGGTGGCCGAAATCCAGGATTGGGCTCCCGCTTCACGCCATTCCACGCGGAACACGGCGTTTCCGCCCGATTGATCTCTCCATGCGAAGGTGGCGGTATTCCATTGCACGTCGATGACCCGTAAGTCGGCGGGTTCGGGGCATGCGATATTTTCCACCGCCACTTGGTCCACTGCCATGTCTCCCGTGTCACCGCCGCCTCTGATACCGCGGAACCGGATGCGTCGGGTGGAGGCGGGGATGTAAATGCGGGCTTCTTTCCACGGCGCCGCGGCCGAATCTTGTTGCGGACCGTCGGCGCGCCATATTTCCGTCCATGCCGAGCCGTCGAAGATTTCGGCCCGTAACGAACCGATGGAATCGCCGTACATGTGGTAACGGAAACTCAAGCGCGGGTAGGCGGTGGCGCTCATGTCGAATTCGGGACCGATGAGGAAGGCTTCGTCACCCGGCGACGAACCGCTGGCTTCGGTATAGGCATAGCGGGTGCCTTCGAATGCACCGTCGGGACCCGTGCCGGGCGTAGGAGTAGGGCCTTCGTGAGGCGTCCAGCGGAACGGTCCTTGCGATGCGTCGGAACCCGTATCTTGCGGTTGGGCACTCCAACAGGTAGCCGACCAATCGGCCGAAGGGTTGGGTACCGCATCCTCGAATCCGTACACATAAGGATAAGCGGATACCACGGCGCAAGCGGTGCGGAATGCCGGGCCGCTTACGGGTCCTTCGGTTACTCCGTAGGCACATTGCGAACGGACTTGCCATTCATACAGGGTATGGGGCGTAAGGCCCGTGAGCACGTAGGCCGTATCGGCCACGGTGATGGTATCCCATGCCGGTGCTCCTACGGGCCGATATTCCACCAGATAGCTTGCGGCGTCGCCTTGCCAACGGAGGAGGGCGGAAACGTCCGTGATATCCGTCACTTCCAAACCGGCCGGCGGATGACAGGATACGTCTTGAATGGTGACGGCATCAATAGCCATGTCGCTCGTTTCGTCCGTTCCTCGGATTCCTCGGAAGCGTACGGCCAGGGTTCCGTTCGGTAAAACGGCCGCTCCTTCGGCCCATGCATCGCCGGGCGAGGATTGGAGGCTGCCTGTCCTTCCCCATATTTGCATCCAGGACGAGCCGTCATAGGCTTCCAGCGCCAACGAGCCCATGCCGGCGCCGTACATATGGTAACGGAAGGTGAGAACGGGATGTTGCAGACCGCTCAAGTTCAATTCGGGGCTTTTCAGGTAGGCCGTATCTCCGGGTTGCGAGCCGCTGGCTTCGGTGTAGGCGTAGAGTTGCCCTTCGAATGCGCCGTCGGGACCCGTGCCCGGAGTGGGGGTGGGACCCGTGCGGGGTGTCCAGCGGAACGGACCCGAAAGGGAATCGGCCGCCACATGCGAAGGACGGGCGGTCCAGCAACTGCCGTCCCAGTCGGCCGTGACATTGGAAGCCAGGTCTTCGAATCCGTATGCATAGGGGAATTGATCCACCGGCGGGCAAGCGGTCCAGAAATCGGGGCCGGAAACGGGGCCTCCCGTCAATCCCGTGGAACAGCGGGATTCCACTTGCCATTCATAATGTGAATGGGGGGTGAGGCCGCTCAATACGTACACCGTGTCCCTCACGGATACCGTATCCCAAGCCGTGGCGCCGGCTTCGCGGTAATACAAGGTGAAGACGGCGGCCGTGTCTCCCGTTTCGTTACTCCAAGCCAGCTCGGCGGAATCGGTGGTTACGTTCAATACCCGCAAATTCGAAGGCGGATCGCAGGTGTTGACCGTCCATACGTGGAAATTGTCCACATAGAAATTATATCCCTGGTTATTATCATTGTCTCCCGCCGATGCCCAGAAAGCGAATTTTACGTGCGACTCGGTTATGCCGTTCAGATCGATGCTGATATGTTCGCCCGAAGGAGGGGGCGTGTTGAGATAAGTCCAGGTGTACAAAACGGTCCAAGTACGGCCGTTGTCGGTGGACATGACGAAACGAATCTCGTCGTCGGTGTCCATGGTGACGGCTTGCGACGATAACCAATCGGAAACCGCCACATCGAATTCCACCCTGTAACCGTCGGCCCTCAAATCGAAGAAAGGCGAAAACATCCAATACCGGTCGAAATCGGATTCCAAATATTCATAGGCGGCCAATCCGTTGGGATGAGTAGGGTCGTTTCCGAAGGGGGCGAGCAACCAAGGGCCTACCCGAATGTCTATGGGATATTCGAACAATCCCCGTCCGTGCCTCCAACAGCTTTCGTTCCAATCGTCGAAAGTTTGGAGGTAATCGCCCCTGAAGGGTTCACATTCGGTGATAAAGGATACCGGACCCGTCCAATCCGACGTGCGGGCGGAATCGCAAAGGGTACGTATGTAGAGCTCGTAGTCGGTGGAAGGGGCCAAAGGTCCCGCATCATCCACGTCGGGTGAAGCGAAACCGTCGCCCGAGACGGTCCCCGAAGCGGTGGGTTGGGCGGAACCCGGCGTTTGGCCTTGTTCCAAGATTTGCCATTCGAATCCCGAGGCTCCCGATATGCCGTACCACTCCAAATCGGCCGAGGTATCCGTAATATCGATTACTCGAGGAAGGGAAGGAGACGAACAGGTGTCGGCCGGAAGGATGCGGACATTATCCACATAAAGAAGGTTCTCGGCATCGGGATCCCTTTGCGTACCGGTAGTTCCCCAGAAAGCGATTTGCACGTCCGGTTGCGTATAGCCGCTCAAGTCGATAACTACATGTTGTCCCCAAGGGGAGATGGAATCGTTATGATCCCACGTACGGAGGACGTTCCACGTATTGCCCCCGTCGGGGGAGATAAGGACTGCGAACAGGTCGTCGCTACCCAGCGAGGCAGGTTCGAAAAACATCCCGGGGGTCAAGGCCAGATCGAATTCCAATCGATGACCGCCGCCCGAAAGGTTGAGATGGGGAGTCACCAACCATTCTTTTAGGAAGTACAGGCCGGAGATCGGTTGTATCATGAGTAAAGTGGCCGCATAACGGTTATAGGAATCGGATTGCATTGCATAGGGTCGGAGAAACCAATTAGACCAACTTCCCTGAGGACCTTCGGAGATTGTGCCCCTGCCTTGGGCCCAGCAAGGAGGAAGGAATTGCGAGAAATCCTGAGAGTAAGGGGGCACGTACACCGGGCAAGCGGTGGTGAAGCTCACGGGTCCGGCCCATTCGGAATAGTCGGTGCTGTCGCATCGGGCGCGCACGTAGAATTCATAGTCGGTTACGGGGGATAAAGGTCCCGCATCGTCCACGTCGGGATCGGCCGAACCGTCGCCGGAGACCGTGCCCGAAGCCACCGCATTACCCGTACCGGGTTCGGTGCCCGGCAGGACGATTTCCCATTCGAATCCCATGGCGTAAGGTACGGGATCCCAATGCAAATCCACGGTGGTGGAGGTAATGTCGTCCACCGCCAAGTTGCGCGGCATGGGGCACGTTACTTCTTTAATTTCGATATTGTCATAGAAGATGCCGTCGTTATTGTAAGGCGAATCGTCTTGCTGACCGAATTTCACTTGGAAGGTGGCACTCACCGTTTGAGGCGGCGAGGCATTGGCCAAAATTTCGTCGATATCGATGGCGCGCACTTTTTGCCATTCCGCGGTTTGTCCGGGATTCAAATCCGCCACTTCAATCCAAGCATCCGAGATCGAACCTCTAATCCATACTTTGTCTCCGGAATTTTCTTCATCCTCCGGTCCTTTCCAATAAAAGGACAGCTCCAACAAATCCGAGGTTGCATAGTCGGAAAGGTTAATGGTAAGGATGGCGAAGTTTTGTACGAGATCGTTTTGGGATTGGGTGACGTCCATCAACAGGGATCCTTGTCCTTCGTAAGCATCGGGCGCATCGGTTCCCCAACGTGCGCGACCGGCTTCATGGTCGGACTCGAACGTCCAGGAATAAGTGGAGTCGCACCGAATCGAGCCGTTTCCGGTGAGGGTTCCGCTGTAGTGTTCCCATGTTTCCGCAAAAGGCAACACGGCCGGTGCGAGGGAGTAACAAGGAGTATAAAAATTCGGTCCTCGGACGGTGTCGCTCGTATGACCGCCGCATGCCGAATATACTCCCCATTCGTAATTGGTTCCGGGGGTCAGTCCGGTAAGGGTGTGGACGGTGTCGTTTACCGTGATTTCGTTCCAAGCGGAAGCGTTACGAGGTTTGTACAATAAACGATAATCGGCCGCTCCTCCCGAAAGGTCGCGCCAGACCAGCACGGCCGACGTATCGGTTACGGTCGATACATTCAGGTCGTAAGGAGGAGGGCAAAGCACGGTGTCGATTTCTACATAATCGACGGCTATGTCCCCCAAATATCCGTCTCCTCGAACGGCCCTGAACCTGATTCGTAGGGCCGTTGAAGGCAAGTATATTTCGGCCTTTAACCAGGGGTCATCGGAAAATTCTTGTTGAGGTCCCGATTTGTACCATACCGATTGCCACGACGTCCCGTCGTAGTATTCCATGAATAACGTGCCGATATCGTCGCCGTGCATGTGGTAGTAAAAACTCACTTTCAAATAAGGAGCGCTTCCGGGGTCCAGCAAGGGACTGTAGAGATAAGCTTCGTCTCCCGGCGACGAACCGGAGGCTTCGGTGTAAGCATAGATGTTTCCGTCATAGGCGCCGTCGGGTCCCGTCTCCGACGAAGGAGTGGGTCCTTGATATGGATTCCACCGGTAAGGTCCGCTTATGGAAAGGGAGTTGGTATTGGACGGGTCGGCGTCCCAACAGCTGCCCGTCCAATCGGCCGTTACGTTGGGGGTGAGGTCTTCGAAACTGTAAATGTAGGGAAAAGAGGAAATCGGATCGCATAAAGTTTGGAAAGCGGGTCCCGGAACGGGAGTTGACATGTCGCCTCCTCCGCAATCCGATCGAACTTTCCATTCATACAGCGTACTGCTCGTCAGCCCCGTTAAGATAATGACCGTATCCGAAACGGTCACTTGTTGCCATACGGAGGCGTTGGCCGGCTTGTATTCCACCACGTATTGGCTCGGCGGATCGGAAGGGTCGCTTTGCCAGGTAAGGGTGGCCGAATTATGGGTCACATTGAGCACTTGCGGATTTCGAGGTAAGGCACAAATTTGCTCCAATCCCACAAAGATGATATTGGCGAAAAACGGTTGAGGACCGGCCGACGACCGGGGAGGCGAGGCGGGATCGGGATAGGTATGGTCGCTGTAGAAATACAACGATTGATTGGTAGGGGACGAAGAACAATAAAAATCATCCAAAGAAGAATCGTATCCGTCGCCCCATTCGTGAACCGCAATCAATATGTTGTCGGTGCCGTTATACGTCCAATCGTCGATGTCCACCGTGATCCACCCTTGGCTGTCGGAAGCGGGAATGGTGTCGTAAAACACGCGCGTCAATTGCGTAATGTCCACCCAATCCGTGTCATTGACGAATTCCGTTTTGGACGTATGCCCTATATATACGCTCCAACTGCAAGAGTTGTCCAAAAAGGTATTGGGAGAATTTAACTGAAATTTGATGGCCGTCACGGTACCGCCGTCGGGGTCGTTGATTTGTGCGGCATGGTAAATCTGTTGGGAATAAGAATAGTTGAAATAAGGTTCTATGGGCAAATGTTTGTTCTCGCGTTGTTCCCAACCTATTTGAACTTCTTGGGAAAAGGATTTTCCCAAGGCGGTCAAAAACATGAGTAACAAAGGGATAATTTTTCTCATGGTGCGTTTCTTTTTGTTATAACAAATTTAATATCCAAAAAATGAGTTTTCCACTATCAAAATGTGAAGATTTGTTAATACCTGTGTTAAAATCATATTTATGCGTTAATTTTTAGCCCTTTTCCGGCTCCTTCCCATACGCAAGGAATATGTATCTTTGTGAATTGATTAAACTTCCCGTATATGTCTTGCAAGGATGACAAACATATAGACGCGGTGGGTGACGCCCATGCGGGCAGTGTGCATTATCCCCTCCGTCCCGATGCTTTTGAATTGAGCGACGAAGAAAAAATCGAACGCATAGCGGCTCACGTGAAGGGCATTCTCGATACATTGGGCCTGGATACCACCGACGACAGCCTGTGCGGCACGCCCCGCCGGGTGGCCAAAATGTACGTAAAGGAAATCTTTCGGGGACTCAAGCCCGAAAACCGTCCCAGCATGTCCACATTCGAAAACAAATACAAATACGGCCAGATGTTGGTGGAGAAAAACATCCGGGTATTTTCCACGTGCGAACATCATCTGTTGCCCATCGTGGGCTTCGCTCATGTGGCTTATATTTCCAGCGGCCGGGTGGTGGGATTGTCCAAGCTCAACCGTATAGTGGATTATTTTTCGCGCCGGCCCCAGGTGCAGGAGCGGCTCACGCGCCAAATCGTGGAATTCCTCAAAGCCACCCTCCAGACCGAGGATGTGGCGTGCGTGATCGATGCCAAGCATTTGTGCGTCAATACGCGGGGCGTTCAACATCCCGAGAGCGCCACGGTAACGGCCGAATTCGGCGGCAAATTCAAAGACCCCGAAGTGCGTAAGGAATTTCTCCGCTATATCCAAATGGACACCGATTATTTTTAATCCCGTCAGTTTTTACGGACCATGAAAGACGTATCCGCTTACAGAGAAGAGCTCAAAATTTACAATTCCATGAGCGGCCGCAAGGAAAAATTCGAGCCGCTCACGCCGGGCCACGTGGGCATGTATGTGTGCGGGCCCACGGTGTACAGCCACGTGCATTTGGGCAATTTGCGCACTTTCGTCTCATTTGACGTGATTTATCGCTACCTCACCCATTTGGGCTATAAAGTGCGCTACGTACGCAACATCACCGACGCCGGCCACCTGGAGGAAGACAGCGACGAGGACAAAATCTCCAAAAAGGCGCGCCTCGAAAAACTGGAGCCCATGGAAATCGTCCAGAAATATACCGTGGAATTTCACCGCATATTGGACAAAATCAACAATTTGCCTCCCAGCATCGAGCCCACCGCCACCGGCCATATCATCGAACAAATCGAAGCCACCAAAGAAATTTTACGCAAGGGCTTGGCCTACGAAGTCAACGGGTCGGTGTATTTCGACGTGGTCAAATACAACAAGGAGGTGGATACCTACGGCAAATTGAGTCGCCGCAAAATCGAGGAGCTTATCGCCAATACGCGGGATTTGGAAGGCCAGGACGAAAAGCGCAATCCCCAGGATTTCGCCCTGTGGAAAAAAGCCAAGCCCAAACACATCATGCGCTGGCCCTCGCCGTGGGGCGAAGGGTTCCCGGGTTGGCATCTCGAATGTACGGTGATGAGCACCAAATATTTGGGCGAACAATTCGACATACACGGCGGGGGAATGGACCTCAAATTTCCCCATCACGAATGTGAAATCGCCCAGGGGAAGGCTCTCAGCGGCAAAGATCCGGTGCGGTATTGGATGCATGCCAACATGCTGACCATGAACGGCAAAAAAATGTCCAAATCCACCGGCAACACTATTTTGCCCATGGAAATTTTTACGGGTGACAACGACAAATTTTCCAAACCTTACGCTCCCGATACCGTCCGCTTCTTTTTCCTTCAGGCCCAATACCGCAATGTGTTGGATTTGTCCGAAGACGCCTTGCGTTCGGCCGAGAAGGGTCTCAAACGGTTGCGCGAAGCCTATGCTTTGATCGACCGATTGCCCGAATCCGGCGAGAAGGGAACTTTCGACGTGGAGGATTGGCGCGACAAATTATATGCCGCCATGAACGACGATTTCAACACCCCCGTAGCCGTCGCTCATCTGTTCGAAGGCGCCAAGGCCGTTCACAAAATCGCCTCGGGCGAAGACCGCATTACCGCGGCCGACAAGAAACTTTTGAAAGACACTTTTCGCACTTTTATGTTCGACATTTTGGGTTTGCCCGAAGAATCGGGCGAAGGGGCATGCACCCAAAACCTCGAAGGGGTGATTCGCGTGCTCATCGATTTGCGCAACGAAGCGCGCAAAATGAAAAACTGGGCCCTGGCCGACAAAATCCGGGACGAGCTCGCCCGCTTGGGCATCAAGCTCAAAGACGCCAAGGACGGCACCACCTATGAAATCGAATAACCGGTGAAAGCCGAACACACATATTACAACCGCAAACGGAGCTGGATGTTTTTCTGGCTCGCCGTGAGCCTTTATTTCATGTTCCTTTTGGTGGGAATTTTCGGCGTATTGGTGCTCAATGCCCGGTATCTCAACAATTATTTTAAGGAACAGCTCACCATCACCGTTTATTTCGAACACGGCACCCCGCGGGAGCGGATAAAAACCCTGGAAAAGCAACTCAAAACCGACACTTTGGTTAAGGAAGTACGTTTCGTCTCCAAGGAAAAGGCGGCCGAGCGGGCCAAAGAAATTTTGGGCGAAGATTTTATCGCCGTACTTGGCGAAAATCCCCTTCAGGACAATATCGAAGTCCATTTGCACGGCCGCTATGTGGAAGACGCCATCGTGGGACGCTTCCGCGACCGCCTTTTGCGCGAAGAAGGGGTGGAAGACGTGGTGTACGAAAAAACCATCCTCTCCATGCTCAATCGCAATGTCAAAAAAATAGGTACCGTCCTATTGGGGGTGAGTGCCGTATTACTCTTTCTTATTTATTTTAATGTACGCAATACGGTGCGCCTCAGCGTGTACAATCGCCGGCATGTGATCAAGACCATGCAAATCGTGGGAGCGCCCGAAGGATTTATCTTGCGCCCTTTTGTGCTTACCTATGCCTTGCTGGGATTGGCGGCCGGCTTGGCGGCGGCGGGCACGTTGGCCTTTTTGGCTTGGAAATTGCAAACTTATTTTCCGGGATTGCAAATCATCCTCAGCGACACCCAATTTTACCTCCTGTTGGGAGGATTGGTGCTTACCGCCCTGTTGCTCAGCCTGTCCACCGGATTTTTTGCCGCACGGGCGGTATTGCGCATGAAGTGGGACGATATTTATGCTTATTAAATCGATAAAAAACAGAATTTCTATGGAAACCAAACGGCAAAAACGCATTGCCAAAATATTGCAAAAAGACCTGGCCGAAGTTTTGCAAGGCGAAATCCGCCGGGCGGGCATCAAAAACATGCTGGTGAGCGTGACCAAAACTTACGTGACGCCCGACCTGACGTTGGCTCGTGTTTATGTAAGCGTTTTCCCTTCCGAAAAAGCCGACGAAGTGGTGGACGCCTTGCGGCAAAACGCCAAGTTGGTCAAACACGAAATCGCCCAACGGGTACGCCATCAATTGCGGAAAATGCCCGATTTGGAATTCTACCGCGACGATTCGCTCGATTATATCGAAAACATCGAACGCTCGCTTAAAGAAGGGGATAATCCCCTCGAAGAAGGCGAAACCCCGGATAAACCTGCGGAGTGAAAGCCGAATGGTGGATAGCCAAACGGTATTTATGGTCCAAAAGCGGTGAAGGTATTCAGGCGGTGCATTACATTACCGCCATTGCCGCCGCGGGCGTCATGCTCACGGTGGCCGCTCTTTTTGTGATTTTGTCAGCCTTTTCGGGATTGCGGGCGTTCAACATGACCCTGATCGACCGCACCGATCCCGATTTGCGAATCCTTCCGCGGGAAGGTAAACATTTCGGTCGGGCCGATACGTTGCTTGCGGTCTTGAACGGCTTTCCGGGGGTCAAGGCCGTGGCTGCCGTAGCCGAAGACAAAGCCCTCCTCCGGGCCGGTGACAAGCAAACCATCGTGCTGGTGCGGGGAGTGGACTCCTCTTATGCGGGCATCCTCTCGCCCGACGACGTGCTGGTGGCGGGCCAATGGCCGTACGAAGGGGCCGACGCCATGGTGGCGGGCCAGATGTTGGTGCACAAGCTCGGCATTAACCCGGGCGACCCCACCCGCCCCGTGCAATTGGTCATCCCCGGCAAGACCTCCAAATGGGTGCCTTCGTCCTCGCTGGTCACGCATCCCTTCGTGGTGGCCGGCGTATATCAACTCACCCCCGATGCCGAAGAAAAATACGTGTTTGTCCCCCTGGATCGCTGGAGGGCGCTGTGGCGCATGCCCTCGGATCATGTGTCCTTTATCGACATCCGTACCGTGGATGACCAATGGACCGAGCGGCTCAAAAAAGTGCTTTCCCGAACCCTGTCGCCTTCCTTGCGCATAGCGGACAAATGGGAGCTTAACAAGGCGGTGCTCAAAATGTTGAACATCGAAAACCTTTTTACTTATTTCACGGGCTTCCTCTTTCTTCTGATCGCCATCTTCAATATTGCGGGAAGCATCATCATACTGATTCTCAAAAAGAAAAAGGACCGGTTCGTCCTCTCGGCCTTGGGAATGGATACCGACCGGGTGCGCCGCATTTTTTTTCTCTACGGCAATTTGCTCATCCTCGTCAGCGGGCTGGCGGGGTTGGTATTGGGAATAATTATCGTACTTTTACAAAGCCGCACGGGATGGATCAAAGTGCCCGGCACTTTTTTGGCCTATCCGGTGGAAATCAACCGGGAAAATTTGGCCGCGGTGTTGCTCACTTTGGTCGTGGTGTCTTATGTCGCCTCCTGGCTGGCCTCCCGCGCGGTCAAACCGGGTGAAGAAAACCTTTGAACGATGAAAAAAACCGTTTTTTTCCTTTTATCCATCGTCTTTTTCGGCGGCCTTCGGGCCCAGAAGTCCGACTCTTTGGTGTTGCACCGGGATTTGCAAGCCTACATGGAGGCCATGGCCAACGGCCGGTGGGACCGGGTGATCGATATGATTTACCCGGAATTGTTCAAATTGCAAAGCAAGGAAGAATTGCGCTCCACCTTGGAAAACGGGGTTTCCAATTACAATTATTCCATGCAAATTTTTCCTTCCACCGACATCCGGGTGGTGGCCGATACCGTGACGCCCGACGGCAGGCGCTATGCGCTGGTGGCTTATACCAATCGGTTTACGCTCACCTACAAGCGGCATCCCGGTGAAGACGACGTGCGCTTTCACGCGCGCATGAATTATACCTACTATCGCTTGAGCAAATCGTATCCTCCCGGCCAAATCATAGAGGGGAGCGAACCCGGCACTTATCATTTTCGCCTTCCCAAATATTTGATTGCCGTGTACATGCCCGAACGTAAAGGCTATACTTTTTTGGAATTTCCGGTCAAGGAGGGGGCGGCGGCTTATTTGAAACAATTGTTGGACCCGGGAGTGGTGGACTATTTCGATGCCCGCATTCGGGAATTGTCCGCGTCTCGCCAAGGATTCCCGGCTCCTTGAGAATCGGGCCCCGCTTGTGCCGCTATGTACACTTCGGCAATCAGCGAAAGGACGTAAGTCAGGGCGAATTCGATCAGCGCTTTTTTGACGGCAAGATCGTGGATGCCGCCGAACCGGGGAATGAAGATCAGGAAAAACGTTCCCCACACGATCATTTTCAGCCCCGCCCATACGATAAAGACGGTCATCACCTTGCCCCTTCCTTTGGAACCGGCTAATGTGAGACCGGTGGCCATGGCGGTAAACAACGCCGATTGGAGAATCCACACCGCCGGCGGAGCTTTGACGAGCCCGTGGATGGCGGCCATGAGAAGGAGAGTCGCCGCGGAGACGAAGATTATTTTTCTTTTTGCCATTTCAACAGAGTGGAAAGGGGGTAATAGAGCGCCAGGGCCACGGCGGCTACGGACAGGCCCACGGTAAACCAGGGAATACGGGTGCCGAATCGGCGGTCCAATCGAACGCCGGCCCAAACGCCTATACCGATGATGGCGGCCATTTCAAACGCCAGGCCGGTAAACAGGAGGATTTTGGCGGATTTGCTATTTGGCTTTGGCCGCTTGGGGTTCACCCTTGGGAGATTTTTGTCCCGTCATTTCACAGGTGGCGTTAAAGGTGGCGCCCTGTTCCACCGCAAGTTTGCCCGTTTGCACGTTGCCTTCGATCACGGCCGTATGCTTGAGGCTGAGCAATCCTTCCACGATCAGCTCGCCCGACACTTGACCCATGATTTCGGCTTGCCCCGCCCGGATGGTGCCTTTGAGGCGTCCTTTTTCGCCTACCACCAGTTTGCCGCTGGTTCGAAAATCGCCTTCGAACGTACCGTCGATGCGGAAATCTTCTTCCGACACGATTTCACCTTTCATGCGCGTGTGGATGCCCAAGCGGTTGGGTTGTTTCGAAGGGAGGGATTGACCGTTTTTTCGTTTTTTATCCGAGAACATAGGCGGGGGTTTTAGGGGACGGGCAATTTTTGTTTGGTTAAGTGCAAAATTATATAATTTTGGCGGGAAATCACCGCCGCGGGCGGCAAATCGCACTTTTTTTCCTTCAATTTTTCCAGCACGAATGCCGCCGATTCTTTGCTCAGGAAAGGACCCGTGAGCAAGGTGACGGTGCGTGCATCATATCGGTGGGTGAAAATGGTTTTTTTGCCGGCTTCCAGCTCCCGGTACACGTCGTTCAAGCATTGGCGCACCGGTGCCAGGCGGGCGGTATCTCGGGCCGAGAATACCAGGTAATAGGGATGGGAGTCTTTTGCCACCGAATATTTGGCTTTGACAAATCGAACTTTGGTAATAAGCTCGCCGGCCAACCGGGCGTACTCGGAATCGGGATATAGTTTTTTCACTTCTTCCAGGGTGGCGATGTAGGCATCGGGCCCTTGGAGGTCGCCGCGGATCCGGGCAATCAGCAACAGGAATTTGGGCGCTTCGGGATGCTCTTTGTAGCGCTCGTATCCTTTGAGAGTGGTATCTAGGGCCGCATCCCACCGGCCTTCGCGATAGAGATCATAAGCCCGTCGGAAATCTCGGGTAAAAGATGCGGCCGAAGCGGGCTTTTCTTCGTCTTCGGAACGGATGTATTGGGTGAACGGACTGTCCGGAAATTTTTGCGTCAGCAGGGAGGCATAGCGTGCCGCCTCTCGGGGACGGCCGGCTTTTTTATGTAATTTATAATAAAGGTAATAAGCCCGGGCTTCTTCTTCGGGAGCGGGTTGCGAGGTCAGGACGGTATCCAAATGGCGGGCCGCCAGTTCGTATTCGCGGAATTTGTCGTCGGCATAATACATGCCTAAATATAAATGAGCCCGGCGGATCAGGGCGCGAATACTGTCCAGTTGTTCGGGAGTGTGCGGAAGGCGGGCCAGCAAATAGTCCGCATTGAGGGTATCTTTTTCTTCGGTTGCGGCGGCTTGTGGGGTGGTGGAGGGTCGTGCTCCCGGCATGGCGGCGGCTCCGCTCCGTTTCTCACTCAATCGCCACAGGTCTTCCAACGGGCGCTCGCCCCACCGGCGTTGGAACGCTTGACGCCCCTTTTCCACTTGGCGAGTGTTGTAAAAGTAGAACGTGCCTTCCGCCCTTTCTTCCCCGGCCGTCGCGGCGGGTTCGTTCGAAGCTTTCAAGCGCCGGATGTAGGCTTCAATGCGGGCCCGGCGTTCGGTGCTGTCGAGGGTGGCCAGGGTCAGGATGCTGTCTTGGCGGCGTATGAATTCTTCCCATTTCACGATATTGTCCATGCTTCGCCGCCGTTGGCGCACCAACAGGTATTCCAAGGTGTTCGACGGCATGACCGCCAGCATGCTGTCCAGATATTTGCCCGTGCGCCAAAAATCTTTTCGCGCCCAATAGATGTCGGCCAAATGTTCGTAAGCCAAACGTTTGAGTGTCTTATTGGTGGAGCGGGCGGCACCCGTGTAATGGGTCACGGCCGTGGCCGTGTCGCCGCGGGCGGCGTAGATGGCGGCCGTGTGATAATGAATGTCGGGGTAGTATTTGTGGAAAT
Source organism: Chlorobiota bacterium (assembly GCA_013153605.1). Classification (GTDB taxonomy): domain Bacteria; phylum Bacteroidota; class Bacteroidia; order Flavobacteriales; family Flavobacteriaceae; genus JAADED01. The sequence goes on along the minus strand of JAADED010000001.1, from coordinate 6,762 downwards.
AATAATTTTTGAGTTGCCGTTGAAGAATTTTCAAATGTCGTTCGTGGGAGGCGGTATCTTCGCGCGTAAGGTACATGCGGTACCATTCCGCATGCAAGGCGTATTCTTCGGGTTGTTTGTACCGCCGGATGAGGTCAAGCATGGCCAGGGCCGAGTCGTTTTTGCCGAGTTGTTCCCATACTTGGGCGGCTTTGTAAGCCAAGGTTTGGCGCAATTTGCGATTTTTGGCCGTGCGGGCGGCCATGCTCAGGTAAAGGGCCACGGTGTCGTTGAGAGAATCTTCGCGGAATGTTTCCGAAGCGAACGCATAAGCCCAAGCCCGTGTGTCGGGACGGGCGTCGGCCGAAAAAGCCACGTTGAGAAGTCGACGCCGGGCCAGACGCGTATTGCCCAGTTTAAGGAGAGTTTTGGCCCGCCACAACAGAAATTCGGGACGCAAATCGGTGTCGTAATAATTGTCCAAGGCATAGGTGAAGGCATCCAGGGCCGCCACGTACCGCTGGTCGTAATAGCGGCTCATGCCCAACAGGAGCATGGCTTCGTCCATTTTGGGGTTGTATTCCGACCCCCGTATTTCCATGCTGTGTTTTTGCACCGCCTTGGCGGCTTTTTCTTCGGCGCGGGACAGGGCCGCCGTTTTGGATTGGCCGGGCAAATAAATTTTGTCGTCGAATTCCAAACCTTCCAACGGCAATTCGCTATAGTAGTCGGATTGGGCTTTGCGCTTGAGCTCCTCCACTCCTTGACGCAAGCTTTGGCGGGAATGAAACAAAATATTGTATTCGGCCGTGGTTTTGTGGTAGGCACGACTCACCGGCGATGTGCTCTTGCGCGAACACGAAAAGGTCACCGCCAGAAGAAGCGTGAGCGCCAAAATCCCTGCCCTCGGATGCATCGTTAATATGACTTGCCGGTATAACGTTTTTGACGGCAATTTAGTGTAAATTCTCTTTTTTGTCGGTTTTCGCCCCGCGGACTTCGGAAGCCGGATTCCAAAAAGGTATTATTTTTGACGCAACGCATTAAAAAGACACGTATGAAAATTCGAATTCGACATCTTTGGCTCGCCGCTTTCCTTTTTCTTTCCTTTGCCCTGAAGGCCCAAAACGGGTATTGGCAACAATACGTATCCTACACCATGGATGTGGACATGGACGTAAAAAACAAGTCTTACGAAGGATTCCAACGGGCCGCTTACACCAACCGGTCGCCCGATACTTTGCGGGAAATTTATTACCATTTGATTTGGAACGTGTTTAAACCCAATTCGTCTTTATATTGGCACAACAAAACCCGCAAGGATCCCGATCCCCGCTTATTGAAACTCCAAGACCTCAAACCCGAAGAGCAAGGCGATTATCGCATCTTTTCGCTCACCCAAAACGGACAACCCGTGGATTTCGAAATTCGCGAATCGATTTTGCGGGTCAAACTCAATGAGCCCGTTGCGCCGGGCGAAACCCACGTGTTCGAAATGAAATACCGGGTGCATATTCCCAAATTGTTGCGCCGTTCGGGATACGACAATGCCGAAGGAGTGGATTTTTCCATGGCCCAATGGTATCCCAAAATCGCCGAATACCGGCCCGACGGATGGCATGCCGACCCCTTCCTGGGAAGGGAATTTTTCGGCGTGTGGGGCGATTTCGACGTCACCATTCATATCGACCGGGATTATGTGGTGGGCGGAAGCGGATATTTGCAAAACAGCGACGAAATTTGGAATTATCGCAACGGCCGTTGGGAGCTCAAAAAAACGCGTAAGAAAAAACGCACCTGGCATTTCAAAGCTCCCGACGTGCATGATTTTTCATGGGCCGCCGATCCCGACTACGTGCGCGAAAGCACGGATGCCGATAGCGTGCGGCTTAATTTTTACTATCTGAATACCAAAAAGAACGCCGAAAAATGGAAGGTGCTCAAAGATTATACGGTCAAAACCCTGGCCTTTTATAACCGCATCATCGGTCCTTATCCCTACAAGCAATACAGCGTGATTCAAGCCGGCGACGGGGGTATGGAGTATGCCATGTGCACCTTTATCACCGGCAACCGAACCGAGGCCAGCCTGGTGGGAGTCATGATGCACGAACTGGCCCATTCGTGGTTCCAATTCGTGTTGGCCACCGACGAAACGCGCCATGCCTGGATGGACGAAGGGTTCACCACTTTTATCTCCATGATGGCGCAAAAGTTGATTTACGAGAAAAAATTCGACGAAACCAATTATTGGACCGGCGTGATCGAAACTTATGCGGGATACGCCACGGGCGATGATGTGGAGCCCATGTCCCTGTTTGCCGACAGCTATCTGTCCAACATGAGTTATTGGGTAAACGCCTACGACAAAGGCGCCGCCTTCCTGATTCACCTGATCAATATCGGTGGCTTGAAGCCCACATTGGCTTTTCTTCAAAATTATTATGCCGAATGGAAATTCAAACATCCCGAACCCGAAGATATGTTGCGCGTGGCGGAAAAAACGTTGGGTATGGAGCTGGATTGGTTCTATAACGAGTGGGTCGAGAGTACCCATACGGTGGATTATGCCGTGGTCTCGGTGGAAAAATCGGGCGACGGCTCGCGCATTACAATCCGCAAAATCGGAGGCATGCCGGTGCCCTTGGATGTATTGGTGGTTAGCAAGGGGGGCGAATTCCGCATGTATCATTTGCCTTATTTTCGCACCTTGCATTACCGGCAGTCGCCCAACTTCAGCAAACCCGAGTTTTTCAGGGTATTGGAACCTTGGTTCGACGGCTATCCCGAATATACGTTCGACGTGCCTTGGCCGCCCGAAGCGCTCAAATTGGTGCAAGCCGATCCCTGGTTTTACACCTTGGACGTGGATCCCGCCAATAATATTTGGGAACCCGGCCGGTCCGAAAACGAAAAACAAGATCGATAAAGAGGCATACCATGGCCGTGCCCAAAAAACCGTTGGGCTTGCCCAAAGCCTACCGCATCAAGCGTAAAAAGATAATGGATGCCCTCATAGGGGAGGGCGAGAGCTTGTTTTTGTATCCGTTTAAATTGATTTATAAGGAAATGCCTTTACCGGAGGACGTGCCTTTTCAAATGGCGGTGGGCGTATCCAAAAAACGGTTCCGAAAAGCGGTGCGCCGAAACCGCGTGCGCCGGCTGGTGAGGGAGAGCTTTCGCCTGGAACAACATCGCCTCCCATCCGATCGTCAATTGGCCCTGCTGATCGTATATGTGGGTAAGGAAGAAGAAAAATTCGACTTCATGCGGCGGCGGATGGCCCGCCTCTTGGACATGTTGACACAAAAATTCAAAGACAATGGCCAAACATAATGAATGGGGTAAAATAGCCGAAGATGTGGCCGCGGATTATTTAAAGGGTAAAGGCTGGCGAATTTTGGCCCGCAACTGGCGCTACGGCAGAGCCGAAATCGACATCGTGGCCCTGGACGGAGACAGGCTGGTGGTGGTGGAAGTCAAAGCGCGGAGCTCGGATTATGCGGGCTCGCCGGCTAAAGCGGTCACCCCGGCCAAAATCAGACGCCTGGTCGAAGCCGCCGATGCCTTTGTGCGCGAGCACGAAATCGACCGGGAAGTGCGGTTCGACATTGTGGAAGTATATCTACTGAACAAACAAATCGCCATCGAACACATCCCGGGAGCATTTTACTGGTTTTAAGAAGGATGTTAAAATCCGCCCTTTTGCGGGATTGTAAATTTTCGACCTTCGATTTTGACATTCTTTTAAAAACACCCCCTTCTTTTTATGATTGATAACAAAGGGTATGGAGCGTTGAAAATCCTGCATAAAATCAGGATTGCGATAATTTTATTTACTACATTTGTAGCTATGAAAAATCTTTTGTTAAACAAAGAGGTATGACAACCGAATTCAAAAATAAAAGCAAAAAACCGGTCAAACGGTTGGACCACGTAACCATCCGCTTTGCCGGGGATTCGGGCGACGGCATGCAATTTACCGGAACCCAGTTTACCACATCGGCTGCCATGCTGGGTAACGACGTTTTCACCTTTCCGAATTATCCTTCGGAAATCCGTGCGCCCCAGGGAAGCCTCTACGGCGTGTCGGGATTTCAGGTTCAAATCGGGGCTCACAACGTGGACACCCCCGGCGACAAGTTGGACCTCCTGGTGGCGATGAACCCGGCCGCCCTTAAGAAAAACCTCAAGGACCTCAAAAAAGGGGGAATGATCATCGTGGACAGCGACGCCTTCACCAAAGCCAACCTCCTCAAGGCCAAATACGAAACCAATCCCTTGGAGGACGGCTCCCTCAAGGATTACATCGTAGTGCAGGTGCCCATGACTTCCCTCACGCGCGAAGCGCTCAAAGACATACCCATCGATTCCAAAAGCAAGACCCGGAGCAAGAACATGTTCGCCTTGGGTATGGTATATTGGCTCTACGGCAAGGATCCCAAATACACCATCGAATTTTTACGCAAAAAATTCAAAAACAAACCCGAAATCGTGGAGGCCAACATCAAGGCCCTCAAGACGGGTTGGAACTATGCCGAAACGCTGGAATTGATTCCCGTTTCCTACATCATTGACGAAGCGCCCCACCACGCCGAAGAGTACAAAATCATTACGGGCAACACGGCCACGGCCTGGGGCTTTTTGGCCGCCGCCGAAAAGGCGGGACTCCAACTTTACCTGGGCTCCTATCCCATCACGCCCGCCACCGACATCTTGCAAGAATTGTCCAAATACCGCCAGCTGGACGTGATCGCTTTCCAAGCCGAAGACGAAATTGCGGGCATCAGCTCGGCCATCGGCGCTTCGTTTACGGGTAAACTGGCCATTACCACCACATCGGGACCCGGCCTCGCCCTCAAGAGCGAAGCCATCGGGTTGGCGGTGATGTTGGAAATTCCCCTCGTCATCGTGGACGTGCAACGGGGCGGTCCTTCCACCGGATTGCCCACCAAAACCGAACAGGCCGATTTGATGCAAGCCCTCTTCGGGCGTAACGGCGAAAGCCCCGTGATTGTGGTGGCCGCCAAGTCGCCGGCCGATGCTTTTAAAATGGCGTTCGAAGCTTCCAAGCTGACCCTCGAGCATATGACACCCGTCATCCTCCTCACCGACGGATATATCGGAAACGGCTCCGAACCTTGGCCGGTACAAAGGATCAAGGATTTGCCCGAGATCAACCCCCCGTTGGTCAAAGAGAAAATCGAGGGCTGGCATCCCTACGACCGCGACCCCGAAACGTTGGCCCGCAAGTGGGTGGTGCCCGGCGTGCCGGGAATGGAACACGTGATCGGCGGGTTGGAAAAAGACAAATCCACCGGTGCCATTTCGTATGAGCCCGAAAACCACGAGTATATGGTGCGTATCCGCCAGGCCAAAGTGGACAAAGTGGCCGACTTTATCCCTCCTCTCGAAACCGAATTCCGCGACGAAGGCGATTTGCTAGTGGTAGGTTGGGGCGGCACTTACGGATCCTTGCGGTCGGCGGTCAACGAGCTCAACGAAAAGGGGTATCGCGTGGGGCTGGCTCATTTCAATTACATCAACCCCTTGCCCCACGGAGTGAAAGACGTATTCTCGAAATTCGACAAAATCGTGGTGGCGGAGCTCAATTTGGGACAATTCGCCAACTACCTCCGCATGAAACATCCCGAATTCCGCTACGAGCAATACAATAAAATCCAAGGATTGCCTTTCACCACCGAAGAATTGGTGAACGCATTCGAAAAACTCTTAAAATAATCCGGCCATGACCACCCAAATCAAATATACCTATAAAGATTTCCAAAGCGACCAGGAAGTTCGCTGGTGTCCGGGCTGCGACGATTACGTCATTTTGCGCTCGGTCCAAAAGGCATTGCCCCAAATGGGGATTCCCAAAGAAAAGTTCGTATTCGTTTCCGGTATCGGATGTTCGTCCCGTTTTCCGTATTACATGGATAACTACGGCATTCACGGCATCCACGGGCGGGCCGCCGCCATCGCCACGGGCGTCAAATTGGCCAATCCCGACCTGACGGTATTCGTGATGACGGGCGACGGCGATTCGCTGGCCATCGGAGGAAACCATTTTATTCATGCGGTGCGCCGCAACATCGACATGAACATTATTTTGTTCAACAACGAAATTTACGGATTGACAAAGGGACAATTTTCGCCCACCTCCCGGATCGGCCAGAAGACCAAAACCTCGCCTTACGGCAATACCCAGCCGCCTTTTAACGTGGGCGAGCTTACCATCGGCGCCGACGGCCGATTCTTTGCCCGCGTGCCCGGCAACGACTCCAAGATGCAAACCGAAATTTACGTGGAAGCCCAAAAATTCAAAGGCACCTCGGTGGTGGAAGTCATGCAAAATTGCGTGATCTTCAATGACGGCGCCTATCGCTTTTGGACCGACAAAAAAGTGCGCGACGAGCATACCGTCCGGGTGGAACACGGCAAGCCCATGATTTTCGGTAAGGACCGCGACAAAGGTCTCATTCTCGACGGGTTGAAGCTCAAAGCGGTGAAAATCGGCGAGAACGGCATCACCGAAGACGACATCCTGGTGCACGACGCCCACAATCCCGATCCCACCTTGCATTTGATGCTGGTACGGTTGAAAAATCCGCTGGTCACCGGCATCATCCGCTCGGTACGCGAAGAGACGTTGGAAGAACGCGAGGCCAAACTCACCGAAGAAGTCAAGGCCAAAAGCAAGATCCGCTCTTTCGACGATCTGGTGTCTTAAGCCATTATATGTAAAGAGTAGTAAGTTCGGCCGCCGGCATCCGCCGGCGG
>JAADED010000029.1 GCA_013153605.1 Chlorobiota bacterium | reverse complement strand
CGCACGTAAATCAGGTCGTTGTTTTGCAAATAGTAATAAGGTGAATTGAGGGCGTTGCGCTTGGTCAGATCGATATGGCCGATTTCTTTGGTTCCGTCGGGATGTTCGCGAATGACCATGACGTCCGTCCGATTACCCGTCAGGGTGATTTCCCCGGCCTGGGCGATGGCTTCCAAAATATTGGGATTTTCCTTCAGCATATTCAGGGTGGAAGGTTTATTTACCTCACCCAGCACCGTGATAATCATTCCCGCCGGTTTGACCATCACATACACGTCCGAAGGGTGTTTAAAATAATTTTTTAACAAAATATCTCGAATTTCGTTTTTCAATTGTTCGGCCGTTTTGCCTTCGGCTTTCATCTTGCCTATCACCGGCAATTCGATATATCCTTCATGGTCGATAAGGTAACTGAGAAAGTAAATGTTCCCGCCGGCTACGTTCATATTGGTGCCTTGCTGTACGTTAAACAGGGTATTAAGAGCTTCGTCGCGGGTTTTGATACGCACGTACACCATGTCGCCCCGTTTGAATACGTAGGCGGTTTGTTCTTTCTTTCGGAGAACGGAATCGTCGTCCTGGAGGTAGGTAAGCTTTTTGGTGGGAACGCAACTTTGAAAAAAGGCTATCAGAATGATATAGATCCCGAAGGAATACCGATTCATTAACTATCGTTTTACAAAACGCAAATTTACATTAAAATTCTAAATCGGGATAAAGAAAATCGTCACCCGGATAGCGGCTCAAATGGACGGGTCGCACTTGGCGGTACAGCAAATCGCGGAGGCCGTCGAGGTTTTCTTTGCGGGCCGCCGAAATCAATACGAAGGGTTTGCCGTAGGATTTGAGGATGTTTTCCATCCGCGTACGGGCGGGGGCGTCCAACAAATCGGTCTTATTGGCCGCCAGGATCAGGGGCTTTCGGGCCGCACCTATTTCGGCCAACGTTTGGTGGACGGTATCTATTTGTTCCTCCACCGCGGGATGAGAAGCGTCGATCACATGGACCAACACGTCCGCCTCGCGGATTTCGTCCAAAGTGGATTTGAATGCCTCGATCAATTGGGTGGGCAATTTGCGAATAAATCCCACGGTGTCGCTGAGAAGGAAAGAGAGGTTATAGACTTGAATTTTGGCCACTTTGGTATCGAGGGTGGCAAACAATTTGTTTTCGGCAAACACGCCGGCTTTGGCCAGTGCATTCATAAGCGTGGATTTTCCCACGTTGGTATAACCCACCAAAGCCACGCGCACCAGCTTTCCCCTACCCGACCGTTGGGTTTGCTTTTGGCGGTCGATTTTGGCCAGTTTTCGCTTGAGGTCCGAAATACGTTTTTGAACGATTCGGCGGTCGGTTTCTATTTCGCGCTCCCCGGGGCCTCGCATGCCTATACCTCCGCGCTGGCGTTCCAGGTGGGTCCACATGCCTTTGAGGCGGGGCAACAAGTATTGGTATTGGGCCAGCTCCACTTGGGTACGCGCATGGGCGGTACGGGCCCGCATGGCGAATATGTCCAAGATCAAAGTGGTTCGGTCAAGGATTTTTACCCCCAATTCTTTTTCCAACTGATATTGTTGCGAAGGAGTCAATTCGTCGTCGAAAACCACCGTGTCCACCCCGTGGGCTTGGACGTAATTTTTAATTTCTTCCAATTTGCCTTTGCCCACAAAGGTGCGGGGATGCGGTGCCGGCACCCGCTGAATGAACCGGGCCACGGCTTTGCCGCCGGCGGTCTGAAGGAGGAAAGCCAGCTCGTCCAAATATTCTTCCGCCTTCTCTTTGGATTGACCGGGTAAGATCAATCCCACCAATACCGCCTTTTCGGGTTCTTTTTTGAAAAAATCGTTTTCGATCAAATCGGGATGAGATTTAGATGCAAATATAATACAAAGCCTATGGTCAAATGTTTATAATAATATGTAAGGTAGAGAATCAATGATACAACACCGCTTCGGCCGTTTCGAACCGGATGGAATCCGGGCCGGCGGGTTCGTATTTGATAAGCATTTCGCCCCAGGCTTTGCCGTCGGTGAAGGTGGCCATAATCCACTTATGATTCACCACCCGGGCGTGGTGGATTTTGGCGGGGCCGTACATGCCCGCATAAGGAATGAGGGGGTTGTCGCCCGGCGGAAGGTTGGTTTCCATGAGTTTGTCGCGTACGTAACCGGGCCAGTCTTCGCGGCGGCCAAAATCGGCGTCCAGATAGTCCAGGGCATCGTCGTTATACCGGAGGTCGAAATACATTTGGTCGTAAAGCTCCTCGTTGAGGCTGTCGATCCGTTTTTGGAGCAAGCGGATGCTGTCGCGTAGGCGCAAAGTCAGGTTCTCGGCATCGGAAAGGGCGCACGATTTCTTCTTGAGTTCTGAAGTGGCGTAAAAAGCCAAACCGCCCAGGACCGCCACCATCAGGGTCAGGATGAGGAGCAAAGTATTTCGGTTCATATTTTTTCGATTTTTTCCACCCCTTCGATTTCCTTGATGCGCAACATCAGCTCTTTGAGCTGGGCCGTATTTTGGAGGTCCACGATGATGGTGCCTTCGAAAAATCCGCTTTTGTCGTCGAATTCCACCCGGACCAACCTGTAGCCCATGTCCAGGCTTACCAGTCGCGTGATGTCGGCCACGATGCCGGGTCGGTCGGCACCGGTGATTTTGAGTTTGACTTTAAAAGTTTGTTTGGTGGAATCGGTCCACCGGGCGGGAATGATGCGGTGGGCATGACGCGAACGCAAGAAGATGGCGTTGGGGCACGTTTTTTTATGTACTTTGATGCCTTCGTTCACCGTCACGAAGCCGAATATTTCGTCTCCCGGCAAGGGGTTGCAACAATTGGCCAAAGTATAATCCAAACGTTGGTCTTCCTGGCCGAACACGATCAGGTCGTAATTGACCTCTTCGACCGGCGCGGGAGCGACCTTTTTCTTTTCGGGCTCTTTTTTGCGTTTCCACGGAGATTGAAAAAATTTGAGGAAAAAATTGTTTTTCGCGTTGACGAACGCTTTAAGCTCCTTATTTCCGATTTCGCCGGTGCCCACTTTGTAGAACAAGTCCTTGCTGGTGGGAAGTTTGAAATATTTTTGAAGTTGACCGATAATCTTGTCGTCGGTTTTGAGTTTGAGGTGGCGCAATTTGCGGCGGAGGATTTCTTTGCCTTCCTGGATGATTTCTTTTTCCTGCTGGCGCAGGTAAGCTTTGATCTTGTTTCGTGCCCGTCCGGTGGTGGCGATGTTCAGCCACGATTGCCGGGGTTTTTGTTGGGGCGAGGTGATGATGTGAACCAGATCGCCGCTGTTGAGCACGTAGTTGAGGGGAACGATCCGCCCGTTCACTTCGGCCGCCCGCGTATGCATGCCCACTTCGGTGTGGATGTGGAATGCGAAATCCAATACCGTGGCCCCTTTGGGAAGGGACACCACGTCGCCTTTGGGGGTTAGCACGTGAATTTCGTCGCTGTAAAGGTCCAGGCGGATTTCATCGAGAAAATCCAGGGCGTTGCCTTCGGGATTTTTAAGGATTTCCTGCAATTGCGACAACCATTTTTCCACTCCCAGCTCTTCGGCTTCGTCCGATCCCTGTTTGTATTTGTAATGGGCGGCATACCCTTTTTCGGCAATTTCGTTCATTCGCTCCGATCGGATTTGCACTTCCACCCATTTGTCGTCGGGACCCAGCACGGTAATGTGCAAGGCCTGGTATCCGGTGGAGCGGGGCCAGTCGAGCCAGTTGCGCATGCGGTTGGGGTTATACTTGAATTGGTCGGTGAGGGTGGAGAGGATATCCCAGGCCAACATTTTTTCTTTGCGGGGTTCGGGCGGTTTATAAATGATGCGAATGGCAAAAATGTCGTAAATATCTTCGAAATCCACTTTTTTCTCCTTCATTTTACGGTAGATGGAAAAAATCGATTTGGGCCGTCCGGTGATGGTGTAAGAGATGCCCAATTCCTTGAGTCGAGCGTCTACCAGGCCGGCGAATTTTTCGATGTACCTTCGCCTGTCCTCTTCGGTTTCTTTGAGCTTACGTACGATTTCGTCGTAAGCTTCGGGGTCGATGTATTTGAGAGAAAGGTCTTCGAGTTCCGTTTTAATTTGATACAACCCCATGCGGTGGGCCAAAGGGGCGTAAATATAAAGCGTTTCGGATGCAATTTTTTCTTGTTTATGCCGCGGCATGCTGTCCATGGTGCGCATGTTGTGGAGGCGGTCGGCAATTTTGATCAGGATGACGCGCACGTCTTCGTTGAGGGTGAGGATCAGCTTGCGGAAATTTTCGGCCTGGATGGAAAAATCCTTATCCTTGGGTAATTTTTTGATTTTGGTGAGCCCTTCGACGATTTGGGTGATTTTTTCCCCGAATTCGCGTCGAATGTAACCTGCCGTGATATCCGTGTCTTCGATGGTGTCGTGCAATAGGGCCGCGGCAATGGACGTGGCGTCCAACCCGATTTGTTCGGCCACGATATGGGCTACTTCCAGCGGATGAAAAATAAAAGGCTCGCCGGATTTGCGCCGCTGACGGGCATGGGCCTCCTTGGCCGTTTCGAAAGCTTTGCGGATGAGTTGCCGCCCGCTCTCGTCCAACGGCTGGTAGCTGGAGTTTAAAATTTCTTCCAGCTTGCGTTCCATGCGACGCTCTTCGGCGGGTGTGTATGCCGTTTGGGTTTGCATGCCCGGCGTTTTAAACCTGAAATTTAAATAAAATTCGGCAAATTCTTTGGCGGTTGAAATTGAGGGTATTTACCTACTTTTGCAAATGCAAATTCCGGGCCTTTGAACGATTCCTCCTCCGCACACCGGTCCTACACCCTTGCCGTCATTTTGGGGGCCTATGCCCTTTACCTGGGGTTGATGACGATCTTGCGGGCGGCCTTTTGGTGGCTCAACGCGCCCGCCGAAATTCGCGGAATGAGTCCCGCCCGCTGGCTCAAAGTCTTGGTCGAAGGGTGGCGATTCGACCTGGTGCCCTTCACCTATGGAATGGGCATTACGTTGATTTTACTCCTCCTTTATGCTTTTAGCGGGCGGCCGTTTTTCCGTCGGGCGGCCTTTTGGTGGACTTGGTTTTGGACGGCTTTGCTTTTGGCCGTATATGTGGCCGACACGGTTTTTTATCGTCATTTTTCCACCCATGCCGACAGTCGTATCTTTTTTTGGGTCAAAGACCCCAGGGCGGTGGCCGGAATGATTTTTCAGTCTCCTTCCATGTGGGTTACCTTTATACCCATCGGCATATTTTTGTATGTCTTATACCGGTTATTGCGACGAATTTTTCAAAACCGCAAAGGATTGCCTTTTCCGCGACGGCGTCCCGTGCAAGCGGCTGTGGGCATTCCTCTGTTGGCGGTAATGTTTTTTACGGCCAAAGGGCGCATCATCGGCCACGCGCTATCGGCCGACCAAGCTTTTACGGACGAACATTTTTTTGTAAACGATTTTAAAATCAATCCCTTTTTTATCCTCCGATCATCCATGGGGCAAATGAAACAAAATTGGGAATTGGATTTGATGGACAATGACGAAGCCCTTCGGATCGTGCGGAAAGAATTCGGGATCGACACGATGAAGTACAACAGTCCCGTGGCCCGGGATTATACTTACGGAGGCGACAGCATCAATCCCAATATTGTATTAATTTTTCTCGAGCGCAAGGCCGCATGGAAAATGGCCTATTTCGGCAACCGGGATTCTCTGACGCCCGTATTGGACAGCCTGTTTTTGCGGGGATTGGCCTTCGATCATTTTTACAGTAGCGGAACGGTTACTTACGAAGGGATTTTCGGCACCCTTTACGGCTATCCGATTCTTTTTTCGGAACATCCCCTCTATGGCACCGAGGTAAATAACGACCAACGCATCCATGCATCAACCGGCAAGGTCAAAACCTATTACGGACTGCCACAGGTATTGGCCGAATGGGGCTATTTGACCGCCTATTTTTGCCCCCATTCGCCCGCTTTCGACAATATGGGCGTTTTCTTGCCCCAAAACGGGTTTCG
>JAADED010000092.1 GCA_013153605.1 Chlorobiota bacterium | reverse complement strand
TTATTGTTATTTTTGTTTCGCCGGAAGAGTCCCATATTTGTGTTTTTTTTGTTTTAATTTCAAAAATACGGGATTCTGACGGCTTTTTTTTTATAACGACTTTCGGATGCTAGTGATAACATATATATCCCTCACAATCGATGCACGACGCTATAGTTCCTCTTTTGGCGCATTCAATCGCCGCGATAAATCGCGTCTCTACCATTTATTTATCAATTATCATAGACGCGATGAATCGCGTCTCTACAAAAATTATTCATTATTCATTGAAAACGCCGGGTCGGGCGTTTCTACATTACCGATTGATATTTTCGGGCCGCGAGGCATCGCGGCGCTACATTTCATTCTTTCTGATCAATCGTTAGACGCGATGAATCGCGTCTCTACAAAAATTATTCATTATTCATTGAAAATGCCCGGGTCGGGCGTTTCTACATTATCGGTTAATATTTTATGCGCCGCAAGGCATCGCGGCGCTACTATTCACTAAAACACTATTTCACCCCTTTATAAATTCACTCATTCACTCTTTCATTAATTCACTAATTCACTCCTTCACTATTTCACTCTTTCACTCTTTCACTACAAAAAAACCGTCCACTACCAAACGGACCAAGGTTCCTATCTGTGGAAACAAAAAAATCTAAATGGAGGAAATTATTTTTTCCCTTCTTTCCCCTCCCGAGGTTTATTTATCTTGTTTAATAATTCTTCCAATCGAACGGGTTTGTGTCGGGCAATCCAGTCGTCATAAGTGGTATAACCGATTTGTTTCCGCCGGTTTTCCACCAATTCCCAAATGCGTTCGACTTCTTCTTGAGTCGGAATGGGTTGGGAAAGAATATATCCGGTGATGCTTTCGGCGCGTTTGTCGGTATCTTCCAGGTATTTTTCATCCAATTGGCGCACCACTCCGGCCACGGGCGTGCGTTTGGTTTCTATCCAATTTTTCATGGCTTCCCTTCCGTGCTCTTTGGCCATTTTGATATTTCCTTTTCCGGTCACGGCATTACCCACGGCAAACAGATTTTCATATCCCGCCACTTTGGCTTTGAGGGGGCCTTCGGTTTTGATCGCATCTCCTTCGTAGGGAATTCCCGGCAATTTGACCGGCACCGATCCGATGGACGAAATCACTTGGGGCGTTTCGTGGCGAAACCGCTCGCCCGTTTTGACCACTTTCCCGTTTTCGGTCTTTGTTTTTTCGAGAATGAGGGCGGTAAGGCGGCCGTCCTTTTCTTCGAAATCCACCGGCACCGCATGGGGAATAAATTGAAAGAGGAATTTCTCGCGATAAGTGTTGAGCAATTTTTCCGCAATGTCTTTGGCCCGTTCTTTGTCGGCCGGATCATCGGAGGCGGGGATTTTGAGAGGCATTTCCCGTGCAGAGCGTCGATACACGAGGGTGGCTCCTTTGAGCCCCAAATCGTCGAGGGTGAGGCCGTGTTCCTCGAGGATGGATTTAAGACCCCGTTTTTCCATGGTAAACAAATCGTAATCCAGGCCGTATTTTTCTTTTAAAGCCTTACCCACCAGCTCCATCATCACGATTTTCATCACGTCCAACGACGAAAGGCCGCCCCCGATCACAGTAACTCCGTCTTTGATTTCGAACAGGGGTCCGTCGTAATCGGGTTCATGCTTGTGATTATACCATTTGAGAAGATCGTTTTGGTAAATGAGTTGTCCGCTCTCACGGAATTTTTCAATGCCCGGTACGGGTAACGGGCGGTCTTTCCATGCCCCGAAGGCCAAAATAATGGCATCGAATTTATAATTTTTCATCAGGTCTTCCAGTTGCATGTCTTTTCCCAACTTAAAGAGGGGAAGAAATTTGATTTTGGGATGACGCAATTTGCGATCGATATCGGCTTCCACACGGTCGCGCAATCCGATATGCCACAGGGGCAGTCCGTCTTCGATTTTGCCGTAAGGCAAGGCGTTTTGATCCACCACGATTACGCGAATGCCGTTTTGCGCCAATTGGTATGCCGCTTCGCTCCCGGCCACGCCGGCGCCTATCACCAAAGCCAAATGTTCGCGTTCATGCGGTTTGTTCATAGCAAAAAAATTTGACCGCAAATTTACGGATTTTCCCGCCAACGGAAGGTGCGGATTGCCGGAACCGGAGACAATCGAAATATCTTACATTTGTAGAAGTGAAAGCATCGGAACGTATATACGACGTAGTGGTGGTAGGTAGCGGCGCGGGTGCCGGGCCGGTGATCTATGAGCTTGCCCGTGCCGGATTCAGCGTGTTGGTGCTGGAAAAAGGTCCCCGCTTTCGCACCGTCGATTTTCGTAAGGACGAATTGGCCGCCACCCGCCGCAATGTATATACACCCGACCCTCACAAGGAATTTCACGAAGTAGCCTATACGGAAGACGGTGAAATGGTTTCCTTCACCACCCGGGGCGGCGAATGGGGATTTTGGAACGGCAACATGGTGGGCGGGTCCACTAATGTGATGAGCGGCTATTTTCAACGCATGCGGCCCGTGGATTTCCGGTTGTTGTCCGAATTCGGCGAAATTCCGGGAGCCGCCCCGGCCGACTGGCCTTTCGGGTACGAAGAGCTGGAACCCTACTATGCCAAAGTGGAACAAGTGGTGGGTATTTCGGGCAAGGCCCGACCCGACCTGACGGGCACGCCCCGGTCCACGCCCGATTTTCCCTATCCTCCGCTGGAGGAGAACATTGTCGCCCGTTTTTTGGACGATGCCGCCCGAAAGTCGGGGTACGGCTTGGCTCCCACTCCGCGAGCCATCCTCTCGCGACCCCGGGGGAGCCGCCAAGCATGCTATTATTCCCATTATTGCGGCAGTTACGGATGCGCATCCGACGCCAAAGGGAGCGCGCGGGTAGCCCTGATCGATCCGGCCATGCAAACGGGAATGGTCACCCTCATCAGCGGAGCCACCGTGTACGGCCTCCAAACCGACGGCCGCTACCGGGTCAAAGAAGCGCATTTCATTACCGCCGACGGTCGAAAACATATCGCCAGGGGACGCCTGTTCGTGGTGGCGGCCCAAGCGGTGGAAACGGTGCGATTGCTCTTGCTGAGCCGCACTCCCGAATTTCCCGAAGGATTGCTCAACAATCGGGGATTGGTGGGTCGCTATATGCTCTTTTCGGCCGGCGGAACGGGACGGGGCGAATTTCATCACGAAGATTTCGATCCCGAAACATTCAAAGCCATCCGTAAACCGGGCGTATTTATCAACCGCACACTCACGTCGTTTTACGAATTGGAAGACCCTCGTACCGGCGAACGCATAAAGGGCGGAATCGTGGATTTTATTTTTGAACATGCCAATCCGGTGCCGCGGGCCCGCCGCCTCCAATATCGTAACGGTAAATTGATTACGGGGGCCGCCCTCCCCCGCCGGATCCGTGATCATTTCCTGGGAGTCCGCACCGTTAAATTCGAAATATTCACCGACTGGATTCCCCATGAAGGAACGAGAGTAACTCTGTCCAAACGACATAAAGACTTCCGCGGATTTCCCGTGGCCCGCATCCGGGTGGACGCCCATCCCGCCCAATCGCGACCGGCCCGCATTTTGGCCCGCCATGCCAGCCGCCTCCTTCGAGAGGCCGGTGCCCGAAACGTCACCGCTTCCGTTTCCGATTGGCCGCCGCCCAATCTTCAAGCCGGAGGGGTGAGGGCCGGCCTCGATCCCGCCACATCCGTGCTCAACAAATGGTGCCAAGCCCACGAAGTGCCCAACCTCTTCGTGACCGACGGTTCCTTTATGCCCACCGGCGGGAGCGTTCCCTATACCTGGACCATATATGCCAACAGCTTCCGCGTGGCCGATTACATCAAGGGCCAATTTTCGCCCCGCGGCTGAAAATTCGGCCGATTCGTGTATTTTTGCGTGAAAACGCCGGTATGAACGCCACTCAGATCCTACTGATTATCGTATTGTATTTTGCGGTGCTGATTTTGATTTCCCGCATTACGGGTAAAGAAGATACCAACGAAGTTTTTTTTCGCGCCAAACGACAAGCACCCTGGTATTTGGTGGCATTCGGCATGATCGGCGCTTCCCTCTCGGGCATTACCTTCATTTCGGTGCCCGGTTGGGTGGAAAAAAGCCAATTTTCCTACCTCCAAATGGTGCTGGGTTTTATTGTGGGATATCTGGTAATCGCCCACGTGCTGCTGCCGGTGTATTATAAAATGAATTTGACTTCCATTTACACTTATTTGGAAAAACGTTTCGGCGACACCACGCGCAAAACGGGGTCGGTCCTTTTTTTGGTGGCTCGCATCGCGGGCGCATCCCTCCGTCTGTTTTTGGTGGCCGGCGTATTGCAAATGTTGATTTTCGACGAATTGAACGTACCTTTCTGGGTCACAGTCACTCTCACCATCGTGCTTATTTGGGTTTATACCGCCAAAGGGGGAATCAAAACCATTATCGTTACCGATACCTTGCAAACGGCTTTCATGCTCATTGCTTTGGGTGTTTCCATTTATTTGATCGGCAAACATATGGGAAAATCCCTCCCCGAACTTTATACCATGGTGAAAGACAGCGAATATTCGAGAATTTTTTTCTTTGACGACGTTAACGACAAACGTTACTTTTGGAAACAATTTTTGGCCGGGATTTTCATTGCCATCGCCATGACGGGCCTCGACCAGGGAATGATGCAAAAAAATCTCACCGTACGCACCCTGAAGGAATCCCAAAAAAACATGTTTTGGTTCTCCATCGCCTTGTTTTTTGTCAATCTTTTATTTCTGTCGCTGGGCGCATTGCTCCTTTTTTATGCGGCCTACAAAGGTTGGGATATCCATGCCATGGGAATCGAAGGGGATAAACTTTTTCCCCACATCGCGGTGAAAGGAGGCTTGGGATTCGCGGCCGCCCTGTTTTTCGTATTGGGCCTGATAGCCGCCGCTTACTCCAGTGCCGATTCCTCCATGACGGCCATCACCACCTCCATTTCCATCGACCTGTTGAATATCGAAAAAAAATACGACCCCGACATGCAAAAGCGCATGCGCAAACTGGTACACATCGGGGTATCGCTTCTGTTTATTTCCATTCTGATTCTTTACAGCATCGTAATTACGGAGAAAAGCATTATCAATTCCATTTTCACTTTCGCTTCCTATACTTACGGTCCCTTGCTGGGCCTGTTTACCTTCGGATTGGCCACCCGTCGGAAAGTGCCGGAAAAAATCATTCCCCTCATCGTGATCGTGTCGCCCGTGCTCACTTATTTGATTTCACGCCTTCCGCAATGGATGGGGTGGAAATACCAGTTCGGATTCGAACTTCTGTTGGTGAATGCGGGGCTGACCTTTCTGTTTTTATGGATAGCATCCCTGTTCATTAAAGAAGAACGCGCATGAGCACCATATCGGCGGTGGTGTTGCATTACCGGGCTGAGCCTTTTTTGCGCTTGCAACTGGAAAGCCTGGTCAGGGCGGCCCGCCGCCACGGCCGCACGGAAATTATCGTGGCCGACAACGCTTCGCCGGAGTTCGATCCCGAGCGGTGGCGACAAATTTTTCCCGAAATCCGTTTTCTCCAATTCGAAAAAAACGAAGGTTTCGGTAAGGGCAATAACCGGGCGGTCCGCGAAGCGCAAGGCGAATATGTGTTGTTGCTCAATCCCGACACGGTGGTGCCCGAAGATTTGCCGGTAAAACTGGAAGAAATCCGGCGGCAATATCCCCACCGGGGAATTACCGGCGTTCGCCTTATCGACGGACGGGGACGGTTTCTTCCCGAAAGCAAGCGCAACCTCCCTACTCTCGCGGGTTCTTTGGCACGCCTGACGGGATTGGAACGTCTCCCCTTTTGGCCCCCTTCCCTTTCCTATTACAACCGCCGCATCCCTCCCGCGGGTTGCGGACCCAACGACGTGTTCGTGGGGGCTTTCATGTTCTTTAAACGACGGGATTTCCTGAACCTGGGGGGATTCGACGAGCGTTTCTTCATGTACGGCGAAGATATCGACCTGTCCAAGCGTTTCAAAGAAGCGGGATTGGACGGATTTTATTGCGGGCAAACGGCAGTGGTGCATTTCAAAGGCGAAAGTACGCCC
>JAADED010000068.1 GCA_013153605.1 Chlorobiota bacterium | reverse complement strand
ATTTTTTCAATCAATTGCCGCAATTCTTTATACTCGCGGTTGAGCCGGGCATATTTTTCCCTGTCCCGCATCACGGCGGGATTGACCAATTCTTCCGATAATTCGCGAAAACGTTGCTTGACGGCTTCGAATTTATCTTCGATCACGAACCGGCTATTTGAGCAAAAATAAAAAAAGACCGCCACTCGAAAGCGGCGGCCTTTATGGGGATAGGAAAATCAGCTTAGTAATTCCATTGGTCTTCTTCGTATTCACGGATCATCTCCTTGATACGTTGCGATTCCAGCAATTGACGCAAGGCATCTTCATGAATATATTCGCGGATTTCCCTGTCGCCGTACACGTTGCTGGTTTTGTAAATGGTGGTGGTGAAATAGCGGGCATTGAGCAAATGGTCGAAGTTAATCGGCCGCGCGTTGTTGCGGGGATTATATGCATTATATTGGTGGAGTACATCCCGCGCATCGGGGAAGAACACCCAGAACAATTCCACCAATTCGGCGTCCATCCCTTTGGCCGTGGCGCGCAAATCGTAAGCCACGGGCGCTATACCGATCAGGCGGTAGCGCAATTCGCCGTAACGGGCGTCGAAATACCAGATGCCCCGAATGCGGTATTCTTCGATATCGGCCGGCGTAATGCGAAGGCGGCGGATGAATTCTTCATCCACCCGACCTTCATAGTTGTATTGGTCGATACCGGCTTCCATGGTGTCCACGAAAGTCAACCGCTCTTCAATGTCGTCGAAGGTTAATTTTTCCTTGAAATAACTGTCGGCGTAAACTTCCGTGATTTTACCGCTTTTGATTCCGTCCACCAGCACGTCGAACAAAGCCTTGCGGTCCGAAGTGCTGAACATGGAATCGGTGGGATAATAAAGGGGCAAATTGAACCGCTCGTCCAAATCGATGCGTTCCCAAACCTGGATACTCCACAAAATATCCTTGTCGTCGGTGTAGGGATAGGGCAAAGGTTTGGAATTGTCCTGTTTGAGCTGTTGTGGTGTTTTCTTCCCTATTTCCTGAGGTGTCTTGGCGTTGAGGATGTTAAATTGTCCGTACGACCACACACCCGTGAAGACCAACAGAATGACTGCTAATTTTCTCATACGTTTCTCAGTTTGTGATTTCGATAATAACGGGAGTTGCTTCCTTCAGTTTATACTTGTCATTACCCACCAGCTTGGTTTTGATCCCGTAAATTTGGACCGTTTGTCCGCGCTTGACCCGACGGAGGGCACTCTTGGCCCGTTCGTTGAGCCTGTTGCCTACCACGTGAATGGTGGGCTGGCCGGGCGCCTTAAAGTCGAAAGCCACCACTTTGATTTTTACGTCGAAATCGAAGTCGGGCAAGACGGCCGAAACGGTTCCGATTTCCACGTTCCGTTTGGGCAAACGCGCACGGGCCGTTTGACCGCTGATGGCTCCCAGCGGCGTGGGAATGTTCTTCACGCGGAAGGTTTTTTTGTCCCGCTTGGTTTGGCCGTTGGGCAAAGTCCAGGTGACCACGATATCCACCGTACGCCCTGGATAGTTGGTCACGTTGATTATATACTTTCCGTTTTTGATTTTACGAATACCCGGGGCGGTTACTTTGATTTTGTTGTCGGGAATACCCGGCACGGATATGGACAGCGGGTTGTCCACCCCTTTGTAGAGCACGTTCATCTTATCGGCGGAAATCACGGCCGAATTGGGCATGGGAATCACCGAGTAGGCGTATTCGAACGGCAATTTCACCAATGAATCGCCTTCTTTGAATACCAATTCCCCTTTCAAGGTCTTGTCACCGGGATTGCCCGCCGGCATTTCGATCAGCACTTGGCCGTGTTGCAATTTTTCTTTGGGCACTTCCTTGCCGTTGAGAGTGGCCTTTTCGAATTGCAAGGTATTATCGAACCGCCCGAGGATGATTTTACCGGTTACCTTTTCCGTGGGGAAAAAGGCGCTTTTGTCCAGTAAAACAATGGCTTGGTAGTTCTTCATCGACACGTCGCTCATCAGCTGACCCTGAAGCATGGACGAAAGCAACTCGTTTTCGGAAAGAAGGGCGTTATTTTCCAAACGCGCCATGTTGGTCAGCGATGCGATCAAAGGGAAATCTTCGAAGTAGTAATGCAACCACGAAATTTTGGACGCTCCTTCCTTAATGGGATCGGTATTGAATCGATACTTGATTCGTTTGATCATTTCTTCGTCGCCGTATTTTTTGGCGAATTCGAGAAGCGTTTCGCGGTATTCGTTGATTTTGTTGACAAATTCTTCCCCTTTCTTGTTGTATTTGTCCCCTCGGAAAAAGAGTTCGTCCAGGATATACCCTTTGTCCAAAGATTCGTAATCGGGATTATTGGGGTCCTGCTTGGATTTTTTGAGCAATTCTTCCTGAAAGTCGCTCATATATTGATGAAAAGCCAGCGTCGCTTCGTTCACCTTTTGGGCGTCCTTGAACTTCTCCCCGTATTTTTGGGGTTGTTCCTGGGCCTTTTGGCCCAAAATGCCCAAGAGGTCGTTATTTTTCTCTTTAGTGAGTTTGACACTGGTTTTTAAATCTTCATATACCCGCCCGAAAGATGTCAATACCTTTTTCGACATGGTCAACGCCAGCATGGCGATAAAGACCAGGTACATCAGGTTGATCATCTTTTGCCGCGGCGACAATTTTTGTCCTGCCATAATAATCCGGTTTTTGGTTTAAACGTTCGAGCGGCTTATTTACCCATGGCGGCCAGCATACCTTGATATACCTTGTTGAGCTTGGCCATGTTTTCGTTGAGTTCGATCATTTTTTGATGCAATTCGGCGGCATCGCCGGCCACCGCTTCGTTTACTTTGGCGTTTTTGTCCACGGCTTCCATTTGGTTGCGCAATACTTGGTTCAAGCCTTCGAGATGAGCCGAAGCTTCGAGGATTTCTTCATTGAATTTTTGGGTGGACGATGCCGCATCCACCACCACGTCGAGGCTGCGGGCCGCTTCGGCGAATTTGTTGATGCCTTGACCCAATTCGCGCATCAATTCGGCATCCAGTTGGGCCTCCTTAAGCATGGCATCCAATTTTTGCGAAAGCTTGGCTTCGACTTCCGAGCCGGAGCCGGTGCTTTTCTTGATTTCTTCATACAGGAGGCTCCAATCGAATTCTTCTTCGATGGGTTCGAAAGCCGAGATAAAGAACACGATGGCTTCTACAATCATACCGATGGCCAAAATGAGGGTTCCGTAAGGCCAGTGGGCGATTTTAAACAATGCTCCGATGATCACAATGGAAGCACCGATACCGTAAACCATTTGAAAGAACTTCTTTCGCTGTTTCGTTGTCATAGGGCGTTGGTTTTTAAATTATATATGTATTAATAGGCGAAACTCGACTTTCCGGTACGCAATTTTTTGGCATACTGACGGGCATTGGTACCCATGAAGTCTTGCACGCAACGGAATCCGATATAGCTTCGGGCGGAATCCGCATATTCGTAGGTACGGGTATGCACCTGAATGTAATATTTGACGTCTTTCCACGATCCGCCGCGAATCACTTTGCGTTTGTTTTTGAAATCGTGGGTGGTGGGGTTAAACGTGCTCACGTAAATGTAGGAATCGGGATTGTAGGACGAATTGGTCCATTCCGATACGTTGCCCGCCATGTTGTAGAGGCCGTATCCGTTGGGGTTGTAAGATTTGGCTTTGGCGGTGTAAGCCGCTTGGTCGGAGATGTAATCGCCTCGCAAGGGTTTGAAATTGGCCAGGAAACAGGCCTTTTCGTTCATAGTGTAAGGCGAACCCCACGGGTAATCGCCGCCCACCAATCCGCCGCGGGCCGCATATTCCCATTCGGCTTCGGTGGGAAGGCGGAAGCGGTGCAAGGTGGGTCGCTTGCGCGATTTGAGGAACCAGTTCATCTTTTTGGTTCGATAATCGGCAAAGGCCGTGGCCTGATACCAGTTTACGCCCACCACGGGATAGTCGTTATAGGCATCGTGCCAGAAATATTCCTGCACCATGGGTTCGTTGTAAGCATACATGAAATCCTTCACCCATACGGTGGTGTCGGGATATACCTGAATGATAGTGTCGTAGGTATGCTCGCTCCGACTGCCGCCTTGGCGAATGGCTTCGTCCAAGTTATACCATTTGAGACGATAGGTAAATTGTTTGACGTCGAACAGGCGTTCACCGTCGGGTGTTTCTTTGAGCGGTAGATAAAGGGAGTCGAATACTTCGGCATAAAATTCGTCCGGGAACCGGTCGCGGCGAAAAATCAAAGGCACCTTCCAATTGAGCCGCTTTCCGGGTTCTCCGTCTTCCTGATAGGTGATTCCTCCGTATTTGTCGATCATGTATTTATTATAGGCATTACGCACCGTATCCGGCGCTTTATAGGCATACCGTCCGATGCCTTTGCGATCGGTGATTTCCAGCTCCTCCACCATTTGTGCCAAACGCGTTCGAATTACGGAATCTCGTACGTAGTGTACAAATTCCCGGTATTCGCTGTTGGTGATTTCGGTTTCATCCATATAAAAGGAATGTACCGTCACACTACGGGTGGGGGCATCGATAGAATAGGCTTTGTCCTCGTTTTGTTTTCCCATGATAAAAGTTCCTCCGGGAACCAATACCATTCCATAAGGCTTATAAGGGTGCCATACTTTCCCCTTTACCCCTATAATTTCGCCTCGCTTGTTTGGGTTTCCGCATCCGGCCAAAAAGCCCAGGACAAGTCCGTACAGGATGATTTTCTTCATAGGAATAGGTTTCTTTTTAATTTTAATATGTAAATATCAAGTAAATAGGCGAAAGAAAATGCATAGATTTTTCTCGCCTCAAATGTATAAAAATTTCGTGTTCTATGTTGATAAATATTTCTAAATAAAGATGCGGGATAACAGGACATTTTAATAATCATTTTAGATTTAAAGGAAATTTCCCCATTGATTAACGATTAGGTCTCTTAATTATTTTAATTTTTCGTCGCAATAAGTTTTTTTATTTGGTCTAAATCGACTTTTTGATAATCGATCTCCTTGGGAAGAGCTTTTACCCTTTTTCCTTTTTGGTAGATATAAATACGCCCCCATCCGCCTTTTCGCAAGGCGATTCCTTCGTCGGCCCATTCGCGCAACGTATTTTTTTTGAGCTTTTCCCGTTGTCGGGCAATCATAGTTTTGATTTCCTCTTCCTCCAATCCGTAGGGCGACGTTCCCTTGGGCACGGGGATGTTCATCTCACCCCATTTCAGATAAGGACCGTATTTTCCCCGTTGCACGAACACCGGCTTGTCTTCCACGTATGCCAAAGGCTTTTCTTCGTTCTCCTTTTGGCGGATCAGGGCAAGGGCGTCGTCCCATTCCAACCGCAAGGGATTGAGGTGAGCGGGAATGGAAATGAATTTGTTGCCGTAACGGATATAAGGTCCGTATTTTCCGGCGCCCACCACCACTTCTTTGCCCTCGTGTTCACCGATTTTTTTGGGAAGCCTGAATAACTCCAGCGCATCCTCCAACGAGATGTCCGTAATACTCATCCCCGGAAGGAGGGAAGCATACTTGGGTTTTTTGCCTTTGGCCGCCTCGCCCAATTGGACCATGGGGCCGTACGGGCCGATTTTGGCAAACACTTTTTCACCCGTCTCGGGGTCGGTGCCCAGAAAGCGTTCTCCTTTTTCGGTACGGGCTTCTTTGATAACCCGGTCCACCTGAGGGGCGAATTCGCGGTAGAATTCATCCAACATTTTTACCCAATCGTATTGTCCACGCGCGATTTTGTCAAACTGATCCTCCACTTGGGCGGTGAAATTATAATCCACGATATTATCGAAATTGCGGGTGAGAAATTCGTTCACCACCATGCCCACGTCGGTGGGTATGAGTTTTTTCTTTTCGCCGCCGTAGGTTTCCTGACGGGTTCGCCGCTCGGGTTTTCCGCCGGTCCACTCGAATTCGAGGATCGATCGCTTGCGGGAAGGGATGTTTTTCTTTTCCACATATCCCCGTTTTTGAATGATTTGGATGGTGGGAGCGTAGGTGGAAGGGCGCCCGATTCCCAATTCTTCGAGTTTTTTGACCAAGGTGGCTTCGTTATAACGGGCGGGCG
>JAADED010000008.1 GCA_013153605.1 Chlorobiota bacterium | reverse complement strand
TTACCAAAATCCCCAAGAATTCCATTAAAATTCCCGTTTCGGGCGGAAAAAGTTATTCCCCCGATTTTGCCTATGTCATTAAACAACGTGATGGTAAGAAACGTTTATATTTTGTGGTGGAAACCAAGGACAGTGAAGAAATTCAATTACGAGAAGAAGAAAAAATGAAAATTCGCCATGCGGAGAAATTATTCGGAGAAACTTTTAAGGTGAAATTCAAGAAGCAACTTCGCAATAAAGATATACTCAACATTATTAAAGAAATTCTACAAGAATAAAACTTTTGAATTAGGCTTTTTAGAAATAGGCATTCAATTTAAGAAAAAGGTTTTTTCTTTAATGTTCATTTTTTTTAAAAAAAACGAACCAAAAAAATCACGACGCGAAAAAAACCGCGACCGATCACGATAAATGTTTCGAAATGATTCTAACGATGGCCTTCGCCCACAAGAATCATTTTTATGAAATATTTATTTATTGGTCCCCTACGATTTTTTCGATGCGCAAAAGCGTTACGGCAAGAACGTACGCAAGATTTTACCTGAGAATGCTGTCTTTTCAATAGTAGATGTGTATTAATAAAGTGTCTAATTCTGTAAAACTTTATACATATAAAACCCACTATCTTTGCGAAATTTTTAATGAAATCGATTATTCAAGTACGGCCGGTTCTCGGAAGAGCCGCCCGATTACGACCCGCCCGACACGGAAGACGACGACACTCCGCCGTGGGACGAATCGGATCCGAGAAAAGTTTGGGAAGCCTTGCGCGGCTTGCGGGATCATTACCGAACCATATTGAGCCCGTATTACATCGAAGGATACGATTACTATGAAATCGCTTCCATCATGAACACGAACTATGGCCGCGCGCATACCAAAACTCCCCCTTTTTTGTATCTTTGAATAAAGACTCCGATATGCGCATCACCGGTCCTATCAAAAGGATAAAACCGCGTTATACGCAACCGGTTTCCGTTCCGCCGGAACATAAATCCTTCCTGTGGGACGAAAAAGACCAAGCCCCGTTGGAAAAATATGTGTATCGTGTCCTTTCCTACGGAAATTTCCGGGATATCAAAAACATATTTGTTCGTTATCCCGAAGCCGCACATTACGTCGCCAATACCTATCCCGAAATACCCCGCGGCGTGCGGTATTGGGTGAATGTATGGTATGACGAGAGATGACTTATTGAAATTAGCCGAAAGCATACATCCCCGGCTTAAAAAATTTTACTTGGCCGGCGGTACGGCCATTATGTTCAAACACAACCACAGAGAAAGCGTAGACTTGGACTTTTTTAGCGAAAAACATTTTTCGTCGCATTATTATGTGCGTAAACTGACGGAGGAATTTCCCGTATCCCGGGTTCGCCATTTTACCGACAATACGGATCTATTGATAGGCGGCCATAAAGTGTCATTGGTATATTTTCCTTTTAAAAATATACGGCCCTTAGAAAAATTCGAAGGTATTCCCATAGCGTCGGATTATGATTTGTTCTTAAACAAAATTTACGTAGCCGGCCGCCGCATCGACCTCAAAGACCCTTTCGATATTGCTTTTTTGTATGACCTTCACCGGTGGGATATTCGACAATTGAAAACCGATTTTGAAAAAAAATTCCCGGGGCAAGATTTCGGTATTTTCCTAGGGGCCGTTTTCGACACCCGAAGCTACCCCGACCTTTCGGCGGAAACTAAGAAGAGTTTACGGGAATTTGAACGGGAAGCAAGGAAAGTTTTGAAGTGAATTGTCCTTTCTTCTTTTTAAAAAATAAAATATTACCGAATCGTCGAGAAGATCTCCCGAATGTATGGTCGCATCAACGATAAATGGTACGAACCGGAGATTGAAGGGGGATCGAAATGAATCTTAAACCAACCTTTCGAAAAAACAGGAATCGGAAAAGATTTATTAGGAATTGGATATATCCCTTTATTTCTCGCCCGCACCCGATGGCCGGGAGAGAGAACCTTTTGGCGCATCGGATTGTACCCGTCCCGTACCCCGGACGGCAACCCGCCGCTTTTCCTCCTTTCGGATTCTCAAAACCTACTTCGGAGGATATGTGTTTGCGGGGACGGCCATTCAACCCTCCGAACGTGAATCATTCGTCTTTTTTTCGACTCGAGTGTAACACCCGTCCTCTTTGCGTATCTTTATAATGAAAAGGTTCCCCCGCGAATGCGCAAGGACGAACGCACATTGATCGACCGGGTCAAGCACGGCGATACGGAGGCCATGCAAATGTTGTACGAGCGGTATTACCGCCCCATGTTCAACACGGCCTACCGGATTGTAAACGATTTTCATTTCGCCGAAGACGTGATGCACGAAGCGTTCCTGAAAGCCTTCGACCGCATCGGAACCTTTGAAGGACGCGCCCCCTTCGGGGCCTGGCTCAAGCGCATCGTGGTGAACGAAAGCTTGCAATGGTTGCGCAAGTACGGCCGGTTCTCGGAAGAGCCGCCCTATTACGACCCGCCCGACACGGAAGACGACGACACTCCGCCGTGGGACGAATCGGATCCGAGAAAAGTTTGGGAAGCCTTGCGCCGCTTGCGGGATAATTACCGGACCATATTGAGCCTGTATTACATCGAAGGATACGATTACGATGAAATCGCTTCCATCATGCACATCAGCTACGGCCATGCGCGTACCATGCTGTCGCGCGCCCGGGCCGCCCTCAAACAAACTTATGAAAGCCTATGAAAGACGTACGCACGCCATACGACCTGTTCGAACCCCCGGCCGGCCACCGGGAGCGGTTCGCCCGCAAAACGGAACGTCTGGCCCGTCCGGCCCCTCCGCCCCTGTTTTTGCGCTGGGTGGCGGCCGCCATCCTGATAGGAGTGGGGATTTTCTTCCTTACAAATCGCCATTCCTTCCAAGAATTATCTTCCCGTTGGACTCCGGCTCCGACGGCCACCCGCATGTTAGTTTCCTATTTAGATACCCATTTACCTCCCGGCTATACATACGACTCCCCGGCGGCGCGGCGCCTGATCGAAGATGCAAGCCGCCAATTGGAAAGGCTGGAAACCGATTACCAACGTCTCCAAAAAGAATTCGCCCGAACGGGCAATCCGATGGTGCTGGACGCCATGATCGACAATACGAGACGCAAAATGCGGTTGCTCGAAGAGCTCAAACGCCAACTAATCCAAACCGAACAAAACATACGTCATGAAAAAGGTCATTATAGCCTGTAGCCTTTTGTGGATCTGGCTGTGGGGCGGAACATTCGCCGCCCTGGGCCAAACCATCGACACTTCCGATGCCTATGTGACCACCGTCCGGTTGCCCCAAGGCAAAAAACGCATCGTCTTCCGGGGCGAGCGGGTGATCCTCCGGGTAATTCCCCGGGAGGGCAACAGCCTCCAAGTGGTGGCCCGCCTGGTGTATAAAGGCAAGAAGGAAGTGCCCGAACCCTACCGGGTCAGCTGGGGACTGAAAGCCGAACCGCGCCCTTACGGAGCGGCGGTGGAAACGGTATTCGGCGGCCTCCCGCGAGGCAAAGCGCGCCAACGCCTGCGCATCCAAGTGGAATTGCACGTACCGCCCGATGCCGATTTGCAAATCAATACCCATATCGGAAGCATTGAAATCCAAGAAACTTCGGGAAACCTTATTCTGGAAACCGAATTGACGAACGTGGCCATCGGCTATGCGCGAGGAGAGGAAAACCTCATCAAGGGAGATTTCAACCGGTTCGATATCAAATTTATCCGGTCGGCCCGGACGGATACCGACTTCTCCACCTTCCGCATCGATTTGAGCTTCGACCTCGAACTCAAAGGCGACTACAATACCTTTAACCTCCGAAGGGCCAAACGGGTAAAACTCGCGGGCGACTTCACCTCCATCCGGGCGGGACGTATTTATACATTCCAAGCCAGCGGCGACAATCTTAATCTGAGTATGGACCGCATTTATTACCTGGATACCAAAGGGGATTTTCAAACCCTGAGCGTGGGAGAATTGCCGCCCAATTTTCACTATTTGCGTTCCCGCGGCGATTACGGCAACGTCCGGATCGACAATCCGTTGCAAACCCCTTACAAATTCTTCATCCGATTGGAACACGGCACCTTGCAAGCCGACGGCGTGGAATTTATCAAGCGGGAAGAATCATTCGCCGAAAAATATTACGAAGGATACTACAGGGATCCCCATGCCCATGCGGAAATTCATGTGGACCGGGATTTCGGAACCGTCATTTTGAACAATTAAAAACCCCATACCCATGAAAACGAAAGGACTCATTTTTCTGTTCACGGTTTTTTCCTGGGGCGTCTTCGCCCAGCAAACCGACCCCATGCAAGCGGTGGAAAACCACATCCGTCGCATGGACAGCATCAACCGCGAAATGGCCGATTTTTTACGCACCCATGTGGCCGAAATTCTTAAATCGGATTCTATCGGCGACCGACGGGCCTTGGCCGAAGTGATCGAGGAATACGAAAACCGGTGGGATTACTATTTGATGAGCGAAACCGAAGAATTACGCCGCCAATTGGGACTTTCGGAAGGATACCGTCCCGAAGGATGGCCCGGCAAAGGATGGCGCCTGATTATGAAAATTCCCCAAGAGGTGCATAAAGAAATGAAAATGGCCCAAACGCGGGAGGAAACGGAAGAGGAAGATGAAGTGAAACCGTTGCGCCCTTATACCGAAACCAAATTCCATATCGGGTTTAACAATTTTCCCGATCCCTCTCCCCTCACCGGAGCCCGGGGATACAATTACTGGCGTTCCCGCTATTTCGGATTCGATTTGACCGTGCACATTCCGCTGGACCGCAAGAAACTTGCGAACATCTACGGAGGCGGCGGCCTGTTGTGGAGCTACCTTTCCCCCACCGACACCCGTTTGTACCATGTGTGGGAAGAAAATAAACTGGAACTCTCCGATTACGGTCCCGAGTTGGTAAAATCCAAATTGCGCACCTTCTGGATTCGAGTACCCGTAGGTATGGCTTACGAAGCCAAAAGCGGATGGACGGCGGGTGTCGAAGTGTACGGCAAATTTTACGGCGGTAGCACCCAAAAACTCTCCGTACGGGAAGGGGGAGACGAATACGTGGTGAAACAAAGAGGTTATTTCGGCCAAAACCGGTTCGTCTGGGGCGCCGGCGGATTTATAGGATATAACGGAGTGCGCATCTACTTTGGCACGGATTTTGCCCCCTATTTCAAAGATTATGATATGCGCTTGATTTCCATCGGACTACTACTCTAATTTGTTTAGCTTTGTTCTCATCTGA
The DNA here is from genome assembly GCA_013153605.1 of Chlorobiota bacterium. Classification (GTDB taxonomy): domain Bacteria; phylum Bacteroidota; class Bacteroidia; order Flavobacteriales; family Flavobacteriaceae; genus JAADED01. Next base: position 18,971 of record JAADED010000008.1, on the reverse strand, counting down.
ATGAACGGCCGGCCCTTGCGGGGGCCGGTTTTTATTTGAGTCTTATTGAAATTTCCAATACGACTATCGAAAAGATTTATCGAAATCCGTTGCCCCGGGGAGGGGTCTTGTGTTACTTTTGTTGCAAATAAAAACAGCAAACCATGAAGACGAATTTAATCGGCAAACCCGCCCCCGATTTCCGGGCACAAGCCGTCATTAACGGCAAAGATATCGTGGATGATTTCACCCTGTCGCAATTCCGCGGCCAAAAGGTGATTTTCTTTTTCTATCCGTTGGACTTCACCTTTGTGTGTCCCACCGAAATTTTGGCTTTTCAAACCCATTTGAAAGAATTCGAAAAACGCAATACCCGGGTGGTGGCCTGTTCGGTGGATTCGGCATACAGCCATTGGGCATGGTTGCATACGCCCCGCGACAAAGGTGGAATCCAAGGAGTAACCTATCCCTTGGTATCGGATTTGGACAAAACCATCAGCATGAAATACGGCGTGCTGGGCGGCACTTACCGCCAAAAAGAGGACGGCGAATGGACGTTCGAAGGCAGCCCCGTGGCCATGCGCGGACTCTTTTTGATCGACGAAGAGGGTATCGTGCAACACGAGGTAATCAACAATTTGGGCTTGGGCCGAAGCGTGCGGGAAGCCTTGCGCATGGTGGACGCCCTGACCCATCTCCAAAAATACGGCGAAGTATGCCCCGCCGACTGGGAAGAAGGGCAAGAAGCGCTCAAACCCACCTTCGAAGGGGTGGCCGAATACCTCTCGCATCACTGAGAGAATTCCGGCCGGAGAGCCGTTTGCATATATGCCTTTCCGTTTTTTCACCGGCGTTTTCCGCCATTACCCTGCGCACGGGAGAGGCCCTTCGGGGCCTTTCCTTTTTTAGGTAGGCGGGTTTTTGGTATTTTTGACAAAAAAGCATGGCCAAAGTCGTCCTCATCACGGGAGCCTCCGGCGGAATGGGCAAAGCCACCGGTGAATTATTATTAAAAAAAGGATATAAAGTGTACGGCACTTCCCGCCGTCCCGAGGCCCATCCGGGGCATCCTTTTCCTTTGATTCGCATGGATTTGGAAGATCCCGAATCCATTGCTTCGGCGGTGAATGAAGTGCTGAAGCGGGAAGGGCGCATCGATGTGTTGGTCAACAATGCGGGTCGCGGGATGATGGGTCCCCTCGCCCATTCGACAGCCCGACAAGTGCGGCAATTGTTGGACACCAACGTGACCGGCCTGTTGGAAACCGTACGCCGAGTATTGCCCGACATGCTCAGGCGGGGTGAGGGCACCATTGTCAACGTGAGCAGTGTGGCGGGATTTTTGGGCCTCCCCTACCGAGGAGTGTATTCGGCAAGCAAGGCGGCCGTCATGGCATTGAGCGAAGCCTTGCGCCACGAACTCAAAGGCACGGGCATCCGGGTGGCGGACGTTTGTCCCGGCGACATCGTAACGGGAATTGCCGCCAACCGCATTTATGCCGAAGTGCCCGAAGATTCGCCCTTTTATCCGGTTTATCGACGCATACTCGCCCAAGCCGACGGCGAAGTGGGCAAAGGCTTGCCTCCCGAAGCGGTGGCCCGCACCATTGCCCGCATTATCGAACATCCCTCGCCCAAACCGAGGTATGTGGTGGCCCCGTTCGCCCAAAAAATCTTACCTTTGATCAAAGCGATTCTTCCCGCCCGATGGTTCGAGAAGATCATTCAAAAACATTATAAGCTATGAAATTTTTTATCGACACCGCCCGGTTGGACGAAATCCGGGAAGCCAAATCTTTGGGTATTCTGGACGGAGTGACCACCAATCCCTCCCTCATGGCCAAAGCCGGCATCAAAGGGCGGGAGAATATGTTGGCCCACTACCAGGCCATCGCCCGAGAAGTAGCCCCCGGCGACGTAAGCGCCGAAGTGATTGCCACCGATTACGAAGGAATTTTGCGCGAAGCACGCGAATTGGCGACTCTGGCTCCCAATATCGTGGTGAAAATTCCCATCATCGCCGACGGCCTCAAAGCCATACGCACCCTCAAAGACGAAGGTATTCGCACCAATTGTACCCTAATTTTCTCTCCCGGCCAGGCATTGTTGGCCGCCAAAGCGGGAGCCACCTACGTATCGCCCTTCATCGGCCGATTAGACGATATCTCCCACGACGGCATGAGCCTGATTTCGGATATAGCCGTCATCTTTGCCAATTACGGGTTCGAAACCCAAATTTTGGCGGCCAGCATCCGCCATCCCATGCATATAATCGAAAGCGCCAAACTGGGTGCCGACGTGGTGACTTCGCCTCTCAAGCCGCTGATGGCGCTCTTGCACCATCCCCTCACCGACCGGGGACTTCAAAAATTTCTCGAAGATTACCGCAAAGCCGTGGAAGGTTAATCGCCGCCGCGGCTTTTTTCCACCCGTTCCCGCCATTTTTTGACCTCCTGGGCTTTGGCGCGAGGGATAATCATCAGCACGTCGCCGCGGTCCACCACGATATAGTCTTCCAACCCGTCGATCACCACTTTTTTGCCGGGGGCTTTGACCAAATTGCCGCGGGCGTTTTCGGCCCATAATTCGCCTTCGAGGGTCACGTTTTCGTCGGACGAGCGGGCCAATTGGCGGTGGATGGCGTCCCAGGAGCCCAAATCGTTCCAATCGAAATCCACGGGCAATACGCGCACATTGTCCGCCTTTTCCATGATGCCGTAATCCACCGATATGTTTTCAAGCGCCGGAAAGACGCGTTCCAACACCTTGTCGCGGTCGGGAGAGGACCAGGGTACCTGTTGCATGGCCTCGAACATCCGGGGCAAATGGCGGCGGAAAGCTTCGCGCACCGCGGGAACGCTCCATACGAATATCCCCGCATTCCACAAGTAATTACCGGCATCCAGATAGGCGCGCGCCTTTTCGAGCGACGGTTTTTCCACGAACCGAAGCACCTTTTTGAACGGCGAGTTGTCGGCCGGATCGTAGGCGATGTATCCGTAACCCGTATGGGGAGCATCGGGTCGGATGCCCATGGTGAGAAGCTCGGACCGGCTTCTGGCATATTCTAAAGCGCCGGCCAAGGCCCGGCGAAACGCCTCTTCGTCGCCTATATAATGATCGGCCGGAAGCACGGCAAACACCGCCTCGGGATCGCGGGCGCGTATCACTTCGGCCGCATAGAGAACGGCCGGCGCCGTATTGCGCCCGGCGGGTTCGGCCAAAATATTGCCGGGAGGCAATTCGGGCAATAGGGCCTCGGTCAACGGACGGTAACGCGCATTGGTAATAACTAGAATACGTTCGGGCGGTATCAGGGGCACCAGGCGTTCGAACGTTTGGCGCAACAAGGCTTTGCCGCTACCCGTCAAGTCGAGGAATTGCTTGGGCCTTTCCTCGGTGCTTTCGGGCCAAAAGCGGCTGCCCACGCCTCCGGCCATAATAACGGCGTATGCGCGGCCGGTGTCAGAGTTTTTTGACAATGGTATGGGGTTGGAAGAGGTAATCCTTATCCTTTTTCAAATCCCGGCACCGGATCAGCTTGCGGCGCTTTTCCAACCGCTCGAACATGCGGCCGTTGAAAATGAACCGCTCGCCGGGTTCCAAATCCTCCAACGTGGTGGATTGGATGGCCTCCTGACCCGAATAGCGTTCCAAAATCATCTTGAGATTGGCATCGCTGTTAACCGAAGCCCGCGGATTGATGGCGTAATGGACCACGGCTTGGCTCAGTTCGTAAGGCAATTTGTTGGTCCTGAGCAATTCATGAAGAATATTGCGGTATTCTTCCTTCCATTCTTTGCCGTGCGGTTTGACGTCGGGCCCGAATTTTTTCCGGGTCAGGTAATGGGCATATTCGTGTAAAAGAGTGAGAAGGAACTGATAAGGATTTAAATTGCTGTTTACCGTAATGAGATAATGCCCGTTGATTTTGCGGAAATCGCCCCACTTGCTGAATCGCGGCTTGGCGATTTGGACATCCAGATCGTCCTTGTCGCAAATAAGGCCTTCCACAAAAGGAATAAATGCGGCGGGCAAAAACTTCTGAATTTTATCGAGTTTCTTCATTAGGCAGAAAGTTTAAGTTTGTCCATATTCATTTTGGCAAGCTTTTTCTTGGCGTACCGCAAATCCACGGTCACCTTTTTCTTGCCGGAACCGGGCACTTCGAACATAAGGTCTTTAAGCAATTCTTCGGTCAGTGCCCGAAGTCCGCGCGCCCCCAAATCATAGCGGTAGGCCAAGTCCACCAGGTAATCGATCACGGCGGGAGTGATTTCCAGCTCCACCCCGTCCATGGCAAAGAGGGCCTTATATTGCTTGAGCAAAGCGTTCTTGGGTTCGGTGAGGATGCGCTTGAGCGCCTTTTTGTCCAATTTGTTTAAATGGGTGATCACCGGCAAACGCCCGATGATTTCGGGAATGAGTCCGTATTTACGGAGATCGTCGGGCATGACGTAACGGAGAATATCTTCGTCGCCCACTTTGGCCGAGGCGGAAGTACGATAACCCACCGCTTGGCGGTTGAGGCGCTTGGCCACTATTTTTTCCAATCCGTCGAAGGCGCCTCCGGCAATAAAAAGAATGTTTTTGGTATCGATTTGGATGAATTCCTGCATGGGATGTTTGCGCCCCCCTTGGGGTGGCACGTTCACCACACTGCCTTCCAACAATTTGAGCAACGCCTGTTGGACTCCTTCGCCCGACACGTCGCGGGTGATGGAAGGATTGTCGCCTTTACGGGCGATTTTGTCGATTTCGTCGATAAACACGATGCCTTGCTGGGCGCGTTCCACGTCATAATCGGCGGCCTGAAGCAAACGGGTAAGGATGGTTTCCACGTCTTCGCCCACATATCCGGCCTGGGTCAGCACGGTGGCGTCGGCAATGGCGAAAGGCACGTCCAAAAATTTGGCAATGGTGCGTGCAATGAGGGTCTTACCCGTACCCGTGGGGCCGATCATGAGGATGTTGCTCTTCTCGATTTCCACATCGTCGTCGCCTCCGCCCTGCATCAGACGTTTGTAATGATTATATACGGCCACCGAAATGGTTTTCTTGGCCTCTTCCTGGCCGATCACGTATTGATTGAGGAATTCGTAAATCTCTTTGGGCGTTTTGAGGCGATCCGGCATGCCCGAGGCCGAACCGCGCGATTCGGGGCGGTGCAATAAGCGGTGAATATGGTCCACGCACTCGTTGCATATGGCCCCCTCTCGGCCCCGGATCAACACCTCCACTTCATGTTCCGAACGTCCGCAAAAAGAGCAAGTATGATATTGATTCATGTATTATTTTTCCCGTGTTAAAATTTCGTCGATCATGCCGTACTCCAATGCCTCGTCGGCGCGCATCCAATAGTCGCGGTCGGCATCTTCTTCGATTTTTTCGATGGGCTGACCCGTATGTTTGGACAGGATTTCGTATAATTCGTCTTTGAGACGCAAAATTTCGCGGGCCGTAATTTCGATGTCCGATGCCTGTCCCTGAACGCCTCCCAGCGGCTGATGAATCATCACGCGCGCATGAGGTAATGCCGAACGTTTGCCCTTGGCACCGGCGGCCAGCAAAATGGCGGCCATGGAAGCGGCCACACCGGTACAAATGGTGGCTACGTCGGGTTTGACATATTGCATGGTATCATATACGCCCAAGCCCGAATACACCACCCCGCCGGGCGAGTTAATGTAAAGCTGGATGTCTTTGTCGGGATCCACGCTTTCGAGAAAAAGGAGTTGGGCTTGCACCACGTTGGCCACCTGGTCGGTGATGGCGGTGCCCAAAAAGATGATGCGGTCCATCATCAACCGCGAAAAAACGTCCATTTGGGCCACGTTCAGCTGGCGCTCTTCGATAATATACGGAGTCATGCTGCTTTCCAAACGGTAAAGATCGAGGCTGCTTATGCCGTGATGCTTGACGGCGTAGCGGCGAAATTCTTTTCCCAATTTATCACTCATGGTTGTTGTTTTGTGTTTATAACGTTTAACCTCACTCTTTTATTGAGTCGGTCTCTTGAGAACCCAACCGGATTAATTGGTCGAAATACAAATCGTTGATTTCGTCCATGCTTTTTTCTTCTTCTTCCGGTTTAAGTTCTTCTTCCAAAGCCCGAAGAAGGAGAAGGTCCGTCACCATTTGGTTGATACGTTGTTTGAGGTCTTCGTTACTTTCCACAAGGCTCCGGGTCACCCGGTCGAGCGTTTGCGGATTGGCGGCTATATGTTTCAATTCGGGGTTGCGGAGTAACATTCTCGTAACTTCGGCCCGGGCCAGATCCCAATATTCTTCCGGTTGGATTTTCAAACCCTTTTCTTTAATCCATTTTTCTTTTAAAATCTCATATATCACTTCTGTTTCCAACTCGGGATATATGTTTTCCAATTCTTCCGTCCATTCATCCCTTCCGAGCCGGGCCAGAATGAGGCGTTTGAGAAATTCGTGGGGTATTTCCCCTTTGATGTTCTCCCGGACTTTGGCCTCCAGGAGGCGTCGATAAATCCGGTCGGCGCGCGATTGCAATTCTTCCCGCAATTTTTCGGCATAAATTTTTTCCACCTCCTTGGCAAGCTCATCCCCTTTTAATTCGGGTTCGTCCTCATTGCCCGTGAGCCGTTGGTAGGCCGTCACCCAATCCAACGGGCGGGATTCCCATATGCCTTCCAGCTTAAGGTCGAGTTTACCTTTGGCAGGCACCTGCTGGAGAAATTCTTCATCGGTATCCAATTCCTTGAGAAGTTTGCGAAAATCCCGGGCGTTCATTTGGAGGGTTTCACCTTTCTTCTTGCCCCCCAACCATTTAATATATCCTTCTTTCTTGGGCTTTAGGCCCTCGGCCGTCAATTCGGGCCGAGCGTTTATTAGATAAGGACGCGGTTCACCCTCTCCGTCGGCGGGAGGGAGAACCACCACCCAATGATCGACGGTAAGCGGACCGGTTACTTCCGGCTCGGGATGGTCTCCCAGATCCCAACGCCATTTCGTGAGGGCTTCCTTCATTTCTTCTTCCGTAAATGCGGGCTTGTAACGGGGGATTTTGCGCAATTCGTCCAAATCGAATTCGAAGGCGGGTTCGCTCAACCAATCGTAGGTGAAACGGTATTCGCCTTCGGGAAGAGTCTCGCCTTCATCTTCATCATCCGCCGGTATGAACTCTGTGTACCGGGGAAGCGATTCGCCTTGTTTTTTCAAATAATCCCGCACCAATTCGTTCAACACTTCGAATTTCAACAGATCGCCGTATTGCTTCCGCACCAGGGAGAGAGGAACTTTTCCCTTGCGAAAGCCGGGCATGGTGGTATTTTTGCGGATTTCTTTCAGTCGTTTTTCTACTTCCTGCTGATAATCTTCGGGGACAATATGAAGTATAATTCTTTGAATTCCTTGCCCTTGAGGGGTCAGCTCGTGTTTCATGTAAAAAAGTTATAGGAGCATTGCAAAATTATGACTTATTTTCGAAAAAACACAATTTTCGCCTTCCGGCCGCGGTCCGAGAGGTCAAATTCTTGTGAAAAATCGTATTTTTTGCGAAAAAAAACAATGAAAAACAATTTCGTAGGCGTAGTTACCTGTATGGACGGTCGCATCCAAAAGCCGGTGCTGGAATACATCGAATCGCACTTTCCGGGGGTATGGCCCGACACCGTCACCGAGCCCGGTCCGGTCAAATTTTTGGCATCCGAGCGCACGGCATTGCGATATTACAATATTTTGAGCCGCCTCGACATTTCCACCGAGAAACACGGTGCCCGTCGTCTGTTTATCGTGGCCCACCCCGATTGTGCGGGCAACCCCGTCCCGGACGAAGAACAAATCCGCCAACTACGGGCGGCCAAAGCCCACCTCGCCGAACTATACCCGGGTATTCCCGTCCATGCTCTGTGGGTGGAAAATAATCGAGTCGTAAAAGAAATTAATGAAGGAGTGAAGGAGTGAGGGAGTGAAAGAGTGAAAGAGTGAAAGAGTGAAGGAGTGAGGGAGTAAAAGAGTGAGGGAGTGAAAGAGTGAAGGAGTGAAATAGTGTTTTAGTGAATAGTAGCGCCGTGATGCCTCGCGGCGCGAAAATATTACCCGTTAATGTAGTAACGCGAGGCATTGCGCTGATGATATTACGCCCAAATTGATGCATGTAGAGACGCGATTCATCGCGTCTAACGATTGATCCGAAAGGATGAAATGTAGCGCCGTGATGCCTCGCGGCGCGAAAATATTACCCGTTAATGTAGAAACGCCCGACCCGGGCGTTTTTAATGAATAATGAATAATGAACAATGATTAATTTTTGTAGAAACGCGAGGCATTGCGCTGATGATATTACGCCCAAATTGATGCATGTAGAGACGCGATTCATCGCGTCTCACACATAATAAAAATGGAATATGTCATTCCGAGGAAAGCGAAGCGGCGAGGAATCTCGGAAAGGACTTTTACTTTGACGTTTACGTTTACTGAATGAAACGATTCGAGATTCCTCACATGCGTTCGGAATGACAAATCCCTCTCATTCCCGGGAAAGTGTATAGGCGAGAAATTTGCTGTGTCATTCCGAGGAAAGTGAAGCGGCGAGGAATCTCGGAAAGGACTTTTACTTTGACGTTTACTTTGACCAGATAAAATCGATTGAGATTCTTCCTCCCTTCGATCGTCAGAATGACAATTTCGTGTCATTCCGAGGGAAGCGAAGCGACGAGGCATCTTATAAGGGCTTTAACATTAACCATAACTATTTCAAGCTGTTAGCCGTTAGCCATTGGCCATTAGCTTTTTCCGCCTTCGGCGGAATTCGGTTCGCTAAAATTTCATTCTCCGGGATCCCATGGGTTCATGCCGTCATGGAGGGCGCATGGAAAAAACCGAGGAGCACTCCTTGCCTGTTCCTAGGATAAAAATTTTTCTGTTTAGGACTCAGGAAAAATCCCGGAAGGTTTCGAAAACCTTCCGGGAGATGAAATGGGATAAAAGTTAGTTAGAATATGATTAGAAAATGCCTGGTGAAAACCTGGAAGGTTTCGAAAACCTTCCGGGAGATCGAATGGGATAAAAGTTAGTTAGAATATGATTAGAAAATGCCCGGTGAAAACCTGGAAGGTTTCCAAAACCTTCCAGGTTTAGGCATGGGAAAAAATTACGGTGAATTTTAAGGGTTGAAATAAGTCAAAGTAAATATAAAGGTCAATGAAAATACGCGCCGAATGCGCATCGCTTAATCGAAATAACTTAAATTGATGTCCGGCGTAATTTCCCGCAAAGTGTGATACATCAGGCGGATGAGGTTTTCCACATCCGATTTGTGGACGGTTTCCACCGTGGTATGCATGTATCGCAAGGGGAGGGAAATCAATCCCGAAGGCACTCCCCCGTTGGAGTAGGCGAATGCGTCCGTGTCGGTGCCGGTGCTGCGGGACGATGCCATGCGTTGGAAAGGAATTTTATGTTTTTTGGCCGTTTCGATAATCAAATCCCGCACTTTGTGATGTACGGCCGGCGCATAGGAAATTACAGGTCCTTCGCCGACGCGGATTTCTCCCTCTTTCTTTTTGTTGATCATGGGAGTGGTGGTATCGTGGCATACGTCGGTCACAATAGCCATGTCGGGTTTAATGGTTTCGCTGATCATTTGGGCCCCTCTCAGGCCGATTTCTTCCTGAACGGCATTCACGATATAGAGGCCGTAAGGCAATTTCACCTTGTTCTCGCGAAGAAGGCGTGCCGTTTCGGCAATCATGAATCCGCCCATTCGGTTGTCCAACGCGCGGCCCACGTAATAATTTTTGTTCATCACCCACAATTCGTCGGGATAGGTGATTACGCTACCCACGTGGATGCCCAGTTTTTCCACTTCCTTTTTGTTTTTGGCGCCCACGTCCACAAAGATGTTTTCGATTTTGGGACATTCTTCCTTGCCGTGGATGCGCGTGTGGATGGCGGGCCATCCGAATATTCCTTCCACCTTGCCGTTTTCCGTGTGGATGATCACTTTTTTGGAAGGGGCGATCATATGGTCGGATCCGCCGTTGCGAATCACGTAAATCAATCCGTCGTCGGTGATGTAGTTGACGTACCACGAAATTTCATCGGCATGGGCTTCGATCACCACTTTAAAATCCGCATCCGGATTGATTATCCCCACCACGGTGCCGTAAGGGTCGGTGATAAAATCGTCCACGTAGGGTCGGATGTAGTCCATCCAAATTTTTTGCCCCGTGTATTCGTATCCGGTGGGGGCGGCGTTGTCGATGTATTTTTTGAGAAATTCGAAGGATTTTTTCTTAATAATTTTTTTCATGGCTATAAATTTTTGAATTTATCCCAAAGGAGTGGTTTTCACGATTTCGATATCGAAACCTTTGACCGCCGTTTTTTCTTCGCTTGCCTTGGCGCGGGTGAGGTAGTTGATTTTGCGGATGCCCAAGTCGTGAATGATTTGAGCACCGATGCCGTAATCCTTATCGTCCGGTTTGAGGGGCGGCAATTCGTCTTTGCCCCGGCGGATGTTTTCGGCATATTGCTTGATGCGCGCCACCAATTCCTGCCAGTTGCGGCTGTTGTACACGAAAATCAGGGCGCCTTTTCCGTGGGTTTTAATATAATCGAAATATTTGCGAAGCCTGTCGTCGGGGCTTTCTTTCAGGAAGTTCAGCATGTCGAACAGGTGGGTGATGCCTTCGACCCGGACGGGCACGATGTCGTCTTCGGACCAGCGTCCCGAGGTGAGGGCGAAGTGGAGATGTCGCTTATTGGTTTGTTCGTACACGTGGAGGGTGAAATCGCCGAATCGGGTGGAGACCGGAAATTTTTCGATTTTTTTGATAAGGCTGTCTTTTTCCAGGCGATAGCGGATGAGGTCTTCGATGGAAATGATTTTCAATCCGTGTTTGCGGGCGATTTCTTTGAGTTGGGGGAGGCGTGCCATGGATCCGTCTTCATTCATGATTTCCACGATCACGCCGGCGGGTTTGAGTCCGGCCAGTCGGGCCAGGTCGATGGCCGCTTCCGTATGTCCGGGCCGTCGAAGCACACCTCCGTCTTTGGCGCGCAGGGGAAATACGTGTCCCGGTCTCCGCAATTGGTGGGCTTTAACGTTTTCGTCCGTCAGGGCGCGTATGGTTTCGGCCCGGTCGGCGGCGGAAATGCCCGTGGTGGTTTTGTCCGAAATCAAATCCACCGACACGGTAAATGCCGTGCCCAAAGGGTCGGCCGAACGGTCCACCATGAGGGGAAGGTCCAATTCGTCGGCCCGTTCTTCGGTGATGGGCGCGCAAATAAGTCCCCGCCCGTGGGTGGCCATAAAATTGATCATTTCGGGCGTCACTTTTTCGGCCGCAGCCACGAAATCGCCTTCATTTTCCCGGTTTTCGTCGTCCACCACGATCACCATTTTGCCCTCGCGGATGTCGCGAATGGCATCTTCTACTTTATCCAATGTATTTTTGCGCGTCATTGCGCAAATTTAATCAATATTCGCCGCCCGCCCAAAGGGGGCGTTTGGTTTTTAGAAGCGTATGCCATAAGTTTGAAACCCCATGAAGAACGAACGAATCGTTTTTTCGTTTATCGTACCCGCCTACAACCGTCCCGACGAATTGCGGGAGCTGTTGGAAAGTTTCACTCGTGCCGAATGCGGAGAGCTTCCTTATGAAATCATTATAGTGGACGACGGATCCTCGCCCCCTCTGGAGGATGCCGCTCGCCCTTTTACGAATCGATTGCCCGTGCGGTATGTTCGCAAGCCCAATACGGGCCCCGGCGATTCCCGCAATCGCGGTATGCGAGAGGCGAAAGGAGAGTATTTTGTCATTTTGGATTCCGACGTGATTTTGCCTTCGGAATATCTGTGCCGATTGGAAGAATTGTTCCGTTCCGGCGCTCTGGCCCCCTTGGGCGGCGGACCGGACCGTGCTTCGTCCCGTTTCCCTTTCTTTGTGCGGGCCGTGGATTTGGCCCTTACCGGTTTGCTCACTACCGGCGGCATCCGCGGCGGCAAGAAACGGGTGGGCACATACGTACCCCGGAGTTTTAACATGATCGTCAAGCGGGAAGTGTTTGAACGTGTCGGCGGATTCGGACCCATGCATCCGGGAGAAGATCCCGCCTGGGTGTACGAGGCACGTCGGGCCGGATATGCCACCGCTTTTTATCCTTCGTTGGGCGTTTATCACAAACGGCGCACCACGCCCCAAGCCTTTTGGCGCCAGATGGTCAAATTCGGAACCGCGCGTACGGTATTGAACCGGTTATATCCCGAATTCGCCTCGCCCGTATTTCTCTTTCCGGCGCTCTACATGGCGGGGCTGGTATTGGCTTTGGCTTTATGGGCCGCCGGTTTTCCTTGGTTAATGACGTTGTATGTCTTGTATTGGCTGGCCATGTGGGTTTCGTTTGCGGTCAAAACGCGGAATCCGTTGCTGGCATGGGGCGGTTGGGCGGCTTTTCACCTTCAAATGGCCGGTTATGCCCTGGGCTTAATGCGCGGATGGTGGAAATTAAAAGTGAAGAGGCAAGACGTTCGCCGGGCTTTTCCCGAATTGTTTTTTGACCGGAAAATCGGGGCGACAAATAAAAAATAAGGATTTTTTGTGATTTGACGTAATATTAACCGAATTTTTTCGTTATATTCCGGTTGTATTCGACAAAAAATATGTTAGTATCTCCCGAGCGGCTCCCCGATGAGGACGTGTTTGTGGTATGTATTACGGGATTGATGGGTAGCGGCAAGTCGACGGCGGCCCGTATTTTACGCGACCGGTTCGGAATTCCCGTCTATGATGCCGACACCCGCGCCAAAGTTTTAATGAACGAAGAGCCCTTGCGGACCCGAATCAAAGAGGCATTCGGAGACAGCGCTTACGAAGGGGGCGAGCTGAATACCGGCTATTTGGCTTCGCGCGTATTCGGAGAACCCGCCGAACTGGCCCGCTTGGAAGCATTGGTGCATCCCGCCGTGCGGGAGGATTTGGATCGCTGGCTGGCCGCCCCTCAAGACGCGCCTTACGTGGCGGTGGAAAACGCCCTTCTCTTCAAAACGGGCATGGACCGGAAGTGCGATCTGATTTTGGTGATTACCGCTCCCGAAGACGTATTGGTCGAACGCGTGAAGGCTCGAAACGGGTGGAGCGAAACCCACATTCGACAGAGGCTTGATCGCCAGCGCGAAAGCATGAATGTGAAAAAAGGAAGAAAAGATGTTATTTTCATTCGTAATGACAAGGATTATACCCGCTTGTTAAATAAAATTAAAGAAATCCACCGAAAAATTATCAATCGTCAAATTAAATGAAGTTCGGATTCTTAAAATGCTGACAAATCTTGACGTTTTTAACGAAATCGCTGAAAAAATTTTATTATCAAACGGGATTTTTGTAAATTTGCATCATGAAACCCAAAATAGGCCTTTTGTTGTCCTACATGTTGGTTCTCGCATTGTTGGGAATCGGCATGCTTCAATATTTTTTAATTAAGCAACAAAAGGAATTGGTAACCGAACAAATTTTACATTCCCTTAAACGTTCTTTAGGGGAGGTGGAATGGAAGATTAAAATCAAAGAACTGAGTAAATTGGTTCCCGAATTGGACAGTTTGGGCATTTATAACCCTTCCAAAACCCAAATTCAATTCAAGAATAATCCCTACCTCAATACTATTATCGATACGTGTAAAGATTCTTTCGAAGACGATTTTTCCTTGTTTTATGATTCCATTTTACCTCCCTACGGCGAAAAATTGTTAGGTAAAAGCGGACAAAGCCTTATTCATAAATTGTTAGTGGAGTCTTACTATCTTTCATTAAAAAATTTTTTGGAAAACAAATCGATCTCCCAACGCATATCGGCTAAAGAATTGCGCGAAATTTTGGATGAAGAATTTCAAAAAAACGATATCCGTATACCTTATGAATTTGCCATTTATCACAACGGGTCCGAAACGAGGCTAAGAAGTCCGTATTTTAAAAAAGACAGAGATCATTTGGTCATTCCATATAAGCTTTTTACCGGAGTACCGGGAAGAGATCAATATACATTGTACATTTCAGTAAAAAAATCCGAAATTTTCAAGGGAAATTTGTTGATTTTTAAGGTACTTTCCATTCTTTTTACCACCATTCTTTTATTGTCTTTTTTATTTACCATGTATAACATGATGCGTCAAAGGCATTTAAATGAATTAAAAAATGATTTTATCAATAACATTACTCATGAATTCAAAACACCGATCGCAACCATGTCCATTGCCATTGATTCGATGAAATCGCCGCATATTTTAAAAGATCCCGAGAAAATTAAATTTTATTTGAAAATATTAAAGCGGGAGAATCAACGCATGTTGGATCAAGTGGAGAAAATCCTTTTCCTCTCCAAACTTGAACAGGGAATGGTTCTGATGCAGGAAGATATCGTCGATGTTCATGAAATTATCCAGGATGCTTTGGATCATATGAAACTAATACTCCAGGATAAGGATGCGGAGATTAACTTGGAATTAAAAGCCGAAAATCCTTTTATTAAAGGAGATGCCGTTTTTCTATTTGACGCCCTCATAAATTTGTTGGATAACGCCGTAAAATACAGCCATGACAAAAAGGTGGTGATCCATATTAAAACATATAATGACAACGGCCATTTGGTTATTGAAATTTCCGATCAAGGAGTGGGGATGAGTCAAGAAGTGGTGGACCAAATATTTGATAAATTTTACAGAAAACCCACGGGAGACATTCATAACATTCCGGGACACGGAATCGGATTAACATTTGTAAAGCAAATTATTGATAAATTTAAAGGCCAAATCAAAGTGAAAAGCGAAGTGGGTCGAGGTACCACATTTATTTTGATTTTTCCTACTATTTCCCCCGATGAATATCTCAAAAACTCTAATCATAAATCTTAAACCTTATGGCAACACAAAACAAAAAAAGGATTTTGCTCGTGGAGGACGATCCCAACTTCGGACCGATGTTAAGGGATTTCCTCAAGCTCAACAACTATGACGTTGTATTGGCTACCAACGGAATCGAGGGACTCGAAAAATTCAAAAGCGGCGAGTACGACTTGATTCTGTTGGACGTGATGATGCCCTACAAAGACGGGTTTACGTTGGCCAGCGAAATTCGCAAGTACAACCAGGACATTCCCATCATTTTCATCACGGCCCGTACCATGAAAGAAGATATCATCAAAGGATATCAATCCGGGGCCGACGATTACATCACCAAACCTTTCGATTCGGAAGTGCTGTTGTACAAAATCGGGTCGCTGATCAGCCGCGGCACCAAGGTGCAAGAGAAGAAGCCGGAACAAACCACGTATAAAATCGGCGACTTCCACTTCGATTCCAAATTGCGCCTATTGAAATACAAGGACGAAGAGCCGCGCAAACTTTCGCCCAAGGAAGCCAAGTTGCTCAAGATGTTGGCCGATTACAAAAACGACCTGTTGCCGCGGGAAAAAGCGCTCACCCACATTTGGATGGACGACAATTATTTCACCTCGCGCAGCATGGACGTGTACATAGCCAAATTGCGTAAGTATTTGGCCAAAGATCCCAAAGTGGCCATCGTCAACATCCACGGCGAAGGCTTCCGTTTGGTGGACGAAACCGAAGAATAAGCCATGGAGGCGTTCGGCCGGGCGGAGCAATTTTTCCATGCCCCCGGAGGGGCGGACCGCACTTTTGTGTTCGACCCCTTCGAGAGCCGGCATATTGCCAAAGTGTTGCGAAAAAAAACGGGCGATATCCTCTACCTCACCGACGGCGAAGGCACCGTGATGGAAGCGGTCATCCGCCGGGCCGATCGCAAGGGAGTGGAGGTGGAAATCTTGCGCCGCTGGCATACGGAACGCCCCCGGGCTTTTATACGGGTATGCATCGCACCTCCCAAATCGGCTTCGCGCTTCGAGTGGTTTTTGGAAAAAGCCGTCGAACTGGGTGCGGGACGCATCACACCCCTTCGCACCCGCTACGGGGGACCCTTGCGGGGCAATCCCGAGCGGTGGAACAAAATCGTCATTTCGGCCATCAAACAATCCAAACGGGCGTGGAAACCCGTGTTGGACGCTCCCATGACGTTGGAAGAAGTGTTGGAGAGCGACGAAGAAATGTACGCCGGCTTATGTGAAGCCGATTCCTATGCCAACGATGCCTTTATGCAATCCCGGCATGCGGCCGTAATCATCGGTCCGGAGGGGGGATTCGCCCCCGAAGAAAGAGCCCTCATGCAAGCTCGGGGCGTCCGGGCCGTACGCCTGTCGGATGCGCGCTTGCGCACCGAAACGGCGGGAGTGGCGGCCGTAGCCGTATTTTTTGCTCCAAAACTTGCGGATTTATGACCGACGAAAAAACTTTGGAACGCATCCTTAAGTTGATCTTTTGGACCGGCCTTTTGGTATCGGCCCTGTGGTATTATTACCATCATTAACCGCTCCGCCAAAAACGTGTTTCATGCGGATCGGGTACGATGCCAAACGTATTTTTCACAATACCACCGGTCTGGGTAATTATTCGCGGCATTTGGTCCGAACCATGGCCCGTTTTTACCCGGAGTATACCTATATATTATATAATCCCAAGCCGCCGCGGGTACACCGGTTGGACGTGCAACCGCCGCTGGAAGAACGCCGGCCCCGGAGTTGGTGGAAATATGCGCCTTCGCTCTGGCGCTCGCGCGGGATATTAAAAAACCTCCGCCGAGACGGAATCGATCTCTATCACGGGCTTTCGGGAGAATTACCTTTGGGTATATCCCGAACGGGAATTCCGTCCGTATTGACGGTACACGACGTGATTTTTTGGAAATTTCCTCATTGGTATTCCCCGGCGGACAGGCTTATATATACCCTTAAACTCAAACGGGCCCTCAAGGAAGCATCCGCCGTGGTGGCCGTCAGCAAACAAACCAAAGCCGATCTGGTGGAAATGACCGGCATCGACCCCGAGCGGGTACAAGTCATTTATCAAAGTTGCGATCCCGTATTTAAGAAAGACCTCCCGCCTGCGTATCTCGAAGAAGTGAGGCGGAAATATAGTCTTCCTCGGGAAGACGTTATCCTTTACGTGGGCACTTTGGAACCTCGCAAAAACGCCATGACGTTGGTTAAAGCCCTTTCGCGGTTGCCCTATTCCGCCGTGTTTGTGGGGCGGATGACACCGTACGGGCGTCAAGTAAAGAAATTTGCGGAAAGCACGGGTATGCAAGACCGCGTGAAATTTTTGTCGGGCCTTTCGTTACGGGAATTGGCGGCCCTGTATCGCCTGGCGCGGGTGAGCGTGTATCCGAGCATATACGAGGGTTTCGGGATCCCGATAATCGAATCGCTTTATGCGGGCACCCCCGTGATTACCAATGCCCGGGGGGTCTTTCGCGAAGCGGCCGGTCCGGGAGGAATTTATTTGTCCGACGTCACCGACCCCGCCGAAATGGAAGAAAAACTCCGGTGGGCCATGACCTCCGATTTAGGCCCGTTGCGGGAGGCCGGTTTGCGCCATGTGCGCCGCTTCGACGACGACCGGCTGGCCGGCCGATGGCATGCCTTGTACCGCAAGTTAGCCGGTAAATAAAAATATTTTCATGCCCGTACGCTTCCGGGAAGATTGGCGGATTCCCGCCGCGGCGGTGGTGGTCATGCAAGCGGCCAAGCTGGCGGCCGGGACGGGAGGTTTCCTCACCGAACCCGACGAATACCGGTACACTACCGCCTTTCGGGTGTTGAAGGCATTGGCTGAGGGACAAATGTCCGATGCCGCGGCCCTTCTTTTCGAGGCCCAGGGCCGCCCCTTGGCGGTGGCCCTTTACGCCGTGCCGGCCGCCGCCCAATACGGATGGGCGGCGGCCGCGGATGTGCCTTACCTTTCGTCCGCGGCTTTTCTTCCGCTTTTGGTTTGGAACTGGCTCGTTCATACGCTGAACGTCTGGCTTTTTTACCGGTTTATGCAAGCTCTTCTTCCTTCGCGCCTATGGGCATGGACGGGCACCGCCGTATTCGCCGCCCTGACATCCGGGTGGGTGTACCTCCGGCATGCTCTTCCTTACGAAATGGCTTTGACACCCTTTCTTTGGGTATTGGCCGATACGGCTCGCCACGGGCCCGGGGGTCGTTTGTTCCGGCGGGGCTCGGCATTGGCGGCGGCCGCGGCTCTTTACCCGGGATACATACCCGTCGTGGGAGCGCTGGTGATTTGGTTGGCATGGGATGCGTGCGAAGGTCCTCTTTCCCGATGCATTCGTTTATGGCTCCGATTGGGAGCCGGCGGCGCGGCTTTCGTCTTGGCAGTCGAAGGGTTGGCCCGACGGGCGGGTACTTCCTGGATCACCCATTTAAAGACTTTGGCATCTTCGGTGCACCAGGGGAGTCCTCGAGAAGCTCCGGTTTTTGCCATTCGATATTTATGGGAAGTGGAAGGGCCGTTGGGCATGTGGCTTGCGGGGGGCACGGTTCTTTTTCTTCTTCATCGGCGGAAAGTTCCCCGGATGCTCCGGCGGTTGTGGATGGTGTTTTTTCTCGTATATGTAACCTACTCCCTTCGGGCCGTTTGGGGCGAGTCGGCGGTGTGGTACGCAAGATTGCTGAAACCCTGGTGGCCCGTTGCCACGGCGGCTGCTCTGTGGGGCTATTATGCCGCGTGGGGAAAACGCTCCGGGTGGGCGTATGCATCCGTCCTGTTGGCGCTTCTGACTTTCGGTTTTCATTATTACGAATGGCACCGGGTGGCTTATCCCAAGCAAGTGTATTGGAAGTACCTTTACGGCTGTAGCCCCGAGCGGGTGCGAACGGTGTCGGAATACCGGGATGCGCCGCTCAACATTCCGCCGTTGGACCGGGGTGAGCAATCTCCGGGCACATGTCCGGAACGCATTGCGGTGAATTTGGTGTATTTATATCCCTTCGACCGGCCCGACAAATGGCAACCGTTCGAGCCGCCCTCCCGATACCGATTGATATTCGACCGCCCTCATTACTTGCAATTCAAAGCCTACGGATTCGAGGGATGGACGCCGGAGG
>JAADED010000055.1 GCA_013153605.1 Chlorobiota bacterium | reverse complement strand
AGAATTCCATGATGTTCACTCCGGCTGCTCCCAATGCGGGTCCTACCGGCGGCGAAGGATTCGCTTGGCCTCCCCGGATTTGGAGTTTGATGACTTTGAATAGTTCTTTTGCCATTGTTTCGGTTCTGTTTGCTTGTTAAAAAAATTCGGAAGCTTATGTGTGCGTAACAGCCGTCAGATTTTTTCCACTTGATAAAAATAAAGCTCGATCGGCGTCCGCCGGCCGAACATTTTCACCTCCACTTTCAGCTTCTTGTTGTCTTCGCTGATTTCTTCCACCGTGCCTTCGAAATCTTTGAACAACCCGTCGGTGATGCGTACCGGATCGCCCACTTTGAAGGGATTGAGAATGTGCCCTTCTTCCATGGCGATTTCGTCCATCTTGCCCAACAGGCGGTTTACTTCCTGTTTGGTCAGCGGCTCGGGGTCGCCTCCCTTCACACTGCTCAAAAATCCGAGCACGCCCGGAATGTTACGGATCACATGGGGCACTTCGCCCGAGAGGTTGGCTTCGATGTAAATGTATCCGGGAAACAAAGTTTTTTCTTTGGTAATGCGTTTGCCTTTTTGAAGTCGGACTACCTTTTCGGTGGGCACCAGAATTTCTCCTACGTAATCCTGCAAGCCCGACTTGGCGATTTCATTTTCAATAAGCGTTTTGATTTTCTTTTCCTTCCCGCTTATTACCCGCAACACATACCACTTTTTTTCGTCCGACATACGCTTAACGAATTAATCTGTAATAGAAGTTGAGGATTTCCCGGAAGATGTAGTCCACCACGAAAATGAACAGCGAAAAGAGGAGGGTAAAGGTCGCCACCACGGCCGTCCATTTTTGCACCTCCTGCCAGGAGGGCCACACCACGTGGTGTACCAACTCGTCATAAGCGCCCTTCACGTACTCCACCAACGATGCAATGAACGAATTTTTCATAGGGTCTTTTTGGTAGCACGGGCAGAGAGACTCGAACTCCCGACACCCGGTTTTGGAGACCGGTGCTCTACCAACTGAGCTATGCCCGTATGTTATGAGTAAACGAATTTGATGCCCGGACAAAGCCGGACACCAAATTCGTCAGGTATTTCCACAGAACAATTAATCCAATATTTCGGTGATCTGTCCCGCACCTACCGTTCTACCACCTTCGCGGATGGCAAAACGTAATCCTTTGTTCAGTGCCACCGGTTGGATCAATTCCACTTCGATGGTGAGGTTGTCGCCCGGCAATACCATTTCCACGCCTTCGGGCAAGTGGATTTCACCCGTTACGTCCGTGGTACGCAGGTAGAATTGCGGACGATAGTTGTTGTGGAACGGCGTGTGGCGTCCGCCTTCTTCTTTTTTGAGGATATAAACCTCGGCTTTGAATTTTTTGTGCGGTTTGATGGTGCCGGGTTCGGCGATTACCATACCGCGGCGGATTTGTTTTTTGTCGATACCGCGCAAGAGCAAACCTACGTTGTCACCGGCTTGACCTTCGTCGAGGATTTTGCGGAACATTTCCACACCGGTAACCACCGAGGTGAGTTTTTCGTCACCGAAGCCGATGATTTCCACGGGATCGCCCGTTTTGATTTTTCCGGTTTCGATACGGCCGGTAGCCACCGTACCCCGACCGGTAATGGAGAATACGTCTTCGATGGGCATGAGGAACGGCTTGTCCACGTCGCGTTGCGGTTCGTCGATCCAGTTGTCCACGGCTTCCATCAATTCTTCCACGGTTTTCACCCATTTGGGATCGCCGTTGAGAGCGCCCAAAGCCGAACCGCGAATCACGGGCGTGTTGTCGCCGTCATAGTCGTAGAAGTTCAACAAATCGCGGATTTCCATTTCCACCAACTCAAGCAACTCTTCGTCGTCCACCATGTCCACTTTGTTCATGAACACCACGATTTTGGGCACGCCTACCTGACGAGCCAACAGGATGTGTTCACGGGTTTGGGGCATGGGACCGTCGGTGGCGGCTACCACGAGGATGGCTCCGTCCATTTGGGCGGCACCCGTTACCATGTTTTTCACGTAGTCGGCGTGTCCGGGACAGTCCACGTGGGCGTAGTGACGTTTTTCGGTTTCGTATTCCACGTGAGCCGTGTTGATGGTAATACCCCTTTCTTTTTCTTCCGGAGCGTTGTCAATCGACTCGAAGTCTTTTTCTTCGGCAAGACCTTTTTGGGCCAATACCTTGGTGATGGCGGCCGTCAACGTGGTCTTACCATGGTCCACGTGACCGATGGTACCGATGTTCACGTGCGGTTTGGTCCGTTCGAACTTTTCTTTAGCCATAATCTTTGTTTTTAAATAATTTTGAGTTTGTACCGGGTAACACTCGCTTGAGCCAATGACGGGATTTGAACCCGTGACCTTTTCCTTACCAAGGAAACGCTCTACCCCTGAGCTACATCGGCTTGTCGAGTCGAGCGGGAGACGGGACTCGAACCCGCGACATTCAGCTTGGAAGGCTGACGCTCTACCAACTGAGCTACTCCCGCATCTTTGTGGTGGGGGGAGGATTCGAACCTCCGAAGCATAACGCAACAGATTTACAGTCTGCCCCCTTTGGCCACTCGGGAACCCCACCTTATATCTTGGCTTCCAATGATCTCGTCCTCCTCAATGAGCCGATGGAGGGACTCGAACCCACGACCTGCTGATTACAAATCAGCTGCTCTAACCAACTGAGCTACATCGGCACGCCCTCAAATTGGCAGGCAAAGATACAAACTTTTTTGTCAAAAAACAACCCCTCGTTTTTTCCGTGTGCAAAAATAGAAATTTTTTCCCGAAAATCATACCCCGTCCCGAAATTTTAATACCTGTAGTGTTCGGGTTTGTAGGGCCCCTCTACGGGTACTCCGATATAAGCGGCCTGTTCGGGCGTGAGGCGGGTAAGTTTGACTTGTAAATGAGGCAAATGCAAACGCGCCACTTCTTCGTCCAATTTTTTGGGAAGGCGGTAAACACCCACTTCGTAATCTTTTTGCCACAGCTCCAATTGGGCCAAAACCTGATTGGTGAACGACATGCTCATCACGAACGAAGGATGGCCGGTGGCATTGCCCAGGTTGACCAATCGGCCGTCGGACAGAAGGATGATGCCGTGGCCGTCGGGAAAAACGTATTTGTCCACTTGAGGTTTGATGGGAATCAGCTTGATGCCGGGATAATTTTTGAGGCGGTCCACCTGGATTTCGTTGTCGAAATGGCCGATATTACACACAATGGCATTGTTTTTCATGCGCAACATGTGCTCCAGGGTGATCACGTCCTTATTGCCGGTGGCGGTCACGAATATGTCGGCTTCTTCCACCACGTCTTCTACGGTGGTGACTCGGTAACCTTCCATGGCCGCTTGCAAGGCGCAAATGGGATCGATTTCGGTGACCACCACTTTGGCGCCGTAATTTTTGAGAGCCTGGGCCGAACCTTTGCCCACCTCGCCGTAGCCGCATACCACCGCGGTCTTTCCCGCAATCATGATGTCGGTTCCCCGCTTGATGCCGTCGATAAGGGATTCGCGGCAGCCGTACAAATTGTCGAATTTGGATTTGGTGACCGAATCGTTCACGTTGATGGCCGGGAAAAGGAGTTTTCCTTTTTGATAACGTTCATACAACCGCATGACTCCGGTAGTGGTTTCTTCGGACACACCTTTGATGCGCGAAGCGATGCGGTGCCATTTGCCGGGATCGGTTTTTAAAGTCTCCTTCAATTTGTTCAGTAGCGCCCGTTCGTCCTCGCTTTCGGGTTCCTTGTCCAAAACCGAAGGGTCGTTTTCGGCGTCCACGCCCAAATGCACCATGAGGGTGGCATCGCCCCCGTCGTCGATGATGAGGTCGGGCCCTTGGCCGTCGGGCCAGGTGAGGGCTTTTTCGGTGGCCCACCAATATTCGTCCAGGGTTTCGCCTTTCCATGCAAACACGGGAATGCCGGCCGCGGCAATGGCGGCAGCCGCCTCGTCTTGGGTGGAGTATATGTTACAACTGGCCCAGCGCACGTCGGCGCCCAATTCCACCAGGGTTTCGATCAGCACCGCCGTTTGGACCGTCATGTGAAGCGAGCCCGTGATGCGGGCCCCTTTCAGGGGTTTGATATCCCGGTATTTTTCGCGCAGGGCCATCAGGCCCGGCATTTCGGCTTCGGCCAACTCGATTTCCTTACGGCCCCATTCGGCGAGGGAGAGGTCTTTGACTTTGTATTCGGGAGCGGGAGATGATTTGGTCATACGGCGCGTTTTGGGGTAAAAATAAGGATTTCCGCCCAAACGGGCCCAAAAAAGTCCCGCGAAAGCCGGGGGCTTTCGCGGGACAGGGCTTAAACAGAATGGTATTCAAGAGGCTTCTTACATCATCGGCATTCCGCCGGCTCCCGGCATGCCTGCCGAAGGATTTTCTTCTTTCTTCTCGATGAGCGCGCTTTCGGTGGTCAGAACCATTCCGCCGACCGAAGCGGCATTCTCGAGGGCGATGCGCGTTACTTTTTTCGGATCGATGATTCCGGCTTTGAGCATGTTGGTGTACACGCTGTTTTTCACATCGTATCCGAAATCGCCTTCGCCTTCTTTGACTTTGGCCACCACTACCGAACCGTCTTCACCGGCGTTTTCCACGATTTGCTTCATGGGTTCTTCCAATGCGCGTTTGATGATCAGGATACCGGTGCGTTCGTCTTCATTGGCGGCTTCGAGTTCGTCGAGCACTTTTTGAGCGCGCAACAGGGCTACGCCTCCGCCGGGCACGATGCCTTCTTCCACTGCGGCGCGGGTAGCGTTCAACGCATCTTCCACGCGGTCTTTCTTCTCTTTGAGTTCCACTTCGGAAGGAGCGCCCACATAGAGAACGGCCACTCCGCCGGCCAATTTGGCCAATCGTTCTTGCAATTTTTCGCGGTCGTAATCCGAAGTGGTGGTTTCGATTTGGGCTTTGATTTGCTTGATGCGGTTTTGGATGTCTTCTTCCTTACCGGCACCGCCCACAATGGTGGTGTTGTCTTTGTCGATGACCACGCGTTCGGCTTGGCCGAGCATGTCCAACGTGGTGTTTTCGAGCTTATAACCTCGCTCTTCGGTGACGTAGGTACCTCCTGTCAAAATGGCAATGTCTTCGAGCATGGCTTTTCGGCGATCACCGAATCCCGGAGCTTTGACTGCAGCCACTTTGAGCGTTCCCCGCAATTTGTTCACCACCAGGGTGGCCAATGCTTCGCCGTCCACGTCTTCGGCGATAATCAGGAGCGGACGTCCGGCTTGAGCCGTTTGTTCGAGGATGGGAAGCAAGTCTTTCATGCTCGAGATTTTCTTGTCGGTAATCAGGATGTAGGGGTTCTCGAGCACGGCTTCCATTTTTTCGGGATCGGTGATGAAGTAAGGCGACAAATATCCGCGGTCGAATTGCATACCTTCCACCACGTCCACATAGGTTTCGGTACCTTTGGCTTCTTCCACGGTGATTACCCCGTCCTTGCCCACTTTGGAGAAGGCTTCGCCGATGAGGTTACCGATGTTTTCGTCGTTGTTGGCCGAGATGGTGGCCACTTGTTTGATTTTTTCCACATCGTCACCCACTTCGATGGCTTGTTTTTCCAGCTCTTCAATCACGCGTTTGGTGGCTTTGTCGATGCCGTGTTTGAGATCCATCGGGTTGGCACCGGCGGTTACGTTTTTAAGCCCTTCGCGCACGATGGCTTGGGCCAGGAGGGTTGCCGTGGTGGTTCCGTCACCTGCCAAATCGTTGGTTTTGGATGCCACTTGTTTGACCAGTTGGGCACCCATATTTTCATGTTCGTCTTCCAATTCCACTTCGCGGGCCACGGTCACGCCGTCTTTGGTGATTTGCGGACCTCCGAAGGATTTGTCGATGATCACGTTACGTCCTTTGGGGCCCAACGTTACCTTTACGGCGTTGGCCAAAGCGTCGATACCGCGCTTGATACCTTCACGTGCTTCGAAATCGAATTTTATTTCCTTTGCCATAGTTCTTGGGTTTTTCTGATTTTGTTCTGTCCTTGGTTTACCATAAATTATGCCATTGCCCGGCGGGTGCCAATCTGTCAGAGGGTTTTATACCTTAATTTATTATTAATAAAAACCCCCTCCCCATTCGGTCTCAGGCATTTCTCCCTGCCGTTTTTTCGGCTATTTTGACAATGAGTTCGGCCGCTTTTTGCATGGACTCCAGAGGTACGTATTCATAAGGCCCATGAAAATTAAGGCCTCCGGCAAACACGTTGGGGGTAGGCAAGCCTTTAAACGACAATTGCGCCCCGTCGGTGCCGCCGCGAATGGGCTTGA
>JAADED010000085.1 GCA_013153605.1 Chlorobiota bacterium | reverse complement strand
ATCCCGTGCCCGTGATTTTGGTGAGCAACCGCATACGTCCCCGCCTCAAAAACGGGATCTTGGCCAACGTGGCTCCCACTTTGCTCCGCCTCATGGATTTGCCCGTCCCGGAAGGAATGGCGGAATCGCTGATCGAAGGGGCCGAAGAATCCGAAAACTCCGAAAAGGAATAATTATTTACTCGGCGGGAGAAGTTTTCTCCGAAGTTCGGGGCGGATTTCGTCTTTGACGATGCGTCCGTCCAGGAGGCGGATGATGCGCCGTGCATGGGCGGCAATATCGGGTTCGTGGGTTACGAGGATGACGGTATGTCCCTCGCGGTTAAGGCGATCGAAAATTTTCATGATTTCTTCCGATGAGGCCGAATCCAAATTACCGGTGGGTTCGTCGGCCAGGAGGATGCTCGGACGGTTGACCAATGCCCGGGCGATGGCCACCCGCTGGCGCTGACCGCCCGACAGCTGATTGGGCTTGTGATGCATGCGGTCTTCCAATCCCACTTGGGCCAACACTTCGCGGGCGCGGGCCAGGCGTTCTTTGCGCGGCACCCCCGCATACACCAGGGGCAAAGCCACATTTTCCAATGCCGTGAGGCGCGGTAAGAGGTTGAAAGTTTGAAATACGAAACCGATTTCTTCATTACGGATACGGGCCAGTTCGTCGTCATCCAAGCGGTCCACTTCCATGCCTTTGAGGCGATACGAACCCGAAGTGGGCGTGTCCAAGGCTCCCAATATATTCATGAGGGTGGATTTGCCGCTTCCCGAGGGGCCCATGAGAGCCACGTATTCGCCGGGCTCCACGCGAAGGTTGATGTCCTTGAGAACCTTGACCACGTTCTTTTTTCCCAGCGGATAGTCCTTGTAAATCCGGTTCAGTTCAATCAGCGCCATACAACAGGCTTTTGATGCGGCGGTCGATGAAGGTGGAATAATCGAAATCTTTATGGACGAATTGGCCGTTGATTTGTCTGTAATCTTTTTCGAGGAGGGATCGCCCTTCTTTCATGATGCGGGCCATGGTGTCGAGTACCAGGTCCACTTCTTCTTCGGTGGTGGTGGGATGAATGGAGATGCGCGTCCAGCCCGGCTTACATTCGGGATGCCCGTCCAAGACCTGTTTTTTGAGCGCTTGCGACCGTTCGCGATCGAGTCCCAGGAGGTAATGGCCGTAGGTGCCGGCACACGAACATCCGCCCCGGGTTTGGATGCCGGCCAAATCGTTGAGGAGGCGAACCACGCCGGTATAAGGAATGGCGGGAGTGAGCACGGACACCACGCCCAGGCGACGGCGCTTATCTTTTTCCAATACCTCCACGCCCGGAATGTCTTCCAACCCGTCGAACAGGCGGTCGAGCAATTCGTGTTCGCGCCGACGCATAAGAGCCGGGTCCATGCGCTCTTTGAGGTCCATGGCCAGTGCGCTTTTAATCATTTGAAGAAATCCCGGCGTTCCTCCCGTTTCGCGGGCTTCGATATCGTCCAAATACACGGCGCCGTCCCACGGATCGGTCCAAGCCACGGTGCCGCCTCCGGGTTCGTCGGGAATGCGGTTGCCGTATAAGGATTTTCGCATGATCAGCAATCCTCCCGTACCGGGACCGCCCAGAAATTTATGGGGCGAAAACATGATGGCATCGGGTACGCCTTGGGGATCGCCGCTCAAATCGATATCGGCGTAAGGAGCCGAACAGGCATAATCCACGAACGCCGGAAAGCCGTGGCGGTGAGCGATGCGAACGAAGCGTTCCAAATCGGGCTCCAAGCCCGTCACGTTGGAACAAGCCGTCAGGGAGAGGTAGCGGGGACGCCCCTCATAGCGCCCGGCCAATTCTTCGAAGGCGGCGGCCGAAGGCATTCCGTTGTCGTCAAAAGGGATCAGCACCACTTCGGCCAGGGTTTCCAGCCACGAAATGTGGTTGGAATGATGTTCCATGCGACTGACGAACACCACCGGCCGTTTTTCCAAAGATCGAAGCACCGTATTGCGATAACGTTCGTGAACCCTTAAGCCCAATATGCGTTGAAGCTTGTTAACCGCTCCCGTCATGCCGTAGCCGGCCTGGATCACCGCGAACGAATCGTCCGCTTTCACGTGTTGCTTGATGCGCCGGACGGCTTCATGGTATGCGCGGGTCATGAATTGGCCCGTAAAAGAGGTATCGGTATGGGTATTGGCCAGATAGCGGCCGAAGTCTTCACTGATTTTGTGTTCGATGGGGCGGTATAGGCGTCCGCTGGCGGTCCAATCGAGATAGACGAGCGGTTTTTCTCCGTAGGGAGTGGGAATGCGGGCGTCTATTCCCGTGATATGCCGGCGAAACCGGCCGAAATAGGTGCGCAAACAGACGGGGTCGGCTTTGTTTTCCATCATTCCATCTTGTGTTTGAGTTGGTCGAGGGCGGTCCGGGCCAATGCCCGGGCGTCTTCCGGCGTGGCGGCTTCGGTATAAATGCGGATCACGGGTTCGGTGTTGGATTTGCGAAGATGCACCCACCCGTGGGGCCATTCCACTTTGACGCCGTCTTCGCGATTCACGGGTTTGTCGGCATGCAGGCGGGCGAAACGCTCCAGCAATTCGTCGGGATTCATTCCCGGCTCCAGCCGGATTTTTTCTTTGGCCATATAATAGGCGGGATATTGATTTTTGAGCTCCGACAAGGATATGTTCCGGTCGGCCAGCAGGCTTAATATAAGGGCGATTCCCGCCAGTGCATCGCGTCCGTAATGGAGGTCGGGATAGATGACGCCGCCGTTTCCTTCTCCACCGATGACCGCTCCGGTTTCTTTCATTTTTTTCACCACGTTCACTTCGCCCACGGGCGAGGCGTAATAGGGCACCCCGTAGCGGTCGGCCAAATCTTTGAGGGCGCGCGAAGATGAAAGGTTGGACACCACAGGTCCCTTTTTGCGGGACAGAATATAATCGGCGGCGGCCACCAGCGTGTATTCTTCACCGAACATGCGCCCCTTTTCGTCTATGAGCGCCAAGCGGTCGGCA
This sequence comes from Chlorobiota bacterium, assembly GCA_013153605.1. Lineage (GTDB taxonomy): Bacteria > Bacteroidota > Bacteroidia > Flavobacteriales > Flavobacteriaceae > JAADED01. The sequence continues at coordinate 3,340 of JAADED010000085.1, read as the reverse complement.
TCGGGGTCCACCACGATGCCCAAATCGGCTTCCAAGGCCGGCACGGCACGCATGATATCTTGCAAATGGGCTTCCAGCGGTTCGGGATTGTGGGGAAATTTTCCGTCGGGACGGCAATACAAGCACACATATTCCACCTCCAAAGCTTCCAATAGGGCGGGCACCGCCAGGCCGCCCGTGGAATTGACGGCGTCCACCACCACCCGGAAACCGCGCCGCGCAATGGCCGGGGCATCCGTTTCGGGTAATTTTAAAATGGCGTCCACATGTTCGGGAATAAATCCTCCCGGATAAGATTGGCTTTGTCCCAATTCATCGACGGGTACAAATTCGAATTCGCCGCGATCGATGATTTCAAGAAGCCGGCGTCCCGCGTCGGCCGAGATGAATTCGCCGTGGCGGTCGAGCAATTTCAGGGCGTTCCATTCCACCGGATTATGGCTGGCGGTCAGGATGATGCCGCCGTCGGCTTCAAGGGCGGGCACCGCCATTTCCAACGTGGGGGTAGTGGTGAGGTCCAAATCGATGACATCGGCACCCGCACCCGTGAGGGCGGCTTTCACCGCCCGTGCGATCATTTCGCCCGAAGGGCGGGCATCGCGTCCCAATACGATCCGAAGAGGTTCGTCTTTTTTTTGTTCCCGGAGTAACCGGACGAAGGCGGCGGCAAATTGCACGGCGTCAAGAGGGGTGAGGTTGTCCCCCGGACGTCCCCCGATGGTGCCGCGTATGCCGGATATGCTTTTGATGAGCGTCATGAGCGAAAATTGGTTAGCCTAAATTACGGATTTTTTCCCTAACGGATTTCGGACACCTCTCCGCCGGCCAGTTCGCGGAAGAATTCCACCGGTAATTCCTCGTAAATGTCGATGATGGTTCGAATCTTATCGTAAAGAATTTCATCTTTGGCGATATAGGGCACCTTCCGCCGAAAAGGTTCGAGAAATTTTTGAATGACGGGCGAAGGAGGCAAATCCCGGAAATGAAGCGCCTGGTTGGCCGTGAGCAATTCCACCGCCAGCACCGTTTTGACGTTTTCGATAATGCGCGATGTTTTGAGCACCGCATTGGCCCCCATGCTCACGTGGTCTTCCTGGCCGTTGCTGGATTCGATGGAGTCCACGCTGTTGGGATGGGAGAGTTGTTTGTTTTGGTTAACCAAAGAAGCGGCCATGTATTGGGGAATCATCAGCCCCGAGTTGAGGCCCGGATTTTCGATCAAATATACGGGCAATCCGCGCTTGCCCGAGATGAGCCGGTAGGTCCGGCGTTCGGAGATGTTGGAAAGGTCGGCCAGGGCGATGGCCAGCATATCGGAAGCAATGGCCAGAGGTTCGCCGTGAAAGTTTCCGCCCGAAAGAATTTGTCCGTTCTCGGCGTCGATGATGGGGTTGTCCGTTACCGCATTGATTTCCACTTCAAATGTTTCGATCACCGATTTGAGCACATGTTTGACGCTTCCGTGCACTTGAGGCACGCACCGGAAGGAATAGGGATCTTGCACATGGGGTTTTTCGCGGTGGATGATGGCGCTGTCTCGGAGGATCCGTCGGATGCGGCGGGCCGTTTCTTCCTGACCCCGGTGGGGACGTATGCGTTGAATTACGGGCGAAAAAGGTTCGATCCGCCCGTCGTAGGCTTCCAAAGATGCGGCGGCCACCAGGTCGGCCCACAAGTCTAGTTTTTGGGCTTCCCATAAATTCAGAATGCCCACGGCCGTCATGAATTGGGTGCCGTTGAGAAGTGCCAGACCTTCCTTGGCCTGAAGGCGGATGGGTTCCCATCCCAATTCTGCCAATACTTCGCGAGCCGGACGTTTGCGGCCCCGGTAGCGCACCTCCCCTTCGCCGATCAGGGGAAGCGACAAATGAGCCAGAGGTGCCAAATCGCCCGAAGCTCCCAGCGACCCTTTTTCATATCCCACCGGAAGAACATCGTGGTTGTAAAAATCGGCCAGCCGCCGAACGGTTTTTAGCTGGACGCCCGAATAACCGCGGGCCAAAGTGATGATTTTCAGCAACAGCATGAGGCGTACCGCAGGGGGCGGCAACTCGTCGCCCGCTCCGCATGCATGGCTGCGCACCAAATTTTCCTGAAGTGTTTGCATGTCCTTTTCGGGAACCCGCATCCGGTGGAGCGACCCGAAGCCCGTATTAATCCCGTAAATGACCTGTTGACGTTTTTCCAATACTTCTTGAAGAAACCGGCACGACCGTCGGATGGCTTCTTCGGCCCGGGGGCCCAAACTCACGGGCTCTTGCCGGCGCATCAGGGTGCGTATGTCTTCGAGCGTATAGGTTTGGTTATCGATGATATGCATAGGCAAGTGTTTGACCTAAAAATAACACATCTCGGCCAATACGGGGATGTCAAAACACCATACGCCGTCTTGTTCAAAAGCGTATTTTCCTCATTATAAATGACTAGCGCATCAGACCGGATGGATTTTAAAAAAAACATGAAGGCCGAAAAAGACATGGCCTTTTCTTATTTAATTTTATTTTTAATTTTATTGCATTTGATAAAAATTTTTATTTTTGTTTAAAACTTAAGTCCATGAAAAAGCTCCTTCTTTTGACATTCGGTTTTTTATTGGCAAGTTGCGGAACCACCCGGATCAAAACCGCGCGGGCAATGCCGGTGGATGGAATAGGCGTGATTCATAAGCCCGTGGTGGCCGAATTGGAAGTGCGGGAGTCCAAAGTGACAGGAGAAGCTACGGCCCCGGCGCGGGTATCGGTAGAATCGGTAAAGAATCAAGCCATTATTGATGCGCTTCAAAAAGCCGATGCCGATGTGTTGGTGGAACCCGTTTATGACATAAAAATTACCCGGTTTAAAATCGTAGCCAAAGTAACGGGATATCCGGCGGTTTATAAGAATTTTCATACCATTCGAGAAGACGAAATCAAACTCTTATATGCCGGCGCTTTATACCAACCCAAAGTGGAACGAGTGACGGCCGTTCGGGATCAAAGAAAATTGTTTTGGATATGGGGCGGAACCGTATTAGCATTGGGTCTTCTGGGAACCTTGCCGTTTATGTTATACTAACCCATTTTACTAAGAAAAAAATCCCTAAAAATCTCGAAAATAATTTTCAAAAAACATCCGCTAAATTCCCCTATTTGGTCATCCTTCATTGATCGAAAACCTCTCTTTAAAAGATGATTGTGAATTGAAATATTCATACGATTACATAGGCAATATCACCTCCATCCGAAATTCCGCCTTACCTCACGGAGACTCATATATGGGTGGGCCTTTTGAAACCGAATATGAATATGACGATTTGAACCGGCTTGTGTTTGCCAAGGGATATTTTGAAGGAGACGCTCGG
>JAADED010000014.1 GCA_013153605.1 Chlorobiota bacterium | reverse complement strand
GAAATGCTCAAAAAGGAACAAAGTGCCAAACCGGTGCCGGCATCCGCCCGGGAAACATCCGCACAAGCTGAGCCGCAAACAGTAGCGCAACGCATTCAAACCCTTTTGCACCACTATGGCCTTAAATCCAAATCGGAATTAGCCAAACGCCTCGGCGTCAATCCTTCCACCATTACCATGTGGGAAAAACGCAATACCATACCCAAATCCGTTCTTGCCAAACTCCCGGACATCAATCCTTCTTGGCTTCTTACCGGCATAGGAAACCCAACCGCCGGGCCAAACATTACCGCCTACACGCGCCAAACGGATCATCCCGTTCCGGCCCAAGAAGTTCCTTTATATGATCTGTATGCCACCGCCGGCATGGTGGACATTTTCGATAACAAAGCCCTTATCCCTGTCGATACCATCAAAATACCCAACCTTCCCAAATCCGACGGCGCCGTATTCGTTACCGGCGATAGCATGTACCCGCTCCTCAAATCGGGCGATATTGTCATTTTCAAAAAAATAAACGACATACCCAATGACATCTTTTGGGGCGAAATGTATATCCTCTCGCTCAACCTTTCCGGCGACGAATACATTACAGTAAAATTCGTTCACCGCTCCGATAAAGGCGACAGGTGGATCAAACTCGTATCCTACAACCCGGACTATCAGCCCAAGGAAATCCCTTTGGAAAAAGTCCGCGGCATGGCCCTTATCAAAGCATCCATTCGTTTCAACACCATGAAATAAACTTGCCATGAAAAGAAAATACGAAACAGCCGATTATTACAAACTGTTCAGAAAAATAGCCCGCAACTTAAAATCGGGGAAAATAACCTATAAGGATATAAAGGATTTTGTGCATAAAGAATTAGGTATTACAAAATACATGAATTTGCCGGATGACTATGAAATAGAAGATGCTGAAATTCATATGGAAATAATGGAATTCTTTTGGGGCATAAGAAGGAAAAACCGCACATTATTAAAAGCTTTTCATGAACTTTACTTTAATATTTTCAAAGATTTCAGGTGTGATCCTTTTTCACTCAAATACTATGCGCACAAGGTTACCAAACTATATAAAACCTTGTGTGAAAACAAAAATAATCCGGATTATTATAAGGCATTAGTATATTTTCTATGTTCTTTTAGTGATAGTCCGGCTGCCTTTCCAATTACTGATGAGCATTTAAAAGTGTTAGACACAAAATATCTTACTGATAGTTATGATTGCCTATAATGGCTTTAACACAAATAAAAACGGCCAAACTTTTTGGTCGTTTTTTTGTTGTAATATGGCGCTATTTGCTTAATTTACAACCACTTAAACCATTATTAGCGTGCACTAAACCCCTGTTTTTCACGAACAGGCCTATTTTTCACGTTTTGTGAAAAACGGCATTAATTAGCGTTCTACTATTGTATTTATTGGTATTTACACCGTTTTAGCCCATTCCGTGATTTTTGCACTAAACCCCCGAAAAACGGCCGATTTCTATGCCGAATGAGTTCCATTTTTGCACTTATCTACCCTGTTGGCATGTTAAATTGTGTTAAACCCTATGCCCAAAACTATGCCCAAAAGCCGTTTTTGGCCACAAAAATCCTATGCCCAAAACTATGCCCAAAACTATGCCCAAACCTGTTTTTAAAGGAATTTTAAGGGAAAATCTTAAAGAAAGTTAAGGTGTATTTTTAGCCGGTCCGGGCCGGGGCCGGCGCTTTTTAAAGCACAAAAGGACAATATGTTACGCATCGCCGGTAATAAAGGACATTTTTCGCCCAAAAAGGTAAATACGCCACGCAAAAATGGACATTTAATACCGTTTAAATGGTACAAAATGGACGTTTTAAAAAAAATTGGGCATACCGCCCATTAAACCGTATTTTGTAGTAAAATCAATAGCGCACCGCCGTTTTTTGTGTCCTTTTCTTCGCGGCCGCTTTGCTTTTAGGGGGATAATAAGCGGGTTGGGGAATGGAGGAGAAGGATATTCCATCGAACTCTATAAATTGTCCGATTCGATCCCGATCGATTTTGATCGTAAGCGTCTTCCCTCTTTGCCTTTGCGTGGCGATTATACAAGGATGATCAAAAATTGGGAAAGAGCGCCGTTTGATTCTTTGAAATATCCGCATATTTATGACATTTTTTCGATTTCTACCGGAAACGGTTCGTTGGATTCACTTATAGTGCATCTTCATACTCTTCTAAATGGCCGACAGGTGTATTATGCCTTTTATTCCGGTCCCGATTTTAAAAAGCCTACCGATTTGGAGATGTATATCTGGGATCCGCAAGAGCGGATTTTGTACCGCTTCCTTATGAGATGGTAGTAACCGGATCAAAAAAAAGACCGCCCGAAGGCGGCCTTGAAGTTGAACGGACAAACGCGCGGAATTATTCCAGCGGTTTGTAGCAGAACCACCAGTCGAAACAGTTCTCTTGGTTTTTGCGTTGCATGGCCGTTTGAATGTCGGTGGCGGGCGGAATAATCACGTTGGCGCCGATGAGTTCGTTGTTGGGCCAATTTTCGGGGGTGGCCACGCCGTAGTTGTCGGACACTTGCAAGGCTTTGACCGCACGGAGAATTTCGTCCACGCTACGACCCACTTCTTGCGGGTAGTACAGGATCAGGCGGAGCGTGCCTTGGGGATCCACGATAAATACGGCGCGCACCGTATTGCTGGCGCTCTTGCCGGGATGGATCATACCCAATTTTTTAGATACTCCTTCGGCGCTGTCGGCAATGATGGGGAAAGGAATTTTCACACCCAATTTTTCTTCGATCCATTCCACCCATTTGATGTGGGAGAACACCTGATCCACCGACAAGCCGATGAGTTCCACGCCCAATTTGAGAAATTCGTCCGACCGCTTGGCAAAAGCTACGAATTCCGTGGTACATACGGGCGTAAAGTCGGCCGGGTGGCTGAACAGGATGAACCATTTACCTGCAAAATCATCGGGCAATACCATTTTGCCCATGGTGGTTTGCACTTCCACGCGGGGAAATTTTTCACCCAACAAAGGCATGCGAGTTACTTCTTCCATAATAGTAAGTTTTTGATTGTCATAGCAAATATAATGAAAAATCCGGCCCGTTTCACGCCGATTTATCAAAATGCCTTATACCTTCATCATATTTTTTTATATCCCTTTATCAACCTGCTGAAATAAAGCCCGTATTGCCGGGCTCGGCCGTCGATGAGAAAATACCGGATCACGGGCGAATCCGAGCATGGGAATCGTAAAGCTTTATTATCGCCCGCATCGGAAAGATGCCTTTCAACCGTAATCCGGCGATCGGGAGCCTCATGCTCCCAGGTAGGTTAAAAAAGAATCCCGCCGAATGCCGGCGGGGTGTGATGTTCGGTTGGCGGACAGGCCCCTCTCAGTTGGCCATGTCGCTGATGAATTTGATCCGATAGAGGCGCAATTCCTCTTCGTCGTATTCGTCGCCGAATTCTTCGAGTGCGTCGCTGATTTTGTCCCGTTCGGCTTCCATGAAGTAGTCGAACAGTTCTTCCTGTTGTTCCTCGTCGAACATTTCGTCGATAATATAGTCGATGTTGAGCTTGGTGCCCATATACACCAATTGTTCCATCTCTTTGATCAGCTCTTCGAGGGTGAGTCCTTTGGCCCGCATAATGTCTTCGAGCGGAATTTTACGGTCGGTGCTTTGGATGATGAACACCTTCATGGCCGAGCGAGTGGGGGAGGATTTGATCACGATATCTTCGGGCCGTACGATGTCGTTTTCTTCCACATATTGTTTGATCAATTCGGCAAAGGGTGCCCCGTATTTGCGGGCTTTCCCTTCGCCCACCCCGTAGATGCGCGTCATTTCTTCCACCGAGGTGGGATATTTGATGGCCATGTCTTCCAGGGAGGCGTCCTGGAAAATCACGTAAGTGGGAATATTCTTTTTGCGGGCGATGTCTCGGCGGAGGTCCTTCAGCATTTTCAACAGCGTCTCGTCCGCTCCGTGGGATTGTTTCATCACGGCGGGGCGGCTCACCGATTCGTTGAATTTGTGATTTTCGGTGATCATGAAGCTGGTGGGGTTGGCCATAAATTCCCGCCCTTTGTCGGTAACTTTAAGCACGCCGAAGTTTTCGATTTGTTTTTTGAGTAATTTGTGAATGAGCATATGGCGCAAGAGGGCGTGCCAGAATTCCTTCTCCTTGTCCTTGCCGCTTCCCCACATGTCGCCCAGGAGCTTTTTGTGCGATTTGACGCGGGTGGTTTCCACTCCGTGGAGGATGTTGATCACGTCGTTGATTTTAAAATCCCCTTTGACCGAAGTGAGGAGGCGCAATACTTTGAGGGCTTCGTCCCGCGCTTCGATTTTGGGTTTGGGATTGCGTACGTTGTCGTCCATGTCGCCTCCCGGATCTTTTTCGGGGTCGAATTCTTCGCCGAAATAATCCAGGAGAAATTGCCGTCGCGATATGGAAGTTTCGGCATATGCCACCACTTCGTTGAGGAGCGCCAATCCGATTTCTCGTTCGATGCTGGATTTTTCCGAGAATAGGAATTTTTCCAGTTTTTCGATATCCTTATAGGAATAAAAGGCCAGACAATGGGCGTACTCTCCGTCGCGTCCGGCGCGACCCGTTTCCTGGTAGTAGCTTTCGAGGCTTTTGGGTATGTCGTAGTGAATTACGTAGCGCACGTCGGGCTTGTCGATGCCCATGCCGAAAGCGATGGTGGCCACCACCACGTCGGCTTCTTCCTGGAGGAACATGTCCTGGTGTTTGGACCGCGTTTTGGCGTTAAGGCCCGCATGGTATGGTACGGCTTTGATGTCGTTAAGGCGGAGGAATTGGGCCAGGTCTTCCACCGTTTTGCGGCTCAAGGCATAAATGATGCCCGATTGGCCGGGACGTTGTTTGATGAATTTGACGATTTCCTTGTCGATGTCTTTGGTTTTGGGCACCACCTCGTAGAACAAATTCGGGCGGTTGAAAGAATCTTTGAACACGTTGGCATCCTCGATTTCCAGGTTTTTGAGGATGTCGTCCTGTGTTTTGGGAGTGGCCGTGGCCGTAAGGGCCATCACCGGCATCTCGGGATTGATTTTGTTGATGATATTGCGCAAGTTGCGATATTCGGGCCGGAAGTCGTGTCCCCATTCGGAGATGCAGTGGGCTTCGTCCACCGCCATAAAGGAGATGGGTACCTGTTTAAGAAATTCGATGTTTTCGGGTTTGTTGAGCGATTCGGGCGCCATGTAGAGGAGTTTGGTTTTTCCGCTGAGGATGTCTTCCTTCACCTGGCGGGTTTCCGTTTTGTTGAGCAAAGAGTTGAGCACGTGGGCGATGCCCGGTTCTTCCGAAATGCCGCGCATGGCGTCCACCTGGTTTTTCATAAGTGCAATCAGGGGCGACACCACGATGGCCAATCCCGGCTGAAGGAGGGCCGGCAATTGGTAAGTGAGCGACTTACCGCCGCCCGTGGGCATGATGGCCATGGTATTCCGGCCGGATAATATGCTCTTGATGACTTGCTCTTGCAAGCCGCGAAATTGTTCGAATCCGAAAAACTTCTTCAGCGCGTCCTTGAGTTCCTTATCGCTTATTTCTACTGTAGCCATTTGATTGAAAATTCGATGTTTAAATTTAATAATTCTTTTTGAAAAACGGAAATGCAAATTTAACTTCCCGCCCTTTTTATATCAACCTTCCGATGTCGAACCCGACACCGGGAGAGGGATTAGCAAGAACCGTGCCTTTTTTGGTCCGAAAAAGTATAAAGAAATTTAATAAATCGAATGAGTGGCCGATAGAGGAATCCTTTAGAAATAATGATAAAAGGTTAAATCTTTTATGTCCCTGTCGGGCGGATAAAGGATGCCGTTATTTAAAATTTTTTTAATTGGTTCATTCTTTCATCCATAAAATTCCCTTTTAATAAATCCGTATTAAAAATCACTTTGGGATCAATTGAAAAACGAGAATGAAAATGATCTTTATAAAATGAATTGGAAAATTCCAAGAAAAATTTATTGGTTATTATAAATCTGTCGTGCATGTCTATCGCCGAATGTAAAAGTGTAATTTTATCTTTTATTGATTCATCTGCGGAAAGAAAAATTTGTTGTAACCTCTGTTTTATAAGTGTGGGGTCTTTGATTTTTAGATTTGAAATAATATAAATGTTTTTTAATTTATTTAAATCCTTATCGCTTAATTTTGATATAAGTTGAATAAACTCCGAAATACCCCGTTTAATTCCTCTTTTTTGAATATTAGGGAGAAGATACGGATCTATGATGACTATATCTCTGAATGAATGTTTTAACTTCGTAAAAATCTTTTCTATTTCTTTTAAAGGATTTGTATGAATGATTA
>JAADED010000012.1 GCA_013153605.1 Chlorobiota bacterium | reverse complement strand
CTTAACCCCAACGCGGTACCCGTTGAGGAGATGTCTTCATATGCCGACGTACAGGTGTCGTCGTACCTTACATACTGCGCTTGCAGTTGCCACAATCCGAAAATGGCGGCAAACAAAAGCGTAATTCTTTTCATAGGTTAAAATTTTTAAGGATTATTAACAACAAATATATAAAAAATTTTTCCCCGTATGCAAGAGGTAAGAGAAATTTTTTGAAAAATTTTTTCGGGTAGAATCCCCGGAGTCGTAGAAATAACGGCTTTTTCAATAAAAATTGGGTTAGACACAGGCGAGAAACCGTTTCTTAAACAACGATTTTGGCATGGGAAAATCCCGTAGAGCGGGTTTAGTTGTCTTGGAAAAGGGGATTTTGTTTAAGGAACCCATTGGAGGGAGGTGACGGATAAACCGGTGAAAATGAAAAAAAATGCTTATTTTTATATATCCAAACCCGGTATATATGAAAACGCGACCTCGTCATCGGCCGGCCGACGAAATTCAGGATTTGCAATTTTTCGGTGAATTCGGAGGGGTAAACCCTTCCATCTCGGATTCGGCCACTTATACTTTTTTACGCGCCTCCACCATGACGGATACTTTTGCGGGCGAAACGGAAGGATGCTACCTTTATTCCCGCCACAGCCATCCGTCGGGGCGATATTTGGCCACCGCCCTGGCCCGGGTGGAAAACACCCCCTCGGCTCTGGTTACCGCTTCGGGTATGGGCGCCATTACTTCTACCCTTTTGCATCATCTGTCGGCCGGTGATCATCTTGTATCGGCACGTACGGTGTACGGCGGAACGTATGCCTTTATGAAAAATTTTCTTCCCAAACTGGGCATACGCACCACTTTCGTGGACATTACCAAGCCCGAAAAGGTGGAAGCGGCCGTTGAGCCGAACACCAAATTGATTTATACCGAAACGGTGAGCAACCCCCTTCTGGAAGTGGCGGATATTCCCGCCTTGGCGGCGGTGGCCCGCAAGCATCGGATCCCCTTGGTGGTGGACAATACTTTTACGCCGCTGATTTTCACTCCCGCCGAGTTGGGGGCCGATATCGTGATTCACAGCCTGACCAAGTTTATCAACGGCATGAACGATTTGGTGGCCGGATGTGTATGCGGGTCGCGTGAATTGATTGAAGGTATGCTCAACGTCAACGACGGCGCGGCCATGTTGTTGGGTCCGGTATTGGACAGCATTCGGGCCGCGGAAATCCTCAAAAACTTACATACCTTGCCCGTTCGTATGGCCAAACACAGTGCCAACGCCATGTATTTGGCCCGCGAAATGGAGAAACGGGGAATCCCCGTGCGCTATCCGGGATTGCCTTCCCATCCCCAACACGAGCTTTTCAAACGGATGATGAACCCCGAGTTCGGATTCGGAGGCATGCTCACTCTGGATTTGCAAACCGCCGACAAGGCAGCCCGTTTTATGGAAGAATTACAGGCCGAAAACGTGGGATACCTGGCCGTAAGTTTGGGATATTTCAAAACCCTCTTTAATGCACCGGGTAAGGGTACGTCCAGCGAAATACCCGAAGAAGAACAGGCGCGAATGGGATTGAGCGACGGTTTAATCCGCATGTCGGTAGGTTTGGATTTCGATATTACCCGTACGCTGGATAAAATTTTACGGGTGTACGAACGCGTGCAAAGTCCCGAGCCGGTCTGAGCGCTTATGCGTCCTTCCGATTTTTCCTTTTTACCCGCCAAAAGGGTGTCGGTAGCCGGTCCCAATACGGAGGGTTGTAGCGAAGAACTATATGCCTTCGGTATGGAATTGGGCGCTTTCTTGGCCCGACACGGATATACTATTATAAACGGAGGACGCGGCGGGTGGATGGAAGCCGTCTTCCGGGGTGCCAAAACCTCACCTCACTATCGCCCGGGCATGAATGTATGTATTCTTCCTTCCGCATTTGCCGATGAAGCCAATCCTTATTGCGATGTCCCCATACCGACCGGCTTGGGTCTGGCTCGTAATTTTTTGGTGGCGAACGCCAGTCCCGTGTTGATTGCGGCCGGCGGCGGAGCGGGCACTTTGTCCGAAATTGCTTTTGCCTGGCAAACGGGCAAGCGCATTCTGGCCTTTACCGGATTCGGAGGATGGGCTGCCCGTCTGGCGGGGACCCGACTGGACCACCGCCGCGACGAGCCCGTGATTCCCGTATCTTCCTTGGACGAATTGGCCCGGTATCTCTAACCCCTTTAAGGACGTTTAAAAGCTTTAAGACCGGGATACACATTCACCGGCGCCAATTGTTCGTCGATGCGGAGAAGTTGGTTGTATTTGGCCATCCTGTCGGTGCGGGAGAGGGAACCCGTTTTGATTTGCCCCGTATTGAGGGCCACCGCCAGGTCGGCAATGGTGGTGTCTTCGGTTTCTCCCGATCGATGGGAAATCACCGCTTTGTATCCCGCTTTATGGGCGGTTTCCACCGCGTCTATGGTTTCGGTTACCGTTCCTATTTGGTTGAGTTTAATCAGTATGGCATTGGCCACCTTTTCCTGAATGCCTTTTTCCAACAGGCGGGTGTTGGTTACAAACAGGTCGTCGCCCACCAATTGGACTTTGTCGCCCAACCGTCGGGTGAGAAGTTTCCACCCTTCCCAATCGTCTTCGGCCATGCCGTCTTCGATGGATATGATCGGGTAGCGGTTGACCAGTTCTTCTAGATATGCTACCTGTTCTTCGCGCGTACGTTTTTTTCCTTTGGGACCTTCGAAAACGGAATAATCGTAAATGCCGTCCTTATAAAATTCCGAGGCCGCCACGTCGAGGGCCAACATAAAATCCTTACCGGGTTCGTACCCTGCTTGCCGTATGGCTTCCAGAATGGTGTCGAGCACGTCTTCGGTGCTTTCAAAATGGGGTGCGAATCCGCCTTCATCGCCTACGGCCGTGCTCAGGCCCCGTTGTTTGAGAATTTTTTTGAGAGTATGAAACACCTCCGTGGCCATTTGCATGGCTTGCGGAAAATCGGACGCTCCCACCGGAACGATCATAAATTCCTGAAAGGCAATGGGGGCGTCGCTGTGGGCCCCGCCGTTGACGATGTTCATCATCGGAACCGGCAAAACTTTGGCGTTGACTCCTCCCAAATATTTGTAGAGAGGAATGCCCAGTTCGTCGGCCGCCGCTTTGGCCACGGCCATGGAAACGCCCAAAATGGCGTTGGCTCCCAGCTTGGACTTGTTGGGAGTCCCGTCCAGGGCAATCATGATTCCGTCCACCAGTGGTTGATCGAACACGTTTACTCCTTTGAGAGCGGGAAAGATGACGTCTTCGATGTTTTTGATGGCTTTAAACACGGATTTACCCATGTAGGCTTTGTCTCCGTCGCGCAATTCCAGCGCTTCCTGAGCACCGGTGGAGGCGCCCGACGGCACGGCCGCGCGGCCGAATCCTCCCAGGTCGGTAATCACTTCCACTTCCACGGTGGGATTGCCGCGGGAATCGAAAATTTGTCGTGCATGAATGAATTCGATTGCTCCCATAATTTTTTTGAAGCAAGATAAAATATAGCCGGCAAAACTCAAACGCTTTTTTCCATAAAAAAACCGCCCGCCGGAAGGCGGACGGCGAGAAAGGAAGGGGCGAAGGGAATCAGGGATGCACCGTTTTTTTGACCCAATCGTGTTCGAACCCTTTCACCCGCACTTTAACCAGGAGGATTTGTGCCGGAGCCTCCAGGGTAAATTGCCATGAGGAAGCGTGGATGCCGTCTTTATCATAGAGGAGTTTTCCGCTCAGGTCGAATACGCGCACTCTTTCGATCGGGAAGCCGTTGGAGGTGGTCACCACGTAACGGTTTCCTTCACGATGGATGCGAAGATTTTGCCCGTTGAGGGATTCCACATCGAGTGCGGCATCGGTAATAAGAAGCTCGAACCTGTCGTTGCGAATGCCTCCTTGGGCATCGAAGGAATAAGATTCGGCTTGCAAATCGTGGACGATTTGACGTTCACGATCGCGGAGATAGATGTGGCGATTGACTATTTCTCCTTCGACGGTGGCCAGTTGCAACGTAAGGCGTCGCGGCTGAAGGGCGACATATCCCAACGGAATCACGCGTTCGCCGGCACCAAGGGCGGAAAGTCCCTGAATTTGCAACGCGGCCCTTCCGTCGGGAGTGAGGCTGTAGAAATCGATGTCGGGACGATTACGGATGCTGCTTGCGTCATACAGGCGATCCACGGTATCGGTGGCTTGGTCGGAGAAGCCGATCAGGAGTTGCTTATAGAATCCCTGTCCGTCATAAACCTCCAACCACAGCCTGTCGGTGACGCGATTTCGGGCGGGACGATTGAGGAAATCCGCCGCAGCCGTGGCGCGTTGCGTGTTTTTAAACAAGACGTCGCCCGCCGTATTGGCTTCTACGATAAATCCTTGTCCGGCCGCGATATATTGGCCTGCCGCGGGCCCGGTTCCGCCGCATGCGGACGTACCTCCCGTAGCATTATATACCGCGTATCCCGCCGTGGAGTGATAATCGTTGTTTTCACAATTCGTCCAAATCCAATAGGACCCTTGAAGAATGGGGTTGTCCGCTACGAATTGATCGAAATCCAATGCCGACGGATAAGGGTTGCCCAGGAAGTTGTAATCGTCATTGTCTTGGGCGCCCGTTCCGTTAATGATGACAGGTACTTTGATGGTGCCGGCATTGAAAGGATCGAAATCTTTGCTGAATTCCACCGTTACCGTGGTGGGTGAAGCGGTACCCCGCGGAGCGGAAACCACGTATCCTTTTCCGGGTTCCATAATGGTGGATGTGGAAGCCCACTCCCATTGCTGGGTAGCGGGGTTGAAAGTGAAATAACCCCAAGCGTCGGCCAAAATGTCTCCCAACGTAAGGGAATCGCTAGCCAAAGGCGAGGACCAGAAAATGTCGTCGTATTGACTGTTTACCGGATCGCTGATCACTTCCAGGGTATAAATGGCTTCTCCTTCTACGGATGCGAATTCATCGGTTTGGACCAGGTGGTTGCCGTTTTCGATGTAGATTTCCTCTTCGTTAATCAAATTGTATTTTAATTGCACGGGATTGCCTCCGCCGATATAAAGGGTATTGCCCGAAGTGATTTTCAGGGCACAAGCGTCAATGGCGCCGTCGAGTTCGGTGAAATAGTCTCCCGAAAGCACGGCGAATTTATCGTTGGCCGGCATGCCGTTGTCCCATCCCGTGCCGTTCCACACCGTGGTTCCGCCTTCGCATCCTTCGAACACGGTCACGTCGTCCAGAACGTTGGGATATCCGTAGAGATTAATACCTAAAAAGCCGATGCGATAAGTGGCGGATGGCTCGGGCAAATGCAATTCGTAATAAGTCCAATCCGGAGCTTCTTCTTTGAATTTTTTAAGAAGATGCCAAGAATCTCCATTATTCGAGCTATAATATATATAAAGGTAATTAAAATAACTTCCCCGTTTTTCTTGTCCGTACCAGAATCCGACTATGGGATAATTGAGGCCGGAGAGGTCTAAAGGAGGAGTTATGAATAAAGTGGCCGTCACATCACTTTGAGATATGTATCGGGCATTCTTGGTACCCGAATGAGCATTCGTTATATTTCCCACACCGGCTCCGGTATCAATGGTCCAATCGGCGTTGCCTATTACATGATCATTTTTCCAACAATCGCGTGTAGGACTGGTATCTTCGAAATCTTCGGTCCAAGGGAAGGAAGCTATCGGTGTACAATCGGTGGTAAAGTTAGGTCCTACTTCGGTAGTGCTCGTAGCTCCGCCACCGCATTGGGCTGTTACTTGCCATTCATACCGGGTATTCGGGTTAAGGCCGGTTAAAGTATAAGAAGTTTCTCCCGCAGCCGTCGTGTGGCTGTTCCATATAGTGGTGCCCTCTTCACGCCATTCGACCAAAAAGGTTTCGGTACCTCCCGAGTTATCCGTCCAATGCAAGGTGGCTTGGTCCCATGTAATATCCGTTACGTAAAGGCGGGTGGGTTCGGGACAATCCACATCTTCGATAACGATATAATCCACGGCCATATCACCGGCATAAGAGGAACCGCGGATTCCTTTAAAGCGTATTTTGACGGTATTGGTAGGCACATAAGCTTTTCCTTGTTTCCATGCCGCATCGGAAGAATCCTGTTGCTGACCCGATATGCTCCATACTTCCGTCCAATCCGTACCGTCATAAGCCTCTAAGGCCAATGTTCCCATGCCGCTTCCGTACATATGGTAATAAAAGCTTACCCGGGGATGCGTGAGGGAAGTCATGTCAAAAACCGGACTTATGAGCAAAGCAATATCTCCGGACGATCCGTTAGAGGCTTCGGTATAAGCATATTTGGTACCGTCATATGCGGCGGAAGGTCCCGTATATGACGAAGGTGTTCCGTTTTCGTTGGGATTCCACCGGTATTGAGTGCTGGTGTTGGAAGGATCGGCGGACCAGCAAGTGCTTGTCCAGTCGGCATTGTCATTGACCGTGGCATCTTCAAAACTATAAATATAAGGGAAAGAGGACACCGTGGCACATGCCGTTTGGAACTCGGGCCCGCTCACTGTAGTGCTGGTACCGTTGCTACCGCAATCGGCCGTAAG
>JAADED010000030.1 GCA_013153605.1 Chlorobiota bacterium | reverse complement strand
GTTATGCCATGTACAGCCAACAGGAGGATTATTGGTGGGTGGATTATTACACCCGCCCCGGTTCGGGTTGGGTGGAAATCGAATGGATCTCGGAAGACAAGCGAAAATTCAAAGGCCGTTTTGAAATGACCTTGTATAATGAAGAAGGCGGTTCGGTCACCCTCACCGACGGTTATTTCAACATCGACATGGACAAATTGGACGAAGAGCAAAACGATTAAAAACCACGGCTCCCCCGCGGGCCCTGCGCTTGCGGGGGAGGTTTTATCGTTTTATAAATGTTCCCTTTTATCTCCGATTCCGGGAGGATAAAAAACATTAAACTCAACCCTCATCTTACCCCCTCGCCGTAAATCTTTTTTGGAGTCCGGTTTTGTCAAAAAATTCGATAATCAAACCCTTCATCTTCCAATGCGGTCAGCAATTCGGAATCGAGGTCGATTTTGACCTTTCGGCTGGCGAGGGTAACCGAAAATTTGTCGGTAACGGACTCCAGCGCCACCCGCAACTCCTTTTTTCCCTTATGGGCGGTGAGGATGTCGGCCAATTTACCGATGCGTTCGGGCGTGACTTCCACTTCCCGTAAGCGGATTTCCACCCCTTTGGCCATTTCGTCCAGCACGTTTTCCAACGGCCGCAAATCCAAAGTGCGCAATTGGTATTGTCCGGGTTGGTTGAATCGTTCTTCCACCATGGCGGTGACGGCCACCTTCATCCCCTCTTTGAGGAGATGTTCCTTTTTGATGAATAATTCGCCGAATATGCCCAGTTCGATTTCTCCGTCGTAATCCTCCACTTTATAAAAAGCGATGTTTTTACCGGTTTTGGTAGTGATTTTTCGGACCTCGGTGATAAATCCGGCCAATCGCAAGGGTTTGCCCAATTGAAATTTGGCTTCGCGATAAGTAACCACTTCGTCCGAAATGTCTTCTTCTTTTTGGATGATTTCACCGGTTTCGGCGTCATAGTCGAATTCCTCGTCGTCTCCCCCTTCTCCGGCGGCCGACAACACCACGTTGCGCTTGGTATTGAGAGCTTCCACCACGGCATTCACAAACCGGCTGTCATGCTTGCGGAAAAATTTCACCTGATAGCGATACATATCCAGCGGGTGCCCCGACACGTAAAAGCCCAGCAAATCTTTTTCCACTTCCAGGAGCTGGCTCATGGCCATGGGCGTATCGCACTTGCCGGGCTTGGGTTCGGGCAATTCCATTTCTTCCATTCCCGCGAATAGGGAAAGGGAGGGGCTCTCCTTTTCTTCCCGGTATTTCACCCCGTATTTGACCAGGCGGTGAAGGAAGCGGTTGTCGTTGCATACATACACATCCCGGTCGAAGCCGAACCGGTCGAAAGCCCCCGCCAGGGCCAGCCCTTCGAGCACCCGCATGTTCACCTGCGAAGGATTGACCCGGCGAATAAAATCGTAAATGCTGGTAAAGGGGCCTTTTTCCCGTTCGCGAATAATGCTCATGGCCGCACTTTCGCCCACACCCTTAATGGCCGCTAAGCCGAAGCGGATATTTCCTTCGGCGTTTACCGTAAAACTGATGTCCGATTCATTTACGTCGGGAGGCAATACCTTGATACCGTGATTTTTGGCATCTTCGATAAAATTGGTCACTTTATCTCTCGAATGGAGGTGATGAGAAAGGGATGCCGCCAAAAATTCGGCCGGGTAATGGGCTTTGAGCCATCCCGTATGGTAGGCCACCACCGCATAGCTCACGGCATGGGAGCGGTTGAAAGCGTAGGAAGCGAAAGATTCCCAATCTTTCCAAATTTTTTCCAGCTTTTCCCTCGGATGCCCGTTGGCCATGCCTCCCCGGATAAAATCTTCATACAGGCGCACCATGTCCTCTTTGATTTTTTTGGCCATGGCCCGGCGCAATTCGTCGGCTTTGGAGCCGCTGAAACCGGCTATTTTTTGGGAGAGCAACATCACCTGTTCCTGATACACGGCTATCCCGTAGGTGGGTTTGAGGATTTCTTCCATTTCGGGAAGGTCGTATTCCACTTTTTCCAGTCCGTGCTTACGGGCCACGTACACGGGGATTTTATCCATGGGTCCGGGACGATAGAGGGCCACCATGGCGATCAGATCTTCGAATTCGGTAGGCCTCAAACTTTTGAGGCTTTTGCGCATCCCTTCGGATTCGAATTGAAACACCCCCACCGTGCGGGCTTCCCGGAAGAGGCGGTAGGTTTCGTCATCGTCGAAAGTCATTCGGTCGGGATCCACTTTGACCCCGTGGCGCTTCTCGATCATGCGAATGGCATCCTTGATGATGGACAGGGTTTTGATGCCCAGGAAATCCATTTTCAAAAACCCGGCGTCTTCCACCACCTTGGCGTCGTATTGGGTGACCAACAAATCGGTACCTTTACCGTCGGTGAGGGGGATGACGTTTTCCAACTTTTCGGGTGAAATAATAAATCCGCATGCATGAATCCCCCGGTTACGATACGCCCCTTCGATGGTGGCGGCTTTGCGAAGGGGGCCTTCGAGCTCGGGCCGCTCGGCCAATATGCGTTTGAAGGCCAGGATGCTCTCGAGATGCTTGCGGTTATCGATCAGGCGGCGTAAGGTTTGTTCGTCGTTGTCGAGGATCACGTGGAGGGGTGCTTCGGCCAATTTGGCAATCCGGTTGGTAAGGGCCAAATCGATGCCCATCACGCGAAAGGTATCGCGAATGGCGGTTTTGGCACCTATCTCGCCGTAGGTAATGATATGAGCCACTTTGTCGTATCCGTATTTATCCACCACGTAGCGGATGACGTCATTCCGGCCGATGTCGTCGAAGTCCATGTCGATGTCGGGCATGGACACCCGGTTGGGGTTGAGGAAGCGCTCGAAGAGCAAGCTGTATTTGATGGGGTCCACATTGGTAATTTCCAACGTATAGGCCACCGCCGATCCCGCGGCCGACCCCCGTCCCGGCCCCACGGCCACTCCCATTTCCCTCGCTTTGCGAATTACGTCCCACACAATAAGGAAATAGCCGGCAAAACCCAGGCCGTTAATGATATCCAGCTCGTAATCCAATCGTTGCCGGATGTCGGGGGTGAGCTCTCCCCACCGCTTGCGGGCTCCTTCATACACCAAATGCCGCAAATAGGCCGCTTGCGACGCCTTACCGTCGGCATCGTCGGGAACCCGGAACGGCGCGGGAACGTCAAAGCGGGGCATGATGATGGGGCGGCTCAAATCGATGTCTTCGATTTTGTCGAGCAAATCCGAAATATTGGCAATGGCCGATGGCATGTCGGTTTCGAACAGCTCGATCATTTGGGTTTGGGACTTGAAATAATATTCGTTCACGGGCAATTTCTTACGCATACGCTTGCCCGGACCTACGGGATCGCTCAATTTTTTGCCGTCCCGCACGCTGAGGAGGATTTCGTGAGCTTCGTAATCCTGGGGTTCCAAGTAATGCACTTGATTGGTGGCGATTAATTTTATGCCGTATTTGGAAGCAAACCGCTTGAGCGTCTCGTTCACCGCCTCCTCTTCTTCCAGTCCGTGGCGCATCACTTCCAAATAAAAATCGTCTCCGAAAATGTCGAGCCATTCTTTGAGCTTTTCCTCCGCTTGGGCTTCGCCCACTTTGAGGATGTAGTGGGGAATTTCGCCTTCCAATCCCCCCGACAAGGCAATCAACCCTTCGCGATATTGACGCAAAAGATTTTTGTCCACCCGCGGCACGTTATAGTATTTGCCCTCCAAATGGGCTTTGGTCACCAGTTTGATCAGGTTTTCATAGCCTTTTTTGTTTTTGGCCAACAATACCACCGTATGGCCGTCGTCGCGGCGGGTACGGTCGGTATGGTCGCGACATACGTTGAGCTCCACTCCCAACACGGGTTTGATGCGTTGCGAAGGGTCCGCCTTTTTGTTATGTTTTTGAACCGCCTTCCAGAACCGGAAGGTGCCGAACATATTGTTTTTGTCGGTAACCGCCACCGCCCGCATGCCGTACTCGGCCGTTTTTTTCACCAATGCATCCAAATTGACGGTGGATTGGAGGATGGAAAACTGGGAATATACGTGGAGGTGGGCAAATTCCAACCGGCGGGTTTCCCCTCGGGCCGGAGCCGCTTCTTCCGAAGGGGCGCCTTGTTGTTTGATTCGCCGGCTGGCTTCGAACAAATCGCGATGGCGAAGACCCGCCAAAGGAACGCGAGAAGAAAATGCTTGCCGTAATCGGGCCGCCGCTTCTTCCGTCAGAGGGGCATTGGCCGGCCCGATGATCCCCCGGCGGACCAATTCGAAGAAGGCCCGGGCGGTTGCTTCCACGTCGGCGGTGGCGTTATGGGCGTGGTCAAAGGTCTCGTTAAACAAAATTTGATACAGCTCGCCCAATCTGGGGAATTTGAACCGCTTGCCCTTGCCTCCCGGCAATTGACAAAATTCGGCCGTAGCTTCGCTCATGGTGTCGATTACCGGCTTGGAGCGCAAAGGGCCGTAATCCCGTCCCGTACGGATAAATTCGGCGGAAAGAACGTCGATATCGAACGACAGATTATGCCCCACCAAAAAATCGGCTTTGGCCAACACTTGTTCGAAAGCGTCCAGAACTTCTTCCAGGGGTTTGCCTTCGGCCGAAGCCAGCTCGGTGGATATGCCGTGTTTACGTTGGGCTTCGAAGGGGATGTTAAATCCTTCTGGGCGAACCAAAAAATCGCCGTGCTCCACCAATCGGCCTTCGTCGTCGTGCAATTGCCAGGCAATTTGCACCATCCGCGGCCAAGCGGAAATCTCGGTAAAAGGGACGCCCTTCTCGGGCAACCCCGTGGTTTCGGTATCGAAAATCAAATAATACATGGGACGGGACGGTTTTTATTGAAACGAAAAAAACGGTAAACGGGGACGAACGATTTTCTCGGAAAAACGGCTTTTATCTCACTCGTTTCCGTATAATTCTTGCCACGCGCGAGCGATCTTTTGACGTACGGCTTCGAATTGTTCGGGCGTAAAGGATTTTTTCTTGCTGAAATCCATATCGGCCATGGTGTTGATGGGCACCAAATGCACATGTACGTGCGGCACTTCCAACCCGATGACGGCCATGCCGATGCGGTTGACGTCAAACACCCGCTCCATGGCTTTGGCCACCTTCCGGGCAAAACGCATGAGCTCCAGATACTCGTCTTCTTCCATGTCGAAAATTTTGTCGATCTCCTTTTTGGGAACCGCCAACACATGGCCTTCGGCCACGGGAAAAATATCGAGAAAAGCAATGTGTTTATCGTCTTCCGCTACGATGTAAGCGGGAATTTCGCGGTTGATGATTTTGGTAAAAACGGTGCTCATCTTTTTTATGGCGAAGTTACGAAAACGGAACGATTTTTCCATGAACCCGACCCTCGAACGGCCCCTCCGTGGGTTTTGCGAACGGGTCAAAACTGATAAATGCCGGGAAAATTTGCGGGAAAATTCCCATTTTGCAAAATCAAAAAAGCAACCCATGAGCGTATTAGTGGATAAAAATTCGAAAGTGATCGTGCAAGGATTCACCGGCACGGAAGGCACTTTTCACTCCAAGCAAATGATCGAATACGGCACCAATATCGTGGGAGGCGTCACTCCCGGCAAGGGAGGCACCGTCCACTTGGACCGCCCGGTATTCAATACGGTAAAAGAGGCGGTGGAAGCCACCGGCGCCGACACCTCCATCATTTTCGTACCTCCGGCTTTTGCCGCCGATGCCATTAAGGAAGCCGCCGACGCGGGCATCAAAGTGATTGTGGCCATTACCGAAGGCATTCCCGTCCAAGACATGGTCAAAGTCAAAGATTACGTGGAACGCCGGGGCGCCCGGCTGATCGGTCCCAATTGCCCGGGAGTCATCACGCCGGGCGAAGCCAAAGTAGGCATTATGCCGGGATTCGTTTTCAAAAAAGGGCGCGTGGGCCTGGTATCCAAATCGGGCACCCTCACCTATGAAGCCGCCGACCAAATCGCCAAAGAAGGATTGGGCATTTCCACCGCCATCGGAATCGGAGGCGATCCCATCATCGGCACCACCACCAAAGAAGCAGTGGAAATGTTTATGAACGATCCCGAGACGGATGCCATCGTGATGATCGGTGAAATCGGCGGAAACCTCGAAGCCGAAGCGGCCAAGTATATCAAGGAAACGGGCAACAAAAAGCCCGTCATCGCCTTTATCGCGGGACAAACGGCTCCCAAAGGGCGCACCATGGGACATGCCGGCGCCATCGTGGGGGGCAAAGACGATACGGCTCAGGCCAAAATGGAAATCCTCCGCCGACACGGCGTCCACGTGGTGGAATCCCCCGCCGAAATCGGCAAAAAAGTTCGCGAAGTGCTCGAAGCGGAGGGGTTGATTCCTCCCCAACAAAATTGATTTCCTTTCGATCCGGATGCCAAAAAAGCCTCTCCCGCACCGGAGAGGCTTTTTCTTCTGAAGGATATCCGCGGTTTATTCGGTACTTTCCGCCCGCACGCGCTCCACTTTCATGGGCGGATTTTGGAAATCCAGGCGGTATCGGTAGATCAAGGTGCCGTAAGTATCGTAATAGGAAATTTCCACATGCCGGTCTTTTCCTTGGCCTTTGACGTCCACCCGGGCGAAGTTGCGCTTCATTATCAACGACCCCGGCACCCGGAACACGTTCACCTCCTTATGGGCATGGCGGTTGGGGCCGCTGGTAAAAGGCGAGGACGTGAGGTCGTAAATCACCGGTTTGCCATTGGAGGGATTAAACACGCTGATTTCGCTCATATGACGGTCGCCGGTGAGGAAGATCACGTTTTTGATGCCTTGGTCGTAAATAAAATCGATCAGTTCCAGCCGCTCTTTGTCAAATCCGTAATTGCTGTAGGTTTCGTAGCGGCGGGCGGAGTTGAGAAACTGGCCGCCCATCACGATGAATTTAAAACGGGCTTTGCTGAAAGCCAACGCATTCTTGAGCCACTCCAATTGGGCTTTGCCCAACATGGTCTTGCGATCTTTTTTCAAATAATTGGCTTCGCGATAGTAGCGGTTGTCCAACAGGAAAAAGTCGGCGTCATACCAGCTGAATTGGCTGATGGCTCCTTTGATGCCGGCCACTCCCGTGGAAGGGTTGGCCCAGAAGAGGTCGAAGACTTCCCACGTGGTTTCTTTGTTCCAAAAACTGCCGTCGCAATCGTTGGGCCCTATATCGTGGTCGTCCACGATGGCATAATGGGACACCGAAGCCAGGAGGGGTTGCATTTCGGGAATGGCGCGGTCGTGGGTATAGCGATAAATGGTGCGTTCGCGCGAATTCCATTCGCCTTGGCGCAAATACACGTTATCGCCGCCCCAAATCATAAAATCGGGATCGTTCTTCCAGATGGAGCGGTAGATTTCGTATTGACCGCCGTAAGGCTTGCCGGGACGATCCCATGGCGGATCGTTGATATAGGCGCCGGAGCCGAAAACAAACGAAAAATCGCGGGGCGGTTTGCGGAAGCGCCATATTTCTTGGGTTTCGAATTCCAAGGGATAATCGAATCGAATACGCCGCCCGTTCACCACTACTTCGTATTGGTATTTGGTACCCGGCTTCAAGCCGGTGAGCTTGACTTTACAAGTATGGCCGTCTGCGGTCTCGGTTTTGCATATATCCGTACGTCGGCGGGCCGACGGATTGTCGGCGGGGTAGTACACGAAGCGCACTTGGGCCGGGCGAACGGTTTGCACCCATAAATAGGCCTCCGTCATGCCGGTGTGCCCCACCATGGGACCCGCGTTGATCACCCGGTCTTGGGCCGAGAGGCCCGCAATAGCCGCCATCCATATGGCAAAGAACCATCGTTTCATCTCGAAAAATTTTGCCTAAATATACGAATAACCCCGCTCATAAAGATTTGATCCGTAACTTTTGTTACCCCGTTCCTTTTTCTCGCCCTCTTCCGGCCCGGGAAATTAACGTAACTTTGCTCCAAATATCCGTGTTCATGCGCACCAAGCTGAAGAAAACAAAAGTCATTGCCACCCTGGGTCCCGCTACCGAAAGCTATGAAATCAAAAAACGTATGGTGGAAGCGGGAGTGAACGTGTTTCGAATTAATTTTTCCCATGCCGATTATGCCTCCACCGAGGAGCAAATCCGCCAAATCAGACAAATTTCCAAAGAATTGGGTGTGTATCCCGGGATCCTGGCCGATTTGCAAGGACCCAAAATCCGTATAGGCGAAATGGAAGCGCCCGCCCTGTTGGAAGAAGGACAAACTTTCACCCTCACCACCCGCCCGGTCACGGGTACCGCTCGCGAAGCCCGTATCAATTACGAAGCGCTCCCGCGGGAAGTCAAACCGGGAGAAATCATTCTTTTGGACGACGGCAAAATTCAATTGGAAGTGGTTTCCACCGATACCGAACAAAACATCGTGACCCGCGTGATCCAAGGAGGCGTGTTGCGTTCCAAAAAAGGCGTCAACCTTCCCGATACCGATATTTCCATTCCCGCCCTGACTCCCAAAGACTTGCAAGATTTGGACTTTATCGCCCGCTCGGACTTCGACTGGCTGGCCCTCTCTTTCGTGCGAAGTGCGCGCGACATCGTGGAGTTGAAAAATTTGCTCAAACAAAAATACGATTCGGACCTGCCGGTGATTGCCAAAATCGAAAAACCCGAAGCGGTCAAAAACATCAAATCCATCATCCGCGTGAGCGACGGCGTAATGGTGGCACGCGGCGATTTGGGCATCGAAATCCATGTGGAGAAAGTGCCCATGATTCAGAAAAAAATCGTTAAACTGGCGCGCAAACACAAAAAGCCGGTGATCATTGCCACCCAAATGATGGAAAGCATGATGGAAAACCTCATCCCTTCGCGCGCCGAAGTAAACGACGTGGCCAATTCGGTCATGGACGGTGCCGATGCGGTCATGCTCTCGGGCGAAACATCGGTGGGCAAGCATCCGGTGGAAGTGGTGGAACGGGTCACCGAAATTATCCGACGGGTCCAGGATGCGGTAAAATTTTCGGGTAAACTCAAGCTGGAATCCAAAAACGACCCGCGCTTTATCACCAAAATGATCTGTTACTACGCCGCCGAAACGGGTACCGACATCGAAGCCGAAGCCATCACCACCCTCACCGTAAGCGGATTTTCGGCCGTGCAAACCTCGGCCTACCGGCCCAAACCTTATGTGTACGCCTTTACGGGCAATCGCAAATTGCTCACCCGCCTCAGCCTTTATTGGGGAGTGTATCCCTTTTATTACAACCGACAGGTGAGCACGGACGAAACCATACGCGATATCATTTATATATTGAAAAAGGAAAACCTGGTCAAACCCGGTGATTTTGCCATCAACCTCACGGCCATGCCCCTGTCCGAAAGGGGAATGGTCAATACCATGCGCATTACCCGCATCAAACCGGAATGAAAAAGGAAGTCGAACGCAAATTTTTGGTCCGCTCGGATGAATGGCGTCCCCTGGCGGTGCAATCCAAAAAAATTCGCCAGGCTTATCTGGATTTTTGTCCCCGCCTGACCGTACGCGTCCGGCGCGAAGACGACAAAGGGTTCCTTACCTTGAAATCGGCGTCCGAAGACGGAGGGCTCACACGGCACGAATGGGAAAAAGAAATCGACCCCGCCGAAGCCGACCTTTTGATCGACCGAATGAGCCGCGGACATGTGATCGAAAAGACGCGGTACCTGGTGCCGTGGGAAGGTAAAATCATCGAAGTGGACGAATTCCGATCGCCGCGGCCGGGCCTGGTTGTGGCCGAAATCGAATTCGACTCGCCCGAAGAGGCCCGGGATTTTAATGCACTCCCGCCCTGGTTGGGGCGCGAAGTAACGGGCGACCCCGTTTACCGAAACGTGTACATGGCGCAACATGGCTAAAGTCAAAAAAACGTATTACTGCACCTATTGCGGCGCCCGCCATGCTCAATGGATGGGGCAATGCCCGGTATGCAAGCAATGGAATACCATTGAAGAGGAAGTGGTGGACGTTCGCACCCTGCGCACGGAGTGGCAAGGAGGCTCCCTACCCGAACCTTTGGGTTTTGAAGAAATTCCCGAAGGAGAAGGCTACCGCATTTCCACGGGCAATCGGGAATTGGACACCGTCCTGGGCGGCGGCATGGTGCCGGGCTCGGTGATCCTGGTGGGAGGCGAACCGGGAATCGGCAAATCCACCCTCCTTTTACAAACGGCTTTGGATCTACCTTTTAAAACTTTGTACGTTTCGGGCGAAGAGAGCGCACCCCAAATCAAAATGCGCGCCCGTCGCCTCAAAGAAAACCTTTCGTCCCGCCTCAAACTTCTGACCGAAACCGATGTAAATAAAATTCTCAAAGTGGCCGCCCGCGAAAATCCCGAAATCCTGATCGTGGATTCCATACAAACCGTCCACCTTCCCCACATCGAATCGGCACCCGGAAGTTTGGTCCAAATCCGGGAATCGGCGGCCGAACTGATCCGGTATGCCAAAAACAGCGGCACTATCGTTTTTATTGTAGGGCATATCAACAAAGAAGGCGCCATCGCGGGACCCAAAATTTTGGAACACATGGTGGATACCGTCCTTTATTTCGAAGGAGACCGCTACATGCACCACCGCATCCTCCGGGCATTGAAAAACCGGTTCGGCAATACCAATGAAATCGGTATTTTCGAAATGACCCGCGAAGGCTTGCGCCCTTTCGACCCGTCGGCGGGCATTTTGCAAACGAGCGAACCCCGGCTCAGCGGCACCGCCGTGGGCATGGTGTCGGAAGGCATACGCGCTTTCGCGGTGGAAACCCAGGCATTGGTGAGCCCCGCCGTGTACGGCACGCCCCAACGGTCGGCCACGGGGTATGACGTCAAACGTCTCCATATGATTTTGGCGGTCCTGGAAAAACGCCTGGGCATGCGCTTCGGCGCCCATGACGTGTTCCTCAACATCACGGGGGGAATGAAAGTCTTGGATCCGGGCCTGGACGCGGCCGTAGCGGTGGCCCTCATGTCGTCCTATGCCGACGTGCCGATTCCGGTTACTTATGCCTTTGCGGGTGAAGTGGGCCTGACCGGCGAAATACGCCCCGTCTCCCGGCCCGAAAAACGTATTGCCGAAGCGACCAAAACGGGATTCACCAAAATTTTTCTTCCTCCCGGACCCCCACTCGCTTCCCCGCCTCGAGGCATCCGGGTGGTAAGGGTGGAAAATCTCGAAGAACTGAAACGCCGTCTCGAATTATAACAAATCCCGAATGATGGCCGCATGGGAATGGCTCCGGGAACTTCCGCCCCAACGCATCGCCGTACTGGCGGGCGGCTTCCTTCTTCTGATCACCAAAGCGGCGGACATTATCACTACCGCCCTCCGCATCACCCACCACGACCAGGAAAAAAATCCGTGGGCCCGTCGCCTCATGAAGCGGCACGGCATTGGGGCCGGTATTGCGGCGGTGGGTGTAATGTTTTTAATAACTTGGTTCCTCCTGATGGCGGTGGTATGGCTGACGGATATTCCGGTCGTGTCATACCTCTTTTTGGCGGGCGCCCTGACGGTATCCGCCGTCCAGGCGGGCGTGGCCTACGGCAACTATACGGGTCGTCCCAATATCTTCACCCGCGCGATGCTTCGCCTGTTTGCCCTTTTTCGATAATTTTTTGGTTCAAAATTTTTTCCAGCGCATCTCGAAGGGCCTGCTTATCCATGACCGGACCGTAAAATTTCATGCGCCGCGCACAAGTGGAACCTTCGGATTGCAATTGCGCCAAGGCGAATTCCCCTTTTCCCGTTCCCCACCAAATCACCAAGGCCGGAATATCGAAAAAAGTCGCCACTTCGCTCAATGTTTGCCACCGACGGCCGTCCTGTTTCCACCAAGGTTTCCGATCCGAGCAATAAAGGCTGAGATGACGGGCCAAATCTTTTCCTTTTGCATATACCCATTCCACCTTGCTGAATTCCACCAGCGCCAAAGGCCGTAAGGTTTCGCGGTCGAAAATCAAGCCGTCGAAATTGCCCGGATAGGGAGTTTCCATTTGCCGCAAGCATGCGTCCACACAACTCAATTTTTCCTTTCGAAAAAATTTCTTGCCTCCCCGTTTGTCGGTGATCTCCACCAACCGGTCCGACAGCTCCTTACAATTGTCCGAAATCATGGGTTTTTCTTCCAATCCTTCGGCATCGTAGGTCATCCAACCGAAGCGGGAGCAATCGGGCGTATGAATCCAAATATGATTCTTTAAAGGATAACGACCGGTGAGGGCGAAAAGAAAACGATAGTGAAGCGGATTGTAAAGGCCCGCCCCCGAAATGCGGGCGAACCACGACGGCAACATCAAAGGCCGGGGTAAGCGTTCCACATCGGCCGCCCAACGGGAAAAAGCGGCGGGTGAGGCTTGAAAACGTTCGAAAAAATGCATGCGATCTCCGGCCGGCACCACACCTTCGGTCCGAAAAAGGGCCATGCCCCGCTCCTCCAACCACCGGATCAGGCGGCGTTCCACTTCTTTGGGTTCCTCCACCGAAGACAAAGTCCAGTCCGTCCGGGTCATGGCTCGATGCGTAAAAGCGGTGCGACCATTTGCACGAATTCCGAGGGCAAGTTTTCTCCTTCGCGAGGAAGAGGTATCTCCCGCAATCCGTCGGGAGTATCCAATATCACGCTTTCCGCGGTACGTCCGGCTACGGGATATCCCGTCAGGAACGAAAGGGTTAATCCCCAATCCACGGGCATGTCATCGATACGGATCGGAACGGATTTGACCCTCAGAACGGGCCGGCCTTCCGCATCACGAGCCACGCCGTACCGCATGAGCATGCGGGAAAAGGGTTCCAATCGAAAATAAGCGAACAGGTGGTAAATTCCTTCCCCTTCTTCCGGCTTACCCTTTTTCCACCGGCGGGCATACATCCGCTTTTTGAGACGGGGCAACAAAATACCGGAAAAGTGGCTTTCTTCGGATTCCACGCCTATATATTTCATCGCGCCCGCGGGGTGCGTAAGAGCGGCGTCCAACGAAGAGCCGGAACCCGCAAAAAAGTCCATCACCCAATCGCCGGGAGCGGCCGTCATGCCGAAGAGATATGCGGCCAATGCCGCCGGTTTGGGATATTCGAACACCCGCTTGCCGAATAAATCTTCGAGTTCGCGTTGGGCTTGATCGTTGGTAAAATCTTCAAGGATGCTGGGATGGGGACTGGTGCGTCGGCGGGGAAGGCCGCGGTTGTCCACCTTTTCGTATTCCTTATAATACACTTTCCATTCCCCGTCTTTGCCGCGTTTGAATACGATAAAATCTTCACGTATGCCCCATTCCACTTTGGCGGGCGACCATCGCCAAATCCACCGCTTGTCTTCCTTGGAACCGCCGGGCCATATTTCGGTGCCGTCGGGTGCGATAATGGGATAATCCAAGGATTCGGAATATTTCAAGCTCCCCCTATCCAACTTGTTGAGCCGGTATTTGCCGCGCACGGCCACATGGCGGTCTTGATGACGAAATCCCCCGCCCCGGGCGGGCAAGCGTTCCATTCGAACCCGGCGGGCATCCCTGGCATAGGCTATCACATAATCGTGAAGGTTGGAAATAAATTTGGCATCCCACTTGGCGGAATCGGATGTTTTGCGGACGAAGGTGCCCAGATATTGGCGCTCCCCGAATATTTCGTCCAACAGGGCGTGCAATTTGTAGGCCGCACTTACCGGTTTTTGGGCTTTGAGCGTATCGCCGATACTGGAAAACAACACCCCCTCGGCACTCATCAAAGGGCGTACGGCCCTCAGGCGGGTGTCCAAAAAGCCCAACCACCGGCCGGTGGCCCGGTTATCGTCATAAGTAAGCTCTTTTTTTCGGGAGTTATAAGGCGGATCGATGTACACGGAGCGCACGGTATCTTTGAACCGCGGCAAAAGCGTGTGCAATGCATCGGCGTTGTCGGCCAGGATCACCAAACCCTCCGTCCGGTCGTCCGCAAGAGCCGGCGCCCGGAGTATTTCCGTTTCATGTTCGGGGAAAAATCGGGTATCCAAGGGTAAGAACGGCGCCTGTTTTCGGTTAAACCATTCTTCGGGCGACTCGATTCCTTCGCTCATTCCCAGCCGGATCCACTCTTGCATTTGAGCTTCCATGCCGGGATGACGCCTTAACCGGCGTTGCAAGTCTTCGGGCAATTTTCCCCAGCTCACCACCCGGCCCGCGCCGTATGCCGGACGGGGAGTTTCCCAAAGGCGGCGCAGTTGCACGTAAAAACCGGCCACGTCTTCCGCCCACCGGCGGGCCAATGCGTAGGCTTTGCCCAATGCTCCCGCTTCATCGGGATTGATGCGCTCGGCCAAGCGGAGAAATTCCCGTTGCAATCGAGCGAGAAACCACGTGCGGGGTTCGCGGGGGAGATAAATTTTCCAATAGGCAATGTTCCAAAACAAGGCGAGCGACAAATCCCAAGCCCGGTCAAAATCCACGGGACCGACCAGGGGTTCCAACCGGCTGGGAAATTTTCGGGCCACCCGCCATGAAGAAGGACCATCGCGCAATCCCACCGTGACCGACGAATGCACGCCGTCGGTGCCCATTTTCAATTCCACCCATTCCCCTCGCGCTTCGGACACCGGCACCCGGGAGAGGCCGCCTTCGATTTCGATTTCCATTTCCACCGGCCCTTCGCTTGTAATCCATTCGATGCGCACGGGATACCAGGCCCCGCCCAAATCGATTTCGTCCAACCCGCGGCCGGGCCAATTCAATTCGGCGGAAGGTCCGGCAGCCGAGGTTCGCACGATTTCGCTTTCGGGAAGCGGATGTTCGCTCACGGCGGCCAAAAGTTTTTCCAACAAGGCATACACCGCGGCGTGGCCGTTTCCTTGGGGAAGGGCGAATTCATCCCTTCGACGGGCCCATGCCCGATCCAAAAACTCTTCGCGCAAACGCAAATAATGACCGAAGGGGCCGCCCCCTTCGCGGACGGGACTGCGCCAGTAGCGGCGCATACGGGCATCCGGGGTGTCGAGATGCGGATCCATCACCTACAAATATACGCATTCCCGGGGCGGCGGAAAATCCCTACCTTTGTAAACAAACCCGCCCGGCATGCGCAAGCTGAAAATGGAAGAATTGGGACGCCTGGATCCCGCCGCATTCAAGAAAGCTCCCAAATTTCCGTTGATCGTGGTGGCCGACAATTTGCGCAGCCTCCACAATGTGGGCTCCCTTTTCCGCACGGCGGATGCCTTCCGGGTCGAAAAAATCTACCTTACGGGTTTTACCGCCACTCCGCCCCACCGCGAAATCCACAAAACGGCCTTGGGGGCCACCGAATCGGTGGATTGGGAATATGCCGAAGATGTGGGAGCACTACTGGAAAACTTGAAGAAGGAAGGAGTGTTTATCCTGGCCGCCGAACAAACGGATGAATCCGTTCCCCTTCAGGATTTCTGTCCTCCCCGCGGCCGTAAGGTAGCGGTGGTGTTCGGCAACGAAGTGGAAGGAGTGAGCGACCGCGCCTTACAACGGGCCGATGCTGCGGTGGAAATTCCCCAATTCGGCACCAAACATTCGTTCAATGTGTCCGTGAGTGCGGGCATCGTGTTGTGGGACCTGCTGGCCAAAATGAAATTTTATCCCTTATGCGAGCGGTAATCGGACTGATCGCCTTGCTGACGGCCCTTACGGCTTGCCACGGCCCTTCCGACCGGCCGGCCCGCCCTGCTTCCGACCGACCGAGTGAGACCCGGACTGTAACCTTTACCACGGGAAATTTGACTTTCCCCGAAGTGCCGCCCGAAGTATTGGACACCTTTACGCCCTGGATTCGCCTGACGGGATATTTTCGCTTGGACTCGGTGCTCACGGAAGAGGAGGTCAAAGACCGGACCGAGCTTATATTGGGATCCATTCGCCGCATACGCGCCGGCTCCTTTCCGCCCGCCCTCAATACGCCGGCGGTCAAAAGCCGCCTCTTGCGGTTGGAAACCGAAACCCGTCAATTGCGATGGGTCTTGGAGCGAGGCTATCGCGAACCCAGGCCCGACAGCCTCTATCGCCGGATGTTGTATGCCTATTACCACCTGGCCGAAACCATGCGCGCCCGCGCTTCGAAAGACGAAAATTTCGCCGAAATTTTCGAAGCCAAACAACAAAGGGACGAACTTCTGAAAGAAAAACTACGCCGCACCGATTCGTTGGAAGCGGTCGAACGGGATTCCGCCCGCCTCCAAGCTCCGCTCCCGGACGATAAAAAAGCTTTTCCGCTCAATCGCGCAAATGGCGGTCGATAAAATCCTCGGCTTTATAAGCGGCATCCCACCCGTCTGCCTCATTGAAAGTGTGACCGCTTCGGGGATAAAACCAATATTCGTTTTCCACTCCGAAACTGTCGAGCCGCCGGTGCAAGCGTTCGCCGTTGGAATAAGGGACCAAAGTATCGCGACCCGCATAAAACAAAGCGGCGGGCGCCGAACGGGAAGTTACGTGGGTGTAAGGACTCCACCGGGCATACACGTGTTCGTTTCCCGCATAAGGGAGATTGAAAATATATTCGATTCCGCTAAAAATCCATTCCCAATGTCCGGGCGTATGGTAAACAGGATCGTTAAAATCCACGGGTCCCACAAAATTGACTACCGCCTTCACGTAGGCGCTGTCGGGATAGGTCCATGCATATTGGCAGACCAGATGGGCACCCGCACTGGCTCCCAGAAGGGCAATGCGCCGGGCGGGCACGCCGAAATCTTCCCTTAAAGCCCGGATGGCCGAGGCAATATCGTCGGTTTGCATGGGAAGAGGGCGAGTGGCAGGATCGTCCAACCGGTAATTGATGTTAAGGGTGGCGTATTTTTTGGCGTTCCGCTCGTAATCGAACCATTGCTTCCAATCGGATTTGTCGCCTCCCACCCAGCTTCCGCCGTGGACAATCACCAACACGGCCATGGTATCGCGCAAGCCGGGGGGAATGTACACGTCCATTTTTTGAAGGGGATGGGGGCCGTAAGCGTAATCGTAGGCCAATACCTCCTCGGCGACCGGAGGAGAAAAGGGAGCCTCCTTGCGGCAACCCGCCGCCATATATACCAACCCGATAAGAATCAAAAATTTTTTCACCTCGCCCTCAGAGCATGCCCAGTTTTTTCTTGCCTTCCTCGCTGATCATAGAAGTATCCCAGGGCGGGTCGAAAACCAATTCCACTTTTACGTCGAAATCGGGATATTTTTGTTTAATGATGTTTTCCACCGTTTGTACCAACGCGTCGCTCAACGGGCATGCGGGCGTGGAAAGGGTCATCTCCACATATACGGTTTTGTCGCCGTCATACACGATATTATATACCAAACCCAAATTGATGATGTCGATGCCTATTTCGGGGTCGATCACCTGCTTGAGCAGCTCGTATATTTCGTTTTCGATTTTTTTGATTTCCTCCGGTGATTTTTTCATCGGGAATGCGCCTTTTGATGCAAAGATAATTTATTTTGATTCAATTTAAAAAAGGCCTCCCGGCGCGGAATGTCCCGACGATCGAACGGGCATCGGCGGAAGGAGCGGAAATTGCGTATCTTTAACGCCGATGAAAACGGCAGGAAAAATATTGGGATTGCTTTTGCTGGCCGCTTTGGTGGGCGGAGGAGTCATGTACGTGCTCTTTTTCGCCCCAAACGTGAAGACCGAGAGCGCCCTCATCACCGTTCCGCCCGGCACTTCGGCCGAAGAAACCGTGTCTCTCTTAAGCCCTCACCTGGTGCGTCCCGCCACCTATGCCCGTGCCGTACGCATCAAAAAATTCAGTCCCGAACCCGGCAAATATCGTATTCGACGCGGAATGAGCAATAACCAAATCATCAACATGCTTCGGGCGGGATGGCAAACGGAAATCACCCTTACCTTCAACAACATTTCCTCGCTGGAAGAATTGGCGGGCAAGGTGGCCTCCCGCATTATCGCCGATTCGACGGAATTGATTCGCGCCTTCCGGGACCCCGCTTTTTTGGATTCGACGGGATTCACCCGGGAGAACGCCTTGCTTATGTATTTGCCCAATACTTACCGCCTCTATTACACCACCACCGCCGACGAATTCCGACAAAGGATGTGGAAAGAATATAACCGCTATTGGAACAAAGAAAGGCGGGAAGCGGCACGCCGGCTGGGACTGACGCCGGTGGAAGCGGGAATTTTGGCATCCATTGTCAAAAAGGAAACCTTACGACCCGAAGAAAAACCCGTGATTGCGGGTGTTTATCTGAACCGGTTGAAAAGAGGAATGAAATTGGAAGCCGACCCCACGGCGGTATATGCCTATAAACGCGCCACGGGAGACACCTCCGTTATTCGAAGGGTGCTCCACAAACATATCGAAATCGACGATCCTTACAATACCTACCGGTATTACGGTCTTCCTCCTGGCCCGGTGAGCATGCCCGACCTGTCCGACATCGAAGCGGTCCTCCATCCGGCCCGGCATGATTATTTGTATTTCGTGGCCGACCCCGCCCGTCCGGGGTATCATCTGTTTGCCTCCACCTACGCCCAACATTTGCGCAACGCCCGGCGCTACCGCCGATATCTCGATACCCGGGGCATCAAGCGTTAGAGGACATGAATTGTTTATGGATTTCATAAAGAAACACGGCCGCGGCCACCGACACGTTGAGTGAATCCACGGCGGGATTCATGGTGATTTTTAAACGCGTATCGGCCGCCTGTTCCACCTTTCGGCTGATTCCTTTGTGCTCGTCGCCCATGATGAGGGCCACGGGCCGCGTAAACCGGTACATTTCCAGCGGAAGGGCCGCCTTTCCGGTGGCTGCCACCGCTTCGGCTCCCAAACTTTGAAGGTAATAGATCGCATCCGCCAAGTGGTTGACCTTCACCAAAGGGACGTGAAATACCGCGCCTGCCGAAGTGCGTACCGTATCTTCATTAACCGGAGCCGCCCGGTGGGCGGGCATAATCACCCCGTCGGCATCAAAAGCCCAAGCCGTTCGAAGGATGGCTCCCAAATTGCGGGCATCGGTTACGCCGTCCAATAAGACGAATACGGGTTTGTCTTTGGCGGCGAAAGCGCGGTCGGCCAATTCTTCCAGGGGCACCCATTCCACCGGCGACGTCTCGGCCACCACGCCCTGATGAACACCGCCGTACAATTTGTCCAATTTTTGGCGGGGTACGTATTTGACGGGCACACCCGCTTCACGTAAGCGGGAAACGAGCCCTTCGAGCCGCGGCGAGCGGCCGCCCTCTTTGACCCACACTTGTTGAACGGGACGTCCGGATGCCAAGAGTTCGGTGACGCCGTGTATGCCTGCTACTTTCATGATACAAGAACCGCCCGGAAACTCCGGGCGGCATTCAAGGGGTTAAGCGGATTGCCGGTTAGAACAAATCGATTTCACGTAATTTTTCCACCCGATCTTTCCCCAAAATGCGGGCCAATTGATCGTAAAATTTGGTGGCTTTCAACACTTCGGGTTTGATTTCGCGCATCACGGTTTCCAAATCTTTGCCTTGGCGGAACAAACCTTCCTGTTCGGCCAAAAGAAGATGTTTTTGCATGCTCAATGCATAATAATAGGCTTCCCGTTGAACGGCTTGAATGGTGCCTTCATCGGTAATTTGAAGGTATCCCGTGATTTGCTCGGTCAATTTTTTGGCATATTCTTCGGGATTGAATTGCTTGGCTCCCTCTTGGGCGTAAGAAGCCACTCCAAACACCAAAGCCAGTATAAAAAGGTATTTTTTCATGACAAACGCTGTTTTGTTTTCAAAGCAATATTACGAAAAAAATAATAATTGCCCAAATCTTTGTTCAAAAAATGATAAAACCGGGCGGGATAAAAAATCGCGGCGGAAGTCGTTATCTTTGTGAAAACTCGAATCGTATGAAACGTTGGATATGGTGGGCCTTCACGGTATGGATTTGGGGTGCATGCCGCACGCCGGTCCCGCAGGCCTTTTCCGAAACTTCCGCTCCTCTATTCGGCGTGGTGATTCACGGCGGAGCGGGCACCATTCGAGATTTGCCTCCCCGGGTGGAGGAAGCCTACCGCAAGGCCTTAAACCGAGCCCGGGATTCGGCTTACGAAGTGTTGGCCCGGGGCGGAAGCGCCGTGGATGCGGTGGAAACGGCCATCCGCCTGATGGAAGACGATCCTCTGTTCAATGCGGGACGAGGGTCGGTGCGGGATGCCTACGGCGAAGTGCGCATGGACGCCTCTATCATGGACGGGCGCACCCTCAATGCGGGAGCGGTGGCCAACGTGCGGTTTATCCGCCATCCGATCTCGGCCGCCCGGCTGGTGATGGACAGTTGCCGTCATGTGTGCCTCACATGCGAAGGGGCGGAACAATTTGCGCGGGAACGGGGGCTGGAGATGATGTCCCCCGATTATTTCGACACCGGAGCCCTGGAAATGCCCGAAGGATTTACCAAATACGGCACGGTGGGATGCGTGGCCTTGGACAAAGACGGCAACCTGGCCGCCGGCACCTCCACGGGCGGATTGTCGGGCAAAAAATACGGACGCGTGGGCGATTCTCCCGTGATCGGCGCAGGCACCTATGCGGATAATCGCACCTGTGCGGTATCGGCCACCGGGACGGGCGAATATTTTATCCGCACCGCGGCGGCCCACCGGGTGAGCGCCCTCATGGCTTATGCCGGCAAATCGCTGGACGAAGCCTTGCGTGCCTCAATCGACTCGGTAGGGACCCTGGGCGGCGACGGCGGCTTTATCGGCATCGACCGCCGGGGACGGGTAAGCTGGTATTTTAACACCGCCGGCATGTTTCGCGCCTACCGCCTCTCCGACGGGCGACAAAAAACGGCCATGTACGGGCTCGAGCAAGACTAAAACGACGGGTTGGTTTTTTTGACGTATTTTTGTGCAATTCCGTTCCGCCCATGGCAGTCATCGACCACATACGCAACTTCTCGATCATCGCCCACATCGACCACGGCAAGAGCACGTTGGCTGACAGGCTTTTGGAACTGACAGGAACGTTGTCGGAACGGGAAATGAAAGACCAGGTGCTCGACGACATGGAATTGGAACGGGAACGGGGCATCACCATCAAGAGCCACGCCATCCAAATGGATTATGAATTCGAAGGAAAAAAATATAAACTCAACCTGATCGATACGCCGGGACACGTGGATTTTTCGTACGAAGTCTCGCGCGCCATTGCCGCATGCGAAGGGGCCTTGCTGGTGGTGGACGCCTCTCAAAGTATTCAGGCACAAACCATTTCGAACCTCTACATTGCCCTTGAACACGATTTGGAAATCATTCCCATCGTCAACAAAGTGGACTTACCGGGGGCCGACCCCGAAAAGGTAACGGAAGACATCGTGGATTTGCTGGGCGTGGACCCCGACGAAGTGATTTGGGCCAGCGCCAAAACGGGACAAGGCGTGGACAAAATCCTCGAAGCCATCATCAAACGCATCCCTCCGCCCCAAGGCGACCCCGACGCCCCCCTTCAAGCCCTCATTTTCGACTCGGTGTACAATCCCTACCGTGGTATCGAAGTCTATTTCCGGGTGTTTAACGGCAAAATCCGCAAAGGCCAAAAGGTGAAATTCATGGCCACGGGACGCGAATACGAAGCGGAAGAAGTGGGCGCCCTCAAACTCAAAAAAGTGCCCCGCGACGAAATCGGCACCGGCGACGTGGGTTACCTGATTTCCGGCATCAAAGACGCCCGCGAAGTGAAAGTGGGCGATACCATTACCGATGCGCTCAATCCCACCGATAAACCCATCGAAGGATTCGAAGAGGTCAAACCCATGGTGTTTGCCGGCCTCTATCCGGTGGATACCGAGGATTACGAAGACCTGCGCTCGGCCCTGGAAAAATTGCGTCTCAACGATGCCAGCCTCACCTTCGAACCCGAGTCGTCGGCGGCCTTGGGGTTCGGATTCCGCGCCGGCTTCCTGGGAATGTTGCATATGGAAATCATCCAAGAGCGGCTCGAACGGGAATTCGGCATGAACGTGATTACCACCGTGCCCAACGTGCCTTACAAAGCATACACCAAAAAAGAACCCGACAAAGCCATCGAAATCCACAACCCGTCGGACCTCCCCGACCCCGGGCGCCTCGACCGCGTGGAAGAACCCTACATCAAAGCCACCATCATCACCAAAGCCGAATACGTGGGGCCCGTGATGAAATTGGCCCTTGACAAACGGGGCGAAATCAAAAACCAAATCTACCTCACGCCCGAACGGGTGGAACTCACCTTCGACATGCCGTTGGCGGAAATCGTCTTCGATTTTTACGACAAACTCAAAACCGTGTCGCGCGGCTACGCCTCGTTCGACTACCACCAAATCGGCTTCCGCCCCTCGGATCTGGTGAAAGTGGACATCCTGATCAACGGTCAACCCGTGGATGCCCTGTCGGCCCTGATTCACCGTGACCGTGCCTACGAAATCGGCCGTAAAATGGTAAGCAAACTCAAAGAGCTCATTCCTCGCCAACAATTCGACGTGCCCATCCAGGCGGCCATCGGGTCGCGCATTATCGCCCGCGAAACGGTCAAAGCTTTGCGCAAAGACGTGACGGCCAAATGTTACGGCGGCGACATCACGCGTAAGCGCAAACTCCTCGAAAAACAAAAGAAAGGGAAGAAACGCATGCGCCAAATCGGAAAGGTGCAAGTACCGCAATCGGCGTTTATGGCGGTGCTTAAATTAAAGGATTAACCTCCTCATTCGGGCTTTTCCATTTTTAAAGATTATTCTCCTAAAAAACCGAACAAGTTTTAAGAATTTTTTGTAAATTGGGTTGCACCAAAAACCGACACCATGAAAAAACACACGCTCACTTCGCTTTGGTACGTGCTTTCCATGGCCGCTTTGGCCGGCATGGCCGTGTACGGATTTGCATACGGATACATGATTTTGGGCCTTGCTTCGGTGGCCGCCCTTTTGACCCTGTGGGCCCTGTTTGCCGTCCGGCGCCAATCTTTATACGCCTTTTATCTGGACGCCATGGCTTGGGCCATGGGAGGAATTGCGGCGTACGGCCTGATCTCCCACAACTGGTTGCTCGTCTTGGCCGCGGTTCCGTCCATTTTCCTGATCAGCATGCTTAAAGCCAAATCCGACCGGCTCTTTTCATAAAACCCCCGTTCCGAACAAGAGCTTACACCCTACTTTTGGCGGGGTTGAATAACCGGGGATTTATCCCAAAGATTCCTTGGGGGAAATAAATTTTTTAATTTAATTTTTCCCGATTCATATTTTTCTAAACGTCTCGCCTCATCCGGCGACTTCAGATTCTTGACCTTCCGACAATGGAGGGATAATTAAATTTTTGAATTCGAATTTTTTTTCGAAATAACCGGAACGAGGGGAACGTTTTTTGTATATCTTTCGCCGAAATGAAAAGGACTTTTTTTTGGTTATCGCTTTGGTGGATTTTACTCTGGGGACCGGCTCCCCTAGGGCACGCCCAACACGCCTACCGCTTTCCCAAAGCTCTCCTTATCACCGCCGGAGCCGACGAAGGTCGGGGGACGGTGGCCGACGGCGCGGTTCTGGCCCTCCAATTTCTAAACGAATTCGGCGTTCGCCTTCGTTTGCACGACCGCACCGTATTGTGGGACAGCGCCAGACTGGCGGAATTCGACTGGATTTTCATCCCCACCGTAGCGGGCTATCACGACATACCCCGCCGGTTGGACCTCACCTACATGACCGACGAAGAACTGGCCTCTCTCGCCCGATGGGTGGAAAACGGAGGCTGGCTGATCACCGACACCCATATCGGCCGAAATCGTCCCGACGGCACCGACCGGCTTACGCTCCGCCGCCCCTTAGACGCCCGGATATGGCCCCTGGCACCCGCCGCCGGCGCCCGATTGGATGAAGCGGTTGTCAAAGACGCCCGCCTGCGGTCGGAACCCGGCTTGCCGTGGGCGGAGGGCCTTCCTTTCCGTCTTGCCGAATGGTTATTGGTGCCAACGGATCTCGACCCCCGCACCGAGGTTTGGATGTGGTGGGAAAAAGATGGTAAACGGCGACCGGCGGGATGGATGCACCCCTACGGAAAAGGCATGACGGTCATGCTCCCTTCTTATTCTCTTTTGCACCCCGAAGACGACGGCGGCCTGTCCGATCCGCAAGAAATCCGGGAATTTTACCGCTTTCTTCTCCGCCGATATACCGGACACACGCGGTACCCCGTCTATCTGTCGCCCTGGAAAGACGGGGCCCCCGCCGCTTATTGCCAAACTTTCGACGACGGCGGGACTCCCGAAGAATACGAACGGGTATTCCGATTTATCCGTCGATTCCGCTTGCCTACCGTGTTTTTCGTAACGCCTTCGGTGCCGCCGCAAGTCCGCACCGCCCTTCGGCGCGAACCTCTCGTTTCGGTGGAAGGCCATTCCTTTTCCCACCCCGATTTTCGCACATTGGATTATTATGCCACCTACCGGGAGCTGGTCCGTAACCGCCGGTTTTGGGATAAAAATTTCAAAGGATTTCGTTTTCCCTACGTATCCAATTCCTTTTGGGGATATTATTGGCTCGACCGCTTGGGCTACCGCTATGATTCCAGCATTGCGGCCGTGGACAGCGGCTTTGTTCGCGGGTCGGTGGTGCCGTACGACATTCCGATTTTTAAAGACGACATGTTTCTGACCACCGGCCTGTGGGAAATTTCGCAAATCTACCGGAGCGATTGGTATTTTTACCGAAAAATTGCCGAGAACCTTCCGTACCCCGCTCGAGAACAAGAACGCGACGCCCGACGGTTCTCCCGTTATCTCAAGCGTTACTTCGATTCCCTGGTACGCCCTCGCCGCGGGATTATGGTGTTCTTGGGACATCCCATGTATGCGGGCCACAGCGACATCACCATGCAACCTTTGTACGACTTGGTCACCTACCTTCGCAAACGGGGCGTCTGGACGCCCTCCCTCAACGAAGTTGCCGACCGGTGGACGGCTTATCATCAAATACGGGGGCAGGTCAGGGAAAAAGACGGCACTTTGGACATCGTGCTCAAACCGGGAGAAATGCCCTTGGACGGATTCACCCTCCGCCTTCCCGCACGACCTCTCCGCATCGATTCCGATACTCCCTACCGGCTGGAGCAACGGGACGGCGAATGGTTGTTGATTTTTGATTTAAACCGGGAAACCCGATGGAAAATTCGCTTTCGATAAAATATTTCGTAGGACTTTGGCTAATCCCGTGGTGGATTTTTTCCCAAGGGAAATTCGATGCCCGCATCACCCCTTTTAAAGACGGCAAACCCGGGGCGGTGAGCATCTCCTTCGACGACGGCACCTGGACCCAATTTGCCTACGCTTTTCCCTTGCTGGAAAAATACGGCATGAAAGCCACCTTCAGCGTAGTGGGCGAATGGGTGAAGGAAGAACCATCGTACTCGGCCGAGCCGGGGATGTTTCAAATCAAAAAAATGGGATGGGCCCAAGTACGTGTGTTGGCCCGCCACGGCCACGAAATAGCGGCCCACGGCTATCGGCACCGCAAATATCCGCCCCGCGCCCGGACGGACTCCCTGGCCGCGCGGATGCGAAAAATCAAGAAATTGATCGAAAACCGAATTGGAAAACCGGTTATTACCCTTCATTACCCTTACTCGTTCACCAGCGACAGCATCCGCAAAGCCGCCCGCAAAGCGGGATTTCTCCTGGCAAGGACGGGCACATACAAAGGTCTGTGGTTCAATGATTACCAAAATTTCGATCCCTGGCATCTCAAGAGCGTGGCTTTCCTCAACGATACCCTTCCCTCCCCGGATTCTCTGAAATCTTTATTGAAATCCGCCCGGGGCAAATGGATCATTTTGATGTATCATCACTTTTTTCCGCCGGGTTCCAAAGAAGAAGGTATTCTCACTTACCACGGCGTGACACATACCTATTCGGTACATCCTTCCACCTTCGCACGCCATCTTGAATTGCTGACGGCTTCGCCCTATTGGATCGCTCCCGAAGCGGAGACGGGCAAATACATGTACGAACGCCTCCATACCCGCATCCGCACCCGGCGGTTCTTCGGACGATACATGATTCGCCTTCGTACGGATCTTGATCTTTCCCGCTATGATTATCCGCTCACGCTGGAAATCCGGGTGCCTTGGAAATACGTACGCATCAAAGGAAGTTTGAAAGACGGCACCTATTCGGTCGAAGGCCCCCTTTTGATCTCCGTCCGGCCGGGAGGAAAAGTCATCGTCCGCCGTATACGAAAACGTACCTGAATCGACGGGAATTTTCGGCCGGATTTTCTTTTTCGGCGATTTAAAAAACTTCCCCAATTGGTCGAAATTTTGTAACTTCTCCACACTTTTACAAAAACTTGCATTACCATGAGCGGACATACCATGGCAACGCCCGTTAAAGAAATAAGACGAGAACCCGTTAAACCCTATAAACCCAAACATAAAATCCGTGTGGTGACGGCCGCTTCCC